>JBGATX010000040.1:0-36943 GCA_044228975.1 Planctomycetota bacterium | reverse complement strand
CGTGATCATCGTCGAGGTGCGCAAGGACGGCTCGCGCGTGCGCATCCTCGTCAGCCGCACGCACCCCGACCTCGTGCGCCGCCTGTTCGAGCTGGAAGTGCCGGAAATCGCCGATGGAATCATCGAGATCAAGCGCGTCGTGCGCGAGCCGGGCTACCGCACGAAGATGGCCGTCGTCTCCGCCGATCCGAAGATCGACGCGATCGGCGCGTGCGTCGGCGTGCGCGGCTCGCGCATCAAGGCCGTGATCGACGAGCTGCGCGGCGAACGCATCGACATCATCAAGTGGTCCGACTCGCTCGAGACCTTGATCATGAACGGCCTGAAGCCGGCCACGATCCACATCGACAACATCTATCCCGACACCGACAGCCACTCCGCGGTCGTCATCGTCGACGAGGACCAGCAGTCGCTCGCCATCGGCAAGAAGGGTCAGAACGTCCGACTCGCCAGCAAGCTCTGCGGCTGGGAGATCGAGATCAAGACGCGCGCCGAGTTCGAGCACGAGGCCTCCGGCGGCGCGCCGCCCACCGATCCTTCCGACGGGGAGACCCCGGACGGAGAGAAGGGCGACGAGCGCGGCAGTGATGCCGCCGAAGACGTCCCACAAGCAGCCGGCGAACGCACCGCGCGCAACGCCTGACGATCGCCAGCCCACAACACCGCACGCAGCCCTCGCCGCAGAAGAAGACCGCCCCGCTTGACCCAGAAGAAGCGCATCTACGATCTCGCCAAGGAATACGGCCTGTCCGGTCCGGATCTGGCCAAGAAGCTGAAGGATCGCGGCTTCTCGCAGATCAAGGGACCGGCGTCGGTGCTGGACGACTTCCAGGTGCTGCAGATCCAGGGCATGCTCGAGGCCGAGGGCCGCAAGCCGGTCGCCGCGTTGCCTGCGGCACCGACGGAAGCCGCTCCGGCCGACGCGGGCGCGGGCGGCCTCGTGCTGCGCAAGAAGAAGAAGCGCCTCAGCCTCACGGGCGAGCCGGACGCCGACGAGAAGGTCGAGACCGAGCCCGAACCGCCGGCGCCGATCGTCAAGGCCGCGCCGATCGTGACTCGCCCGACGCCGCCGAGCGTCGTGCGCCCCGTGCCGATCGAGCCCGAGCCCGACGCGGAGGCCGAGGTCGAGCCGGAACCGCACGTCGAGCCCACTCCCGCGCCGCGCACGAGCGCGCCGCAGGAACCGCGTCGGAGCGACATCGCCGCGCGCGTCGCCACGCCCGCGCCGTCCGCCAGGCCCGTCCCGAGCGCGCCGCGCGCGCCGACGCCGAAGCGCCGAAGGTCGAGGCTCCGTCTCGCGCTTCCGGGCGGCCGGCAACACCCACGCGAGCTCCGCTCGCGCATCCACCCCAGCCGGCGAAGAGCGAGCCTCGGCCGCGGTCGCGCGCGGAGACGCGCCGCACCGCCGGTCGCGCCGGCTCCGTCGACGGCTCCGCGGCAGCCAGTGCGCTCGAGCGGCGCCGCTCGCTCCCGTGCCCGCGCGCAGCAAGCCGGCGGGCAAGGTGGTCGGTTTCATCGACCTTTCCAAGCTCAAGAGCCAGCAAGCGAAGAAGCCGACGCAGGAATCGCGTCGCCTGCGTTCGAAGGACGACGTCGCGCCCGACGTGCGTCCGACGCTCGGCCACGACAAGAAGAAGGCGCTCGTGCGCGGCGATCGCGGCACGCGCGAGAAGCTCACCGCGACGCAGCTGCGCGATCGCGAGTTCAGTCGCTTCCTGGCCGCGCCGGCGCCAAGCCCGGCCCCGGCGGTCCGGGCGGCCCCGGCCAGTCGATGGGCGGTGGAGGCGGCGGCGGACGTCACGAGCGTTCGCGCGGCCGCATGAGCGGCGCCTCTCCCTACGGCGGCACGACGGTCGAGATCGATTTGCCGGTGACGGTGAAGAAGCTCGCCGAGCGCCTGTCGGTCAAGCCCGGTGAAGTGCTCACCGTCGCCGTGCGCGGTCTGGGGATGATCCCCGGGCAGGTGAACATCAACTCGATCCTCGACGACGACACGGCGCTGCTCCTGGCGCAGGAGTTCGACGTCGAGCTGCGCATCCGCCGCATCGCCGAAGCCGAGGAAGAGTTGATCCAGCAGCTGACGAAGTCGCGCTCCGACGTCGTCGCCGAGGATCTCGCCACGCGCCCGCCGACGGTCGCGGTGCTCGGCCACGTCGACCACGGCAAGACGACCTTGATCGACACGATCCGCAACTCGCGCGTCGCCGAAGGCGAAGCGGGCGGCATCACGCAGCACATCGGCGCGTACCAGGTGAAGACCAAGAAGGGTCACACGCTGACGATCATCGACACGCCGGGTCACGCCGCGTTCACGCAGATGCGCGCGCGCGGAGCGAAGGCGGTCGACATCGTGATCCTCGTCGTCGCCGCCGACGACGGCCCGATGCCGCAGACCGAGGAAGCGCTGAACCACGCGCGCGCCGCCAAGGTGCCCGTCGTCGTCGCGCTGACCAAGGCCGACAAGCCCGAGGCGAACATCAAGCGCGCGATGGAGCAGATCTCCTCGCGCCTGGGCCTGCACCCCGAGGAATGGGGCGGCACGACGGCCATGCTGCCGGTGAGCGCGGTCAAGAAGGAAGGCGTCGAGGAGCTCCTCGAACGCGTCTTCCTCGAGACCGAAGTGCTCGAGCTGCGCTGCCACCCGACCGGACCGGCGAAGGGCGTCGTGCTCGAAGCCGAGATCCACGAGGGCAAGGGCATCGTCGCGCACCTCCTGATCCAGGACGGCACGCTCAACCGCGGCGACGTGATCCTCGCGGGCGAAGGCTACGGCAAGGTGCGCTCGATGCACGACGACCTCGGTCGCGTGGTCGACACGGCTCCCCCGTCGCTGCCGGTCGAGGTCATGGGTCTCGACAAGCTGCCGAGCGTCGGCGAGACGTTCTATGTCCTCGATTCGCTCGCCAAGGCCAAGGAAGTCGCCGAGGAGCGCGAGAAGAAGACGCGCGCTCTTTCGATGGCCGTCGAACGCCGCACGGTCGACGCCAAGTCGCTCATGCGCGCCGTGGCCGACAGCAAGCGCCAGATGGTCAACCTGGTCGTGCGCGCCGACGTGCAGGGCTCGGTCGAGGTGCTCAAGAGCGCGCTGGGCGAGCTCAAGCACGAGGAAGTCGAGGTCAAGGTGCTGCACGCCGGCGTGGGCGCGATCACCGAGAGCGACGCCATGCTCGCCGCGAGCGCGAACGCGACGATCATCGCCTTCCACACCAGCGTCAACGACAAGGCGCGTGCGCTGGCGGAGCGCGAGAACATCGCCATCCGCCACTACGAGGTGCTCTACGAGCTGCTCGACGACATGCGCGCCCTGATGGAAGGCCTGCTCGCGCCCGAGCAGAAGGAAGAGGTCACCGGCCACGTCGAAGTGCGCCGCATCTTCAAGTCGTCGAAGGTCGGCAACATCGCCGGCTGCTTCGTCACCGACGGCTCGGCCTTCCGCGACAGCCGCGTGCGGGTCCTGCGCAACGGCCAGGTGATCCACAACGGCGTGCTCTCCTCGCTCAAGCGCGAGAAGGACGACGCCAAGGAAGTGCGCGAAGGCTTCGAGTGCGGTCTCACCGTGCGCGATCTGCAGACGATCGAGGTCGGCGACGTGATCGAGTGCTTCCGCATCATCAAGGTCAAGCGCTTGCTGGGCGAGAAGGCCGCCCGCTCCTAGGCTCCCGAGCGTGTCAGGGCTGCAGGCTCTGACGCGCCGGAGCGCGTGAGCTCGACGTTCTCCGCCGCACCGCTCTCCGCTGCCTCGCCCGGCCCATGGCCAACCCGCGCACGATCGCCCGCCTCGAATCGCGCATCCTCGAGCGCGCCGCTCACTGCCTGCAATTCGAGCTCGCCGATCCGCGCGCGTCGTTCATCACGATCACGCGCGTCAAGCTCTCGAGCGACATCACCAGCGGCAAGATCTACTACTCCGTGCTGGGCGGGAAGGCGGACAAGAGCAAGGCGCAGCACATGCTCGATCACGCCGCCGGCTTCATCCAGCGCCAGGTGTCGCGCGTCCTGGAAGTCCGGCGCATGCCGCGCCTCTCGTGGATCTACGACGACTCCGCGGAGCACGCCGACGACATCGCCAAGCTCATCCGCGAAGCGCGCGAGCGCGACATGGCGATCAACCCCGCGCTGCGCGACGAGCCGCCGATCGTGCCGGCGAAGGATCCCGAGGGAAGAGCGGACTTCGCCATCCCGCCGTTGAGCTCGGTCGAAGGCGATGTCGAGGGCGACGACGAGTTCGAGGTCGAAGAAGGCTCCGACGACGAGCCGGCCGAGGGCTACGAGCCCGAAGGCGACCCGGCGGGTGATGACGAGTCCCCCACCGACGACGAGCCGCGCCAGAGCTGACGGCGTCGATTCCTCCATCTCGACGGGATGACTCGGCCAGCCACGCCGCGAGGCCGTGAGCCGCGGTGGCTCGATTCGAACCCGCCTCCGTTGCAGCGTGCGTGCGCTGGCCACGTGCCCGGATACGCCTCCTGCGCGCTGACGCCGACGTCCGCGGCCTCGACCGTCGCTCGCACAGCGTGACCCCGGCCAGCCGCTGGTCGCGCCTATTCGGCGAAAGCGGCGACACGTCGCGGGCTTTCGTCGCTTTCGGGTCGGGGACGAAGCGCGTCCCGACGGCCGACGCACCGAAGGCACCCGAAGGAAGGACGATCGTGAAGTCACTCACCTCTCATCTGCGCGCGTTGTGTTTCCGCCTGTCTCTGGCGGCCGCATTGTCCGCATCGACGGCGGCACCAGGCCTGGCTCAGGCCAGTCCGTGCACGAGCGCCACGTGCATCTCCGGGCCCGTCGTCAACACGACATGGCCGCTCTCCGGTTCGCCGTACTGCATCAACGGGAGTGTCCAGATCCTGAATCTGACGATCGACCCCGGTGTCGAGGTGCAGCTCTGCGCGGGGGTCGATCTGCAAGTCAACTTCGGGTTCGTCGCCGTAGGAACGGCAGACCAGCCCATTCGCTTCGTGGCCCAAGACCCGATCAACCCGTGGGCGGGCATCTCCTTCAATGGAGCCGGCAGCACCTCCATCTTGCGTCACTGCCAATTCGAGAACGCCAGCGACAGCGCGATCACCATCGTGAACAGCGCCCCGACGATCGACCATTGCGTGTTCACCGGCAACACCAACCTGCTGACATCGCCCACGCCGGCCGAGGGCGGCGCCATCCGCATCGTCAACAACGGAATGAGCGTGTCGATCACGCGCTGCACGTTCAAGTCGAACATGGCCCTCAACGGCGGAGCCATCAACGCGACGATGACCGGCGGTGCGCTGCTCGACTTGATGGACTGCGTGATCCAAGGCAACAGCGTGAACCCAGCCGGATTGGGCGGAGGCTACGTCGGGGGAGGCGTGTTCGCCTACGGGTCGAGCAACATCGAGAACTGCTTGATCGAGTCGAATACATCCTATGCCGTGTGCAGCGGGAACTTCTGTTCGGCGTCCGCCGGAGGCGGCGGGCTCGAGCTCCAGCCGCAGGCCTCCGACACCGCGACGCTGCGCAACTGCGTCATCCGCAGCAACTCGGCCCGGGGATTCTGCAGTGGCGCTTTTTGCGGAGGACAGGCATTCGGCGGCGGGCTCTCCATTCGAGGGCCGGGCGCCTCGCGCATGGACGATTGCGTCGTTGGATGCAATCTGACGGATGCGAATACCAGCCTCCTTGGAAGCGGTTTGTACGTCGATGCCACGACGCTGAACGCGGCAAACTGCACGTTTGCGCGCAATTCCAATTGGGGCGTGTATCAGGGCTCGGGAACGGTCAACCTCACTGACTGCATCCTCTACTTCAACAACCCGACGACCCCGCCGACATATGGACCGCAGTATCAGGGGACCGTCTCGCTCGCGAGCTGCGATTTGCAGGGTCTCGCGCTCCCGTGGACCAACGGGAACTTCGACCTGAATCCAGCGTTCTCGGGCACGGGTTGTGACAACTGCGATCTGACCATCCTCTTGGGATCCCCCTGCGCGGACCAGGGGGAACAGGGGATGCCACCCGGAACCAACGACGACTACAGGCTGCCGCCGGGCCAAGGTCAGCCCACGAACGACGTCGGAGCACACGGGGGTCTGCACAACGCCCGCTGGAACGAAGTGTCTTGGAGCTCGCCGCAGGCCGAAGGTTTCTGCTCTGGCGATGGCTCGCTCGCCACGCCCTGCCCGTGTAGTGACACGGGCGCGCGCGGGCGCGGTTGCGCCAACTCGGTGTACTACTCCGGAGCCCTGCTCCTGGCCGTCGGCAACACGAGTCCGGACACCATGGTGCTCCAGGGCTCGTGCATGCCAAACGCGACGACATCGATCTATCTCAAGGGCGATCAGTTCATGGCCGGCGGACTGACGTTTGGTGATGGCATCCGGTGCGTCGACGGTTTTCTGATTCGTCTGAGCGCGAAGCAGACGGTGAACGGCGCATCTCAGTTCCCCGGACCTGGAAATGCAACTCTCTCGCTCAAGGGACAGACCCCGCCGGGAAGCGGTCTCACCGCCTACTACCAGTGCTACTACCGCAATGCCTCCGCCGCGTACTGTCCGCCGGCGACATTCAACATCACGAATGGGATTCGACTCGTCTGGTGATCGAGTCGACTCCGAGTGGCGTCGATCGCGCCCCTCGCTCCGCCTCGGCACTGGCGAGTCGACTCGCCTGTGCCGGCGTTGCGGCCGAAGCGGAAGGAACAAAGCGGCCTCGGACTCTCCACGAACCCACGGCCCGTGCATTGCGGCGGCGAGATGACGGCGGAAACGCACGGACGCTGCGCCTGTTCAGCGGTTCTCCCTCGGGCACAGCAACTCGGCTGCAGTGGAGCGCGTCCAGATTCCACGCGCCTGGTTGCATCCCTCGCACTCGATCTGCTCTGCTATCGTCGCGCAGTCGGCCGAGCTGTTGCGACTGCGAGCTCGGACGAGGGAGAGCCGGCATGAACTCGAACAGCGACGATCCGACGGTCGTACTTCTGCAACGCGCGACCGCAGGCGACGTGTGGGCGCAGGACGAGCTGCTGAAGCGTCTGGACGGCGAGTTGAGGATCATCGCCAGACGGTCTGTGCACGACCAGGCCCAGGTGCACTCGCTGCATCCGTCGGCGATCCTCGGCGAGCTCTGGCAGCGGCTGTTCGCCGGAGGTCCAGTGGAGATCCGCGATCGGGGTCACTTCCTCGCGCTCGCGGCCAAGAAGTTCCGCGAGATCATCGGCGACCGCGCCAAGGCACGCGTGGCCGTCAAGCGCGACGTGCGGCGCAACGTGGCTTTGGACCTCGACGAGGCTGCCGTCGCAACGCGAGGCTTCGACGACGAGGACGTGCTGGCGATCGAAGAGTGCCTGCAACGGCTCGAGAAGCAGAATCAGATGCAGGGCAGGATCGTGGAGCTCCTGTTCTATGGAGGCCTCACGCAGCAGGAGGTCGCCGAGCAACTCGGTGTGCAGCGCGAATGGGTCGGTCTGCAATGGGGTCTCGCACGGACGCGACTCTACAACTGCATGCAAGGTGCGTGACCAGCATGTCCAGCGACGACGAACGCCTGGCGGAACTCCTCGAGAGGGCGCGCCAGCTGGCGCCGACCGAACGCGAGGCGTTCGTCCGGCGCGAAGTCGGGAACGACGCGGAGTCGGCCGCGGAGCTGCGCACCTTGCTGCGCAACTACGACTCGGCTGCCAGCGTGCTCGATCCGCAGCGCATCCGGGGTGTCATCCGCGACGCGGTCGCTGAACCTGCGCCGACGGACGCGGACGCTCCGCTGCCGCAGCGCATCGGCGAGTTCGAGATCCTCGGAGTCATCGGGACGGGCGGCTTCGGCGTCGTCTACCGCGCACTACAGGACAGCCCACGTCGCGAGGTAGCGCTCAAGGTCGCGGCTGCCGGGCGAGCGACGCAGCGCGATCTCGAGCGCCTGAAGTACGAAGGTGACGTCCTCGCGCGGCTCGAGCACGAGTGCATCGCCCGCTGCTACGCCGTCGGCATCGACGTGGCCGGAGGCGTGTCGCGACCGTACGTGGCGATGGAGCTGATCCACGGGGAGCCGTTGACGAGCTACCTGGAGCGCGCGCAGCCCACGCTCAACGAGCGACTGAGACTGCTGATCGTCGTCGCGCGCGCGGTGCACTTTGCCCATCAACGGCAGGTGATCCACCGCGACCTCAAGCCGGGCAACATCCTGGTGGACGCGCTCGGCAAGCCGCACATCCTCGATTTCGGGATCGCGCTCTCGCCCGTCGACATGCGCGCTGGAGAAACGTCGTCCGGCGGCTCCGACGCCGTCGCGGGGACGCTCGCGTACATGAGCCCCGAACAGGCGGGTGCGGACGCATCGATCATCGACGTCCGCACGGATGTCTATGCCCTGGGCGTCATCGGCTTCGAGGCCCTGGCGGGTCGGCGTCCGCACGACTTCACGGGATTGTCGCGCGCGCAGACGCTCGCCCGCCTGAGGAACGAGCCAGCGCCACGGCTCGCCGAGTCGGGCAAGCGGCTCCGCGGCGACCTCGACGCGATCTTCGCCAAGGCTCGAGATCGATCCCGCGCGCCGCTACGAGAGCGCGTCGGCGCTGGCGGACGATCTCCAGAACCATCTCGACGATCGACCGGTCCGCGCTCGACCCGCGCACGCGACGTACGTCGCCGGTCGTTTCGTGCGCCGGCATCGCGCGCTCGTCGGATCGTCCATCGGCGCTGCGTCGGCGCTGATCGCCGGAATGGCGCTCTCCTACAGCAGCATGCGCACGGCGCTGGCGGCGGAGAAGGACACCCGCGACGTGCTCGGATTCGTGCGCGAGATCCTGTGGGAAGGCGCCGAGAACCTGGGTACGGAGGTTCCGCTGCACGTGGTCGTCGAGCGGGCCCATCGTCGCATCGACCACAGCTTCGAAGGCCGGCCGCGCGTCGAGGCCGAAGTGCGCTCGATCGTCGCAGCGACACTCAATCGCATGGGTCGATTCGAGGCTGCCGACTCGAACCTGCGGAACGCGGTGGAGCACCTGCGCGCCGTCGCTCCCGACGACGACCCCCAGCTCGTGCTCGTGCGCGCGGACCAGGCGGCCGTGGAGCGCGATCGCGGACGGCCCGAAGCCGCGGTCGGTCCGCTGCGCGACGCGCTCGAGGTCTTGCGCACCGAATTCGGCGAGCGCGACCAACGCACGACGCGCGCGTACGGCAACCTCGCGCAGGCCCTCGCCGACGCCGGCGAGTGGGCCGAAGCGCTCGCGATCGCGAGCCAGAGCCGCGCGCTCGAGCAGGAGCTGGGGCTCGAAGAGGACGCGCTCACGTCCCTCGGAACGATCGTGCAGTGCCTGATCTACCTCGACCAGATTCCAGAGGCCGAAACCACTGCGCGCGAGCTGCATCAGCAGACGTGCACGCTCCTCGGCGCCACGAGTCCGTACGCGTGCATGACCGCGACGACGATGACGGCCGTCCTCGTGGAGGCGAAGAAGTTCGCGCAGGCCGAGCCCTACTCGGCGCAGGCCGTGACAGGACTGTTGCAAGCCTACGGCGAGGACAACACCGAAACGCACAAGGCCTACATCAACCGCGCCGACGTCTTGATGCGCTTGGGGCGCCCGGCCGAAGCGGAGCTCTTGCTGCGCTGCGCGATCGACGGTCATCTCGATCATTTCGGTCCAGCCGCCGAGGTCACGATCGATGCGCAACGACGCCTCGCCTTCTGCCGCCTCCAGCAGGACGACCCCGTGGAGGCGCGCGCGATCTACCGCTCCGCGCGTCGCGCACTGGCGGAGGACAGTCGCGGCGACTCGGACCTCGCGCGCCTCCTCGAAGAGCGGCTGCGCCAGGTCGACGAGCGTTTCGGCGCGGAGCCTCCTCCTGCCGGCGCGAAACGCTGACGCGCGAGGCGGCGTAAGCGAGTGCTAGTCTGAACGGACCGGGCGTCTCCGTCCGTGGTGTTGAAGTGCGACGCGTCGTCCTGATCGGAATTTTGCTCGCCTTCGCGCTCGTCGCGTGGCTCGCGCTGCGCACACGTGCGAGAAATGCCGGTGAGGCGCCAGAGATCATCGGGGTTCCGCAACGCTCCGCTCCATCGGCTGACGAAGGGACTGCGGAGTGCATCGCGGGCCGCGCGTGCCGCTCGGCTCCGCGGCTGACTCGGCTCGCACGCGCCGCTACGATGCGCGCATGTTCCGCCATCTCTTCGGCGAAGTGTTCCAGAAAGGCAGGCGCGAGATGTTGAAGGTCGGCGATCCCGCTCCGCAGTTCGAAGTCCAGGACCATCTCGGCCGCATGCAGCGCTTGAAGGACTACGCGGGCAAGCGCGTCGTGCTCTGGTTCTATCCAAAGGCCGACACGCCCGGGTGAACCAGGCAAGGGTGCGGGTTCCGTGATCGAATCCGCGAGTATCAATCGAAAGGCGTCGTCGTGCTCGGCATCTCCTTCGACACGCCGGCAGAGAACAAGGCGTTCGCGGAGAAGTTCGGCTACGACTTCCCGCTGCTCTGCGACGTCGATCGCAAGATCGGCCTCGCGTACCACGCCGCCGAGAGTCCGAAAGACAAGTACGCCAAGCGCTTCACCTACGTGATCGGCCCCGACGGCAAGATCGAACAGGCGATCGACACCAAGGACCCGGGCGGACAAGCGGCCGAGCTCTTGAAGACGATGTGATCGCGGGCGCGCGCGGCGCGGTGCTAGCCTGAAGACGGCGGAGCCTCGCACTCCGCCGTGCCGTTCATGCGCCGCTCGATCCTGCTCGCGTGCTGCGTTCTCGTCGGGACGATCGTCGCGTGCTTCGCGCTCCGCCATGGCGAGCCGCGCGCGACGACGGGAATCGAAGCCCCCGCGATCGACTTCGGAACCGCGCGGCCGGACGAAGAGCCGGCCAGCGTGCAGCTGGAGAGCTCGCCCGACGCGCAGCCTCGCGTGCGCACGCGCGCCGGGGAGGCTCGTCTCGCGGGTCGCGTCGTCGATGACGCGCATCGAGCGCTGGCCGGAGCGACGATCCGGGTCTTCGCGCTCGAGGTCGAGATCCGGAGCCGCGCCGACGACGCGGAGAGACGGCGACGAGAAGCGCGCACGCACGCCGTTCGCGCGACGAGCGCGAACGATGGAACCTTCGAGCTCGTCACCACCTCGATCGCCGGCCGGCTGCTGCACCTGGAGATCGAGACGCAGGATTACCGCGGCGCACTCGCGGAGGACCTCGTGGACGAGCTCGATCTCGCGCGCAGCCGCATCCACGAAGGCGACAACGATCTCGGCGATCTCGTCGTGCGCTTCGAAGGCGCGATCCTCGGGAGCGTGCGCCTCAAGGACGGAGTCGCAGTGCGCGACGCGGCCGTCGAGCTGCGAGCTCAAGGGCGCTGCGTCGTCTCGACGGCCACGCGCGAGGATGGAACCTTCGCGCTCGCCTGCGTTCCGTCCGGCAGCTACAAGCTGAAAGCCGTCGAGCCCGAGGCCGGTTGCGCGTGCCTGCGCGACATCGCGCTCGCGCCGAGCGAGACCATCGACAACGTCGAGCTCGTCATCGCACGCGCTTCAGCGGTGACGGGCGTCGTCGTCGACGACGACGGCGCGCCCGTGAGCACGCAGCTCGTTCGCGCCTGCACGAAATCGCCGGCGGGCGCGGAGCTCACGCTCGCGCGTACCTGGACCTCCGCCGACGGGGCGTTCCGGCTCGTGCCCGACGACGACCGCCCGCTGTATCTGTGCTCCGGCGGCGCGGAGTTCTCGGAGTGGACGAGCCTGCGGAGCGCGCAACCCTTCGTGCGTCCGGGGACGAGCGGCATCCGCATCCAGCTCGCGCGCCGCTCGGGTTGCGTCGTGACCGTGCTCGACGCGCGCACGCGCGCTGCGGTCGAGGTCTTCGGATTCGCCGAGCTGCCGCCGGACGCCGAAAAGCCGCGCTCGACTCGCAATGAGCCCGACGCGAAGCCGGACGCCGCGCCGGAATCTGCGCTGCTGCCCACGCCGACACCGCACGCGCGCGGCGAGGTCTTCGTGTTCGTGCAGTCGCCTCCGCAACGCGTCGTCGCGTGGGCCGAAGGGTACGCGCCCTGCGTGCAGGCGCTCGCCGCCGAACGCGAACAGCTGCTCCTGCTCCAGCCGTGCGCTGCGCTGCGCGGCCGGCTGACGCGCGCGGGCGTGCCGCTCCCGTCGGGTCGCGTCGTGTTGCGCCCGGTCGGAGCGCCATCGCAGGCGCAGTCCTACCGCGAATCATCGCGCGTCGGGGAGCTCGCGCAGCTCGCTCCACGTCGCGAAACGCGCCGCTCGATCGAACGCGAGCTCCGGGAAACGCTCGTGGACGGCAACGGCGCATTCGAATTCGCGGGGCTCGACTCCGGACGATGGGAGTTGCTCGCGGTCGACGGGCAGGAAGCGGGGATGCGCTGCATCATGCGGGACCTGACGCTGCGCCCCGCGGAGGCGCGAGACCTCGGCGCGCTCGAGCTTCCGCTCGGTCAGGCGTCGTTGCGGCTGCGCGTACTCGTCGACGAGCCATTGCGCGCTCGAGACTTCGCGAAGCTGCTTCAGCTGCGCCTAAACGGCGCTAGCGTGACGCCCACGGCGCGCACGGAGGACGACGGCTGGTCGTGGAGCGGGTTCGCGCCCGGCGAGCTCGAAGGCCGCATAGGGTCGGACTCACGCGCGATCGGCGAACTCGCATCCTTCCACACGCGGCTCATCGACGGCGAGCAGCGCACGCTCGACGTCGACCTGCGCGGCCTGGCGTTGTGCCGGCTCGAGATCCGCGTCGAGACGAATGAGGCGTTCCGGCGGGTGTTGCTGCTCGTCGGCACGGAGAATGAGCGGGATCCTTCTGCGCGTGCGTCGTGGGAGCGCGGTTCCACCGCTCCCATCACGTTCGTCCTGCGCGGGAGTCAGCGTGTCGTCCTCGGCGGCCGGGCCTACGTCGAGAACTTCGATGAGCTCCCTACGCTGGACGACACGACGCTCGAACTGCCGGAGCGCGGCGTCGTCTCCACGACGTTTCCATTTCCATGACGCCAAGAGCACGCGTGCGCGCCCAACGTCGTGAGCGTGCCGCGCGAGGTCGTCGCTCAGCGCGTCCAGAACTCGAGCTCGCGACGCGACGCACCTTGCAGATGGCGCTTCTGCCACGCATCCGTCTCGAGCAGGAAGCCGCCGAGCGTCTTGTGCTTGCGCTGCAACTCCTGCACGAGCGAGAGCCAGCGGTAGTGCTGGTAGGTCGAGACGATGTGCGCCGCGTAGGCGCGCGCGAGCAGGGAGTTGCCGCGCACGACGACGAAGTTCTCGTCGTTCTTCGAGCTCGCGCTCGCCGAGAAGTTGTGGCTGCCGGTGACCACCACCGGCTTGGTGAACGGATCGACGACGATCACCTTCGAGTGCACGATCGCGAAGCCGATGCGGCCGGGGCCGTTCAGGAACTCTTCGCGCGTCACCGTCGCGGCCCAGTTCGCGAACGGCGTCGCGAAACCCTGCGGCTGGACGACGTCGAGGTGCGCGGGGTGCGAGACGCCGTCGCCGATCGAGTTCACGTCGACCGCCGTCTCGTCGGGACCGGGCAGCGTGCTCACCACTCCCTTCACGTAGAGCGAGGGCGTGTCGCGCATGCGCTGGCGGATCGTCGCGAGCGGCCCCGACGATCCCGGCTGGAACATCAGGAACAGGATCCCGTCCTGCGCGCCGTTCACGATCTCGTCGAGCGCGTCGAGGTCGACCTTCTTCGACGTGCGCGAGAACCAGATCGAGGCCGCGCTTTTCTTCGCCTGGACTTGCTTGACGGCGCTGTTCGAGGCGACGAGCGCCGTCGGAAACTCGCTCTGCGCGTCGGCGAGCCGCTGCCACTGGTCGAGGTACTCGCGCGCGATCGCCGCGTTGTCGATCCACAAGCCGTTGTTGAGCTGCGTGCACAAGCCCGTCTTCGTCCAGTTCGTGCTGCCGGTCCACGCCGCGAGCGGCTTGCGCTTGGAATCGGTGACGACGAGGAACTTGTTGTGGCCCAGCGCGCCCGGCGAGATGAAACGGTCCTTCACCTCGAGACCCGCATCCCGCAGACGCTTGCGCGCGGCCTTGTTCTGGTCGCGCTTGCGCGCGTCCGCCGTCGATTCGCCCGTCTTCGGCGTGATCGAGCCGTTGGCGAGCACGACGTGGCCGCGCGCGCCGAGCTTCTCGAGCGCGTCGAGCAGCTCGTCGTCCTCGAGCTCGTAGAGCGCGCCGAAGACGTGCTGCTTCTTCTTGCGCGCCGTCTCGAGCAGCTCGAGCATCCGCACGCGCAGGTCGCCGGCGAGGAAGACGCGGATCGGGAGCTCGTGCTCGTCCAGGCTCTGCTTGAAGAGCTTGAGCGCCTCGTCGCGGCTCGCCAGATGCTGCTCGCGGCGCAGATCGTCGAGGTAGCGCGCCATGAACTGCGAGATCACGAGGCCGCGGTTGAAGTAGACCGAGAAGCCGTCGGCCGCATCGGAGGAGAGCGTGGTCCACGGGGTCCACGCACTGCGCTCCTCGAGTTGCTGCTGCAGCTCGCCGCCCGGCGCGCCCGCGGCTTGCGCGCGGACCATCGGCACGACGCGATAGCGCACGCGATCGCCGCGGTTCACCGAGAAGTCGGCCCACGAGAAGCGCTGGAACGGCCAGACGGTCGACGGCCGCTGCTCGCCGAGCCTGGGCGCATCGTGCTCGAAGCCCATGCGGTTCCCGAGCACGCTGCGGCGCGTGCTTCCGTCGGCGAGCTTCTGCTCGCGCTCGAGCGCGAAGCCGAGGCAGCCCGCGATGGGCTTTTCGATCCTCCAGAACAGCACGGCGTCGTCGCCGTTCCTGATGAGCGCGATGCGAGTCGACATGTTCCTCTCCCCCGTTGGATCTTGAAGACGCGGACTGTGCAGGAGCGCGTGACGGTGAAGTCGCGAGCGGACGAGCGAGCACCAACGGTAGCGCGTGCGCGCAGCTCCGCGAAGCACGCGAGCGCGCGCACATCGCCGAGAACGCAGAATGCGCGCGAAATCCGCCGCGCGGTCGAGGGCGCGACTCCGCGACTTCGTTGCGCCTCACGCAAAGGTCACGCGCCGCTGGAGCGCGCGCGTCCCGTGCGCGTCACCGCGCGAGACGCAACGGCACGCGCTCGACCTCGTCGACCTTGGCGCAGAAGGCCGACCACGCGCCGTACTCGTCGGCGGGGATGCGGAAGGGCGGGACGAGCAGCTTGCGCACGATGTGCAGCTCGCTCCGGGATTCCCCGGCCGAGGAGGGAACGGCTTCGATCGTGAGCTCGAACCGGCCCTCGCCGAAGGACTCGAGCGTGCGCGGCGGCGCGTCGACGAGATGCATGCCCGCGGGCAGGGTGATGCGCGCGTCGATGAGCGACACGATCGCGCTGGGCAGGACGTAGTCGAGGTGGCGCTCGCCTTCGCCACCCGCGAGCGAGGCGCCGAGCTGCACGGGCGGGAACGGGAGCTTGAGCGTCAGACCGCTCGCGGTCTCGTCGAGGAAGGACTTCACTCGTCCCCGCGCCTCGAGCGCGAGCGGCTGATCGTCCTCGCTCGCCTCGAGCCCCGGCGTGGCGAAGCTCTCGAGCTCGAAGCGCGGCACGAGCTGGCCGAAGACGCGCGTCAAGAGCGCCTTGCGCTGCGCCTCCGGCGTCTCGCGCAGTCGATCCTTGCCGACGTAGCCCGCGTTGCCGCTCGAGCTGATGCGCAGCTTCGCCTTGGCCGAGAGATCGGCCGCGACCTCGAAGTCGAGCGTCATCGTCGAACCGACGCGCTGCTCGAGCTCGAGCGGCGGAAGCTCGCGCACGCCGTCCTTCGCGAGCGCCTCGGCGCGCGGCGCGTTGCCGAGCAGCTCGCCGTAGGGCAGACCGCGCACGGTGAGATCGCACCACGAGGGCTGCGCGTCGCGCGGCAGCACGCGCACGAGCAACCGTCCTTGCCAGCGCGTGGGAGATGGAAACGGCTCGCCGCGATCGGGATCGCCGGCCGGGTCGCGATCGCGCGACCAGACCATCTCCGCCGGCACGCCGGCCGCTTCGAGCAGCGCGAGGTAGAGATGCGCGGGATTGCCTTCCTCCGCGAGCAACGAAGCCGTCGCGGAGAGCGTGCTCGACGTGTCGGGCTCGCGGATGTGCTCGCGCACGAAGGCGTAGAGCGCCCGCGCGCGAGCGAGATCGCCTTGGAGACCGCGCGTGTGCTCGGCGGCCGCGGCGCGGATCTCCGCCGTGACGTGCGTCGCCAGACGCAGCTCCTCGAAGCTCTGCTCCCTCGCGCGCGCGAGGACGTCGATCGTGCGGCCGAAAGCGACCCACGGCAGGAAATCACGCGTGGGCGGCGCGCCGGGCTCGGGCTCGACGCGATCGCGCTCGCGAGCTTCGAACACGTGCACGACGTCGTCGCCGTCCTCGATGATCTCGTGCTTGCCGTCGAACTGGCCTTGCTTGAGCTCGAGCTCCATGCCGCGCGGCAGGATCACGACCCAGCGGCTGAGGAAGAACGGCTCCTCCACCGAGGCGAAGAACCAGTTGTTCAAGCGCTCGATGCCGCGCTCGGGCGCGTCGGCCTGCTCGCGCCACGCGCGCTCGACCATGTCGCCCGGTTGCAGCGAGGGCATCACGTACTCGTGCTCGACGGCCACGGGCTCGAGCTCGCGGCCGTCCTGCGCCTTGATCGTCGCGATGCGCTCGACGCGTTCGCCGAGACGCTGCGTGCCCTCGCGCTCGCAGCCCTGGAGATCCTTCACGTGCACGATCTCGTGCGTCAGGACTTCCTGCGAGCCGTCGCGGAAGACGCGCACGACCTGGCTGTCGAGCACGCGCACCACCGAGTCCTTCCAGCGCTCGCGGTCGTAGCCCGCGAGCACCTGCTCGCGATCGGCGCGGTAGCGCGCGAAGAGCTCCTCCGTGCGTTCGCCGCCCGTGAGCGCCTTCCAGCGCTCGCGCGCTTCCAGGTGAGCGGGCTCGCGCTCGAGCACCGCCGCGAGCAGCTCGCGCTCGCGTTTGCCGTCTCCTGCGCGCCGAGCGAGGTGCGCGCGCTCGAGCACGGGCTCGCTCCACAGCGGATAGGCGCGCGCGAGATCGGCGAAGAGCTGGTCGGCTTCCTTCACGCGGCCGCGCAGCGCGAGGAAGTGCGCGTTCTCGAACTCGTGCTCGCCGTGATCGCCGCGCAGCGCCGCCTGCTCGAGCGCCGCGAGCGCGCCGACGACGTCGCCGGCGTCCGAGAGATGGCCCGCGAGCTCGCTCCAGTCGTTGGAGAACGCGCCTCGCGCGCGCATGCGCTCGCGCACGAGCTGCGTCGCGCGCGTCAACAGGCCGTGGTTCGCCGCCGATTGCGCCGCGAGCCACTGCGCCTGGCCGTCGGCCGGCGCGAGAGACAGCGCGCGCCCGAGCGCGCTCTCCGCTGCGTGCGTCATCTCCAGGCGCGGGTAGACGCGCGAGAGCTCGGTCCACGGCGCGGGGCTCCGCGGCTCGAGCTGGACTGCGCGCTGGAGGTGGCGGATCGAATCCTCTTCCTGGTCCTCGCGCACGAGGGCGCGCGCGAGCGCGATCTCGGTTTCGGGCAGCTCGGCCTGCGTCGAGAGCCGCTCCCAGATCGCGCGCGCGCGCGCGCGCTTCCACACGTCGGGAAGGTACGGCGCGTTCGAGAGCCAGCGCGCGTAGAGCAGCGCGAGGCGCGCATCGTCGGGCACGGCCTCCATCGCGCCGCGCAGGAGCTCGACGCCCTCCTCCGCGCGCTCGTCGAGGCACAGGTGCAGGCCGAGCAGCGCGCGCGCGTAGGGCGAGCTCGCCGCGCGTCGCAAGCGCGTCTCGCCGTCCTCGAAGGCCGCCGGAGCGCTCGCCGACGCCGCCGGACGGCTGCCGAGCGCGCTCGCTCTCGCGAGCGGGCGCACGCGCACGATCTCGCCGCGCGCGTCGAGGATGCGCAGCGCGTAGCTCGCGCCCGCACCGAGGCGCACGAAGATCGCGATGCGGTTCGCTCCGGCGCGGAAGCTCGCGGGCACGTGCATGCGACGCGGCTGTTCGGCCGCGACAGGATCGATCTCGAGCGGCGGCGCGTCGTCGATCGAGAGCCACCAGCGCGGATCGTGCACGCTCGCGGTCCACGGCACGCCGCGCGCGGCAAGACCGTCAATCGTGCGCGCGGCGTCGGAGCCGCGCGTGTCGATCTCGACGTAGCCCGCCCCGCCGGCGGGATGCTCGAACTCGAAGCACAGGAGACCGCAGCCTTCGATCGGCTCGACCCAGCTGTCGGGTTGCACGAAGGGCAGCGCCGCCGAGCGCTGGCCGTCGATCCACAGCGCGGGCCGGCCGCGCAGACCGCGCGCGTGCTCGGCCGTGCTCGCGTAGCTCGCCTCGCTCGCGAGATCGAGGCCGGCGCTCGAGGGATCCGGTCCGATGAGCGGCGCGAGCAGACGGAAGCGGCTCAGGTGGTCGGGGAACCAGTCGCGATCGCGTTCGCGCGTCAACGCTTCGGCCGGCGTGTGCACGAGCGTCTCGAAGGCCTGCAAAGTCGCGAGACGTGCTCGCGCGGGAGCGTCGAAGCTCGCTGGATCGAGCGCGGTGAGCGCGCGATCGAACGCCGCGGGATCGGCGAGGTTCTCGCGCTCGGCCCAGGCGAGCTCGAGCGCGATCTCGGCCAGCGGGTGCTGAGTCTCGCTCTTCGCGAGCTCGAGCGCGCGCAGCGCGAAGGCGTCGCTGCGTCCGCCGCCGACGGTCGAGAGCAGCTCCCGCGCGAAGGACGAGAGGCGCGCGTCCGCATCCGGTTGCTGCGCGGCGAGCGGCAGCGCGAGGGTGAGCGCCGCGAGCGCGGCCGCGACGAATCGTTTCGACATCGGGGGCACTCTCACGGCTTCAACGCGGCGTCGGGGTCTTCGAGGCGAGCTCGAGGCGCACGGTGCGCTGCTCGGCGAGCTGGATCTCGCGCAGCGCATCCTGGAACTCGCCGTACTCGGCGAGCGGGATGCGGCGCTTCGTCAGCTCGAAGCGATGGCGCGCCTCGACGCCGCCGTCGACCGCGCGCACTTCCTGCACATAAGAGAGCGTTCCCGCGATGCGCACCTCGACCTTGGGCGGCAGGCTCGCGACGCTCGCGCCCTCGGGCAAGCGGTAGCGCAGCACGGTCTCCTGCGCGAAGGGCCGGTCGAGCACGACGTCGTAGGCGCGTTGATCGAGCGCTTCGACCGCGACGCGCTCGAGGCCGAGCGGATCGAAGGAGAGGCGCAAGCTCGCGCCGCCCTGCTCGGCCGCCCACACGCGTTTCGCCTTGAAGCGGACCTCCAGACGCGCGGGAGTGCCGATGTCCTCGAAGGCGCTCGTCTTCACGTCCTCGACGTCGACGCGCGCGAAGGACTCGCGCAGCTCGCGCGCCAGGCGCTTCTCGATGTCGCCCTTCTCGCCGCCGTAGTTCGAGCGCAGGCGCACGCCGAAGCCGCCGTTGGATTCGTCGACGAATTGCACCGTCGCGTCGCCCTTCCCGTCTAGCGTCACCTCGTAGCGGCGCAGCATCTGGTTCTCCGCGGGCGGCGCGTACGGGATGTCGTGCAGGCTGCCCGCGCCCGCGTCGACGTGCAGCACGCGCGCGCCCTGGTCGTCGCCGCGCAGGTAGTCGATCGGATTGCGATCGGCGGTGCAGTCGAGGTACAGGCCCGGACGCTCGCTCGTCGCCGGCGCGTAGGCGATGCAGTGGTTGAAGTGCTCGACGAGCGCGGCGTCGAGCTCCTCCTGCGGCCGGAACGACTCGGCCTTGATCAACACCGGGTGCGCGTGCACGCCGATCTCCGCGAGCATCTGGCACAGCAGGATCGACTTGTCCTTGCAGTCGCCGAAACGCCGCTCGAAGATCACCGGCGCGCTGAACGGCTGGTAGCCGTGCGTGCCGAACGGCCAGGCGTTGTAGCGGATCTCCTGGCCCACGAAGCGCACCAGCGCCTGGATCTTCTGCCGCTCGTCGGGGAGCTTCTCCGTCAGCTCGCGCACCTTGGCCTGCATCGCGGGCGAGCTCACGAACTCCTTCTGGATGAAGCTCCACCACCACGTGGCGAAGTCCTGCCAGCTCGCGTAGGTCGTCACGTCGACTGCGGGCGCGAGCTCGCTGCGGCGCGGCATCGCCGTCTCGGGCTTCGGTCGCAAGAGCTCGCGGGCGACGTAGCGGCGCACCTTGCGGCCCTGCGCGTCCTGCGCGTCGCTGATCTCGAGTCGCTCGCCGTGGCGCTCCTTGAAGTGGAGCTCGAGGTCCTTCGCCGCGATGACGACCAGCTCCGAGCGCAGCACCGGCGCCCAGCCATCGGGTTGATCGGCATAGAACTCGTCGCGCAGGCCGAAGTAGTTGCCGAAGACGCTCGGCACGCTGGTGTCGCTGTAGGACTCGAGCTCGACCGCATCGCCGACCTTGAGCGGCGGAAGGTCGTAGACTCGCACGAAGCCCGCGCCCGCTTCGCGATCTCCGCCGCGCGGCGCGGGAGCGGTCTCGCTCGAGCCGTCGGCGTGCAGGATGCGCACCTTCTTCACCGAGAGCGTCGAGCCCTCGGGATAGAACAGGCCGTAGGCGTCGAGCGCTTTCACGCCGCCGTCGTTCTGCACGCGCAAGAGCAGGTGCTCGTAGCTCGAGTGCGTGCCGTCGCGGTTGACCTTGTGCACGTGCGTGCGCTCGAGCACGGTGAAGGGCTCGTCCTTCTGCCAGTCGCGCGCGGCATTCGCGAGCACCGTGCGCGCGTCCCACGCGTAGGGCGCCTCGAAGCGCTCTTCGTCGCGCGCCATGAGCAGCTCGCGCTGCCGGCGCACCTTGTCCTGCGTCGGATCGAGGCGCAGGATCTCGTCCAGGTGCTTCACCGCCGCGGCGATGTCGCCGCCGCGCTGATCGAGGCGCGAGAGCGCGAGCAGCACGTCGGTGTCCTCGGGCGCGATCTCGAGCGCGCGCTCGAGCAGCGCGCGCGCCGCCGCGAGCTCGTTCAGCGACTCCAGCGCACGCACCGCCGCCATGCGCGCGGAGATCGAGGCCGGGATCGCGTCGAGCACGCGCGCGGTGATGCGTGTGATGTCCGCGGCCCGGCCGCGGTCGGCGTACTCCGACAGCAGCTCGCGATAGACGCCCGTGTCGAGCGGATCGCGCGCGAAGCCCTGCTCGAGCACGGCCAGCGCGGCCTCGCGCCGGCCGGCGACGACCTCCGCGTGGGCGCGCGCGCGCACGCCGGCGTCGGTCCAGCCGTTGACCTGCGTGTTCAGGCGCTGCGCGAGCTCCTCGGACTCGTCGTGGCGCTGCAGGTCGTTCCAGGCGCCGATGCGGACGCCCAGAGCGCGCGGATCGTCGGGCGCGAGCGCGAGGGCCTGCGCGCTGAGCTCGTCGGCGCGCTGCGCGACGGGATCGTGGTCGAGGTAGAAGCGCGCCAGATCGCACAGCGCGCCGACGTGTTTCGGATCGCGACGCACGACCTCCTTGAGCGGACTGATCCAGGCGTCGACCTCCATCTCCTCGCGCGTCGTGCGCTCGTCGGGCGCGGCGGCCAGCGCTTGCAAGTAGAGCGTGTCGACGTCGCGCGCCCCGGGCGAATCGTGCTCGAGCGCCAGCGCGACGGCGGCGCGCGCGCTGTGCAACGCGCGATCGTCGGGGCGCGTGATCAAGTGGAAGAGCGCCAGCAGGCGCGCCGCATGCGCAGCGTCCTTCGCGCGCGCGTCGAGCCGCTCGCGCGTCGCCGGCGCGGGCTTCTTCACGGCCGCGACGAACGCCGGCGGCGCGTCGGCGGCGTGCAACGAATCGACCTGCAACTCGACCGGCCGGCCGTCGAGGTCGCACACGCGCAAGCCGACGACCCAGTCGGACACGTCCTCGATGCCGCTCTTGAGCACGATGCGATTCCAGCCGGGCTGCAAGGCGACGGCGACGCGGTCCTGGTCGAAGAAGGCCGGGCGGTGCACGTCGCGCGCGAGGACTTCGTGGTCGTTGACGAAGAGCTTGAACGCGCCGGTGCTCGCGAAATGCAACGCGACCTCGCGCGCGCCGTCGACGTGCACGCTCGTCGCGAGGTACGCGAGCACCTGTTGCGAGGGCCGCAGGACCTCGTCGAGCACGACGAAGCCGCCGGGATGATCGGGAGCGGGATTCGCGCGCCAGGCGACACGGCGCGCCTTGCCCTGGAGCTGCGCGCCGAAGTCGACCGCGCTCTCCGGCCCGCTCTTCGTCGCGAAGCCCTTGCCGCGCTCGTTGTCGAACGGGCCGAGGATGCGCCAGTCGGTGACGAAGCCGAGCGCGCGGGCGATCTTGCGCGACGCGGCGGAGTCGCCGCTGCGGCGCAGGCAGACGGCGTGAAAGGCCTGCAGGTACGCGGCGAGCTCGGGTGGCGCCGCGCCGAAGGAGCGCGCGAGCTCGTCCAGCGCGGGCAAGGCCTCGTTCCACGCCTCGCTGTTCTCCGTCAGCTGCCACCACGCGAGCACGGCGACGACCGAGTCGCACTGCGCGAGCTCGTCGAGCTCGACCTTCGCCCGCACGCGGCCCGCGAGCTCGTTCGCGAGCTGCGCGCACGCGCCCGGAACGTCGCCGTGGTAGGCGCGCGACATCGCGCGCATCGCGAGCTCGGGCGCGTACGGCGCGGGCGCGAGCTTCAGCGGCGCGGGGAGCGCGAGCGAGCTCTTCGAGAGGCGTCCCGCGACCCCTGCGCGCTCGGCCGCGCCTGGCCGCGCGTGCTCGGGTGCGTCGAGCGCTCCCGGTCGCGCGCGGTCGGCGCTCGTGCACGCCGCGATCGCGCACAGGAGCAGGACGGAGAGCCACGCGACCGCGCGCGCGCGGTGCGACAAGGACGCCGAGGCAGGTTGGATTCGCGGCAAGGGAACTGCGCGCGACCTTCGTCCGCGCGGCAGCGCGCAGAGACTATTCGGAACGCGGCGGCGGCGAAAGCGCGAGCCGGCCCGCGCGACTCACGAACGGCGCTTCCAGGTCACGCCGCTCGGCGTGTCCTCGAGCACGATCCCCTGCCGCACGAGCGCGTCGCGGATCCGATCGGACTCCTTGAAGTCCGTGCGCGCGCGCGCCGCCTGGCGCGCGGCGATCGCGCGCTCGATCGTCTCGGGCAGGAGCTCCTCGTCGAGCTGGATGCAGCCCAGCACGTCGTTCGCGCGCCGCAGGAACTGCAGCGCGGCCGCGGCCGCCGACGCGCCCAGACGCTTCTCCAGCGCCAAGCCGCGCAGCTTGTTCAGCGCCGCGAGCGCCTTGGGCACGTTCAAGTCGTCGTCCATGCCCGCTTCGAACTCCGCCTTGGCGCGCGCGACCTCGTCGAGGCCCGCGTCGGACGAAGCCGCCGCGTCCTGGCCGGTCTGCATGCGCCGCAGGCGCGCCGCGAGATCGTCGAGGTTGTCGAGCGCGGCCGCGGACTCCTTCAGGATGTCCCAGGTGAAGTTGAGCGGCGTGCGGTAGTGCCCGCGGATCAGGCAGAAGCGCAGCTGGCGCGCCTGGAACCCGCGCGCCTTGACATCGTCGATCGAGTAGCAGTTGCCCAGGCGCTTGGACATCTTCCCGCCGTCGACCTGCAGGAACTTCGTGTGCATCCAGTACTTCGCGAAAGGCTGCCCGGTGAAGGCCTCGCTCTGCGCGATCTCGCATTCGTGGTGCGGGAAGACGTTGTCCTCGCCGCCCGTGTGGATGTCGAGCTGATCGCCCAGGTGCTTGCGCGACATCGCCGAGCACTCGATGTGCCAACCGGGGAAGCCGTCGGGCCCGAAGCGGCTCTTCCACTTCATGATGTGCTTGGGGTCGGACTTCCACAGGGCGAAGTCGGCCGGGTCGCGCTTCTCCTCGCGCACGGCGATGCGCGCGCCGGCATCGAGCTCGGCCACGCGATTGCCCGAGAGCCGTCCGTAGCGCGGGAACTTCGCCACCTCGAAGTACACGTCGCCGTCGACGGCGTAGGCGAAACCCTTGGCGATGAGCCCGTCGATCATCTCGAGCATCTCGGGCACGTGATCGCTCGCGCGCGGATAGACCATGGCCTTCTTGCAGCCCAAAGCTTCGAGGTCCTCGAAGAACTGCTGCGTGAACGCGCGGCTGATCTCCCACGGATCGCGCTTCTCCTTGCGCGCCATCGTCTCGATCTTGTCCTCGCCCTCGTCGGCGTCGTCGAGCAGGTGGCCGACGTCGGTGATGTTCATCACCTGCTTGACGTCGTAGCCGCGGTACTCGAGCCAGCGCCGCAGCGTGTCGGCGAAGAGGTAGGCGCGCATGTTGCCGATGTGGGCGCGCGCGTAGACCGTCGGCCCGCAGTTGTACATGCGCACTTCCTTCGGCCGCAGGGTGACGAAGGCTTCGCGCTGGCGGGTGAGGGAATTGAAGACCTCGAGGCTCAAGTCGTTCTCCGCTTTCGTGACGTGGGCCCGCGCGAGCGGGCCGGAGCGAGCTGAGATTAGCGAACGAGCCGCGCGCGCGCACCGCGCGCGCGCCGCGCGCGTCGATGGCGGCCACGAAAACGCGAGCACGGCGACCACGACCAACGGCGTTCGGGACCCGGCAGCGAACTCACGCGCGCTGCGGGTACGCGAACGCCGGGGCGGGTTCGGCCTCGGCTTCGATCAGAGCTGTCGGGCAGCGAACGTGTCGCCCTGGCGCGGATCACCGCTCTCCAGGCCGCGCCGGAACCAGCGCACGCGCTGCTCGGACGTGCCGTGCGTGAACGATTCGGGCGCGACGTAGCCCTGCGAGCGCATCTGCAGTCGATCGTCGCCGATCGCGGCGGCGGCGTTGAGCGCTTCCTCGACGTCGCCCTGCTCGAGGATCTGACGTGCGCGCTGCGCGTGGTGCGCCCAGACGCCGGCGTAGAAGTCGGCCTGCAGCTCGAGGCGAACGGAGAGGTCGTGCTCGGCGTTCGCGCCTCCGCTCCCGCGCGCTGCGGCGACGCGCTCGGAAGTGCCGAGCAGGTTCTGAACGTGGTGTCCGACCTCGTGCGCGATCACGTACGCCTGCGCAAAGTCGCCCGGCGCGCCGAGCTTGCGACGCATGTCCTCGTAGAAGGAGAGGTCGATGTACACGCTGCGATCGCCGGGACAGTAGAACGGCCCGACGGCCGAATCCTGCGAGCCGCACGCCGTCGCCTGCGAGCCGCGGAAGAGCACGAGATGCGGCTCCTCGTAGCGCCGGCCCATGTTCGCGAAGAGCTCCTTCCACACGTCCTCGGTGTCGGCGAGCACGACCGAGACCATGTCGGCGAGCTGATCCTCCTGCGCGCTGGGCTCGCTCGCGCTCACGCCGCCGGAGTCGCCGCCGAGGATCGCCGACGGATCTCCGCCGAGCAGGAACACGATCACCGCGATGAGGATCCCGCCACCACCGAGCGCGGCGAGTCCGCCGCCGCCGGGGAGCCTGCGACGATCGTCGACGTTGCTGCTGCGGCGTCCTTCGTTCCAGCGCATGAGAGCCTCGAGTTCAGGGTCGTTCGGCGCCGGGGTGCGCGAGAGTATAGGTGACGCGGGGTGTGTGCGGCGATGAGAGTGGGGTCGGGGGGTCGGTCGGGGCGCGAATGCCGGAACCGGACGAAGGCGTTGTCCGGAGCAACGCGCCACACACGCGTGCTCCGCATCGCGGACCCCGCGCGTTCATCGCCGGCCGCGGCGGCCGACGAAGGAACGCGCGGGGTGTTGGGTCGGAAGGGTGATGGAGCGGTGCGGGGAGAACGGAGCGTTCGGGGCGGAGGCTTCTGTTCGGCGTCCGAGTCGTTTCGAGTGGATCGAGCGGTTCTTCGCTGCGGGAGCTTGGTCCGTGCAGCGATCGGTCGGTGCGACGGTCGCACGCGCGAACGCACGACTCTATCCTGCACGCTTTCGACCCTGCGCTCGCGCGCCCGGTCGTGAGCCATGGCCAAGAACGTCGCGTTTCGCCTGACGAAAGAGCTCGGATCCGGCACCACCGGCCGGGTCTGGCAGGGCGTCTTGACCGAGGGTTTCGGGCCGTACACGGCGGGCTTCGCGGTCGCGGTGAAGTACCTGCACGCGCGGCTGGAGCAGGACGCCGAGGCGCTGCACGCCTTCGAGAACGAGGCGCGCGCCGGGCGCTCGGCGATGCATCCCGACCTCGTGCACGTGATCGCCACCGGGCGCGACGAGCGCGGGCGCTTCCTCGTCATGCCGCACGTGCCCGGACGCACGCTGCGCGAGGTCGCGCGCGAAGGCGGCGCGTTGCCCGAGCCGCTCGTGCGCTCGATCGCACGCCAGGTGAGCGGCGGGCTCGCGGCCTTGCACGCCGGGAGCTTCGTGCACGGCGACATCAAGCCCGAGAACGTGCGCCTCGATGCCGAAGGCAACGCCGTGCTGCTCGATCTCGGCTTCGCGCGGCCGGTCGACGAAGCGGAGAGGCGCAGCGGCGCGCACGATGCGGAACCGGCGCTGAGCGATCCGCGCCGAGTCGCGCCGCGGCCCGGGAGCTTGCCCTACCTCGCGCCCGAGCAGGCGCGCGGCGAAGCCGGCGGCCGCGCGAGCGACGTCTTCGCGCTCGGCGTCGTGATCTACGAGCTCGCGACCGGCGTGCATCCCTTCGCGGCGCAGGCGCTGGGCTCCGCGCACGACGAGGCTCCGGAACGCCTGCACCGTCCGCACCGGCTGCTCGAGGGCGCGGGCGGCAGCGGTTCGAGCGGCACGATCGCGCGCGCGGCGATCGAGAAGCCCGACGCCGATCGGCTGCTCGCCGCGATCGCGCGCCCGCGCGTGCGTCCCCCATCGCACATCGATCCGCGGCTCTCGCCGTTCCTCGACCACCTCATCGCCGACTGCCTGCAGCACGACGCGGTGCGCCGGCCGAGCGCCGCGGAGCTGTGCGAGCGGCTGCACGAGCAGGAGAACGGCAGCTGGTGGCGCGGCGTCATCGAGCGCGAGCCGCAAGCGCGGCGCGGCAGCGTCGGCGAGCCGGCGGCGTTGCACCTGACCCAGCTCGTCGGACGCGAGCGCGAGCTCGATGAATTGCTCGCTGCCTTTCACGAGGCCACCGGCGAGAGCCCGCAAACGCGCCGCGGCGGCGCGGTGTGGCTCTCGGGCGAGAGCGGCGCGGGGAAATCGCGCCTGGTGAACGAGCTCGCCGCGCGCGTGCGCGTGTCGGAGACGCCGCCGCTCTACCTCTACGGCCGCTGCCGCGAGCTGCAGGAGGAACGCCCCGCGCAACCGATCCTGCGCATGCTCGAGCGCTGGTTGCGCCTGCCGCCGCGCGCGGCGCCGCGCGAACGAGAGCGTGCGCAGCTCGAGCGCCTCGTTCCGCCGCGCGTCGTGCAGACGCTCGTCGCCGCGCTCGATCCCGCGGGAAGCGAGACGCCCGAGATGGCGATCGGCGACGCGCTGGCGGAGTGGCTGGCGACGCTCGGCGCGCACGAACCGCTGCTCGTCTACCTCGACGACGTGCAATGGGCCGGCGATTCGACGCTCGGCGTCCTCGCGAAGGTGACCGAGCGTCTCTCGACGACACGTCTCCTGCTCGTGCTCGGCCTGCGCGTGGGCGCGCAAGAGCAGTCGAGCGCGGCGCTGGCGCGCTTGCGCGAGCGCTTGAGCGTGCTCGTGCGCGCGCGAGAGATCGTCCTGCACCCGCTCGAAGAGACCGCCGTGCTCGAGCTCGTGCGCGCGCTCTTCCATCATTCGGTGCCGCAGCTGCGCCTGGCGAGCGTGCTCTGGCAGCGCAGCCGCGGCAATCCGGGCCTCTTGTTCGAGATCCTGCGCGGTCTCGTCGACCGTGGCGACGCGCATCCGCTCGCGGCCGGCGAGCGTCTCGTGCTGCGCATCACTCCCGACGAGCTCCCGCTGCCCGGCTCGTTGCGCAAGGCGATCGGCGAATCGTATCGACGCCTGCCGGCCGCGGACCGGCAGTGGTTGCGCCGTCTCGCCGTCGCGGGCGGACATCTCGACACGGACTTCCTCGCGCGCGCGTTCCCCGACGCGCGGCGCGCGGAGATCGACGACATGCTCGCGCGCCTGGTGCGCACCGGCTGGCTCGTCTCGATGGGAGCGCGCTATCGTTTCGCGCGACCTGCGCTGCGCGAGGCGGTCTATCGCGGGCTCTCGCGCGACCAGCGCGGCAAGCTGCACGCGGCGGCGGCGCGCGCGCTGCGAGCGACCGCAGGGGACAACGTCTCGCTCGACGACGCGTTCCAGATCGCGTTCCACGAGCGCGCGGCCGGACATCACGAAGCGCTGCTCGGCGATCTGCCGGAGCTCATGGCGCGCCTGCTCAAGAGCGGCCAGCCGCAGCGCGTGCACGCGCTCGCGCGCTGGGGACTCGAGGCGATCGACGCGTTGCCGCGCAACGAGGAGCGCGGGAAGCTCGAGATCCTGCTGCTCGAGCGCGCGGTCGACGCGACCGATCGTCTGGGTTTCCGCCAGGACCAGCGCTCGCTGCTCGATCGCCTGGCGGAGCTCGAGTTCGATCCGGATCTCGACCCGGAGTCCGTCGGACGCGTCTACCTGCTGCACGGGCGCTACGCGGTGAGCACCGGGCAGTACGGCCTGGCGCGCGGCTGCCTGAAGAATGCGGTCGAGATGTTCGAACGCGCGGAGAAACCGCTCGAGCTGTCGGAGTCGCTGCGGCGTCTCTCACTCGTGCAAGGGCACGTCGGGGAGCTCGACGAGGCCCGCGAGCTCGGCCGGCGCGCTCTCGAGCTCGCACAGACGGATCTGCAGCGAGCGCTCGCGCGCGTGGCGCTCGGCATCGCTGATGTGCTGGAAGATCGCTTCGAGCGCGCGCTCGAGAACGCCGAGGCTGCGCTGTCGCTGCTGCGGCGCGAGAAACACCGCGCGTTGCCGGGAGCGTACGCGGCGGCGTACATGCTCAGCGCGCGAGTGCACCGGATCCTCGGCAACAACGGGCGAGCGCTCGGCGCGGCGATGCGCGCGGCGCATCTCGCGCGGCGCGCGGGCGAGCGCAGGCTGGAAGCGGAAGCGACGGCGCGTCTGGGCGGGATGCTGCTCGATGCGGACCGGCCGGAGGAGGCCGAGGCGCGTCTGCGGGAAGCGTTGCTCGTCGCGGAGGAGATCGAGGATCGGCGCGGGCAGGCGTTGGCGCGCCTGTTCCTCGGGATCCTGTTGTGGGAGGCGGCGCAGGCGGAGGCGCGGCCGATGCTCGAGCGCGCGGGGGAGCTCGCGCTGTCGATGGGGTTGAACCGGCTCGAAGCGGTGAGTTGCGCGCTGCGGGCGAGGATCCACAGGGACGCGGGCGAGCTGGACGCGGCGCTCTCGTTGACGACGCGGGCGCAGGAGCTGGTGTCGAGGTTCGGCGCGGAGTTGCACGACCGGATCGTGATCGCCGGAACGCATGCGTTGGTGTTGAGGACGATGGAGCGCGGGGAGGAAGCGCGCGAGATCGAGGATGCGTTGCGGGCGCGGGTGGAGCGCGAGAATCACAGGTTGGACTCGCCGTTGTCGAGGTTGCGGCATGGACGGGCGAGCCAGCGGTTGATGGAGGCGGTGTTGTCGCCGGAAGGACCGGTGTATCCGCGGGCGTCGGGCGTGGGGTCGGGGGTGGTCGGGGGTGGGGAGGCGTAGGGCGCGCGAGGGAGTTGAGACGCAACGGAGGAAGAGCGGAGGCAACGCGCCACACACGCGTGCTTCCATGACAGGGCCACCCCGCACAGCGCGCGTGCTGGGCCGGAGGCGGAGTTCAGAAGAAGAGGGACTTCGCGACGGAGGTGATTGCGCCGAGGAGGATCAGCCAGGTGGGGTTGATGGAGGTGCGCAGCAGGAGGATGGCGCTGGCGAGGGCGAGCAGGACGCTCGCGAGGTCGGTGAGGGATTCGTCGGCGAGGTGCAGCGTGACGACGAGCATCAGGGCGAGCGAGGCGGCGTTGATTCCGCGCAGAACTGCTGCGGTCGGATTCGAGCGGCGCAGGAACGGGATCAGCGGTGCGCTCGCGGCGACGAAGACGAAGGCGGGCAGGAAGATGCCGATCGTCGCGACCACGGCAGCGCCCGAGCCGCCCAGGACGTAACCGACGAACGTCGCCGTCGTGAAGACCGGGCCGGGGGTGACCTGGCCCGCGGCGACGGCGTCGAGCAGTTGCTGCTCGGTGAGCCAGTGCAGGCGTGTGACGAGGTCGGAGCGCAGGAACGCGATCAGCACGTAGCCGCTGCCGAAGAGCACCGAGCCGATCTTGAGGAAGACGAGGAAGAGCGCGCCGGTGCTGAACGGCGCCACGGCGGCGGGCGCGAGCTGCGTCGTGAGCAGGCCGAGCGCGCCCGCGCCGCCCGCGCGCGCGCCGCCGGTCGATGCGCCGAGGGAGACGAGGCCGGCGACGAGCAGCACGAGGAGCTCATCGGCGCCGAAGACGGCGGCCAGCGCCGCCGCGGCGGCGATCGTGGCGAGCGTGAACGACGTGATCGCGCTGCGTGCGAGGCGCACGAGAGCTTGCACGACGATCGCGATCACGACCGGCTTGATGCCGGCGAGGACCGCGACAGCCGCGGGCATGGTGCCGTACTCCACGTAGGCCCAGGCGAGCAGCATGACGATCAGCATCGCGGGCGCGATGAAGCACGCGCCGGCGACGAGCAGGCCGGCGGTGCCGGCGCGCGCGCGGCCGATGTGGATCGCGAGCTCGGTGGAGTTCGGGCCCGGGATCAGGTTCGTCATGCCCAGCAGGTCGAGGAACTGCTCGCGCGTGAGCCAGCGGCGGCGCGCGACGAACTCCTCCTCCATCAGCGCGGTGTGCACGGCCGGCCCGCCGAACGAGGTCGCTCCCAGGCGCGCGAAGACGAGCGCGAGTTCGCGCAGCGACGTGCGCTCCGCGCCGGACGCGGCGGGAACGAGCGGCGGTTCGGACTCGGACATGCGCGGCCATCGTACGGCGCGGGCGCCCGGCAGCGAGCGCTGCGCGCGGGGCATCGAGACGCGTGCGCGGGTCACCGAGGCGACGCGCGGCGAGTCCTCGAGCGGGCGCACGCCGCGACGCGCGGCGTCTGTCCGCGCGCGTGCGAAGTCCGAAGAGCAACGCGCCGCTCAGGCGGGCGTGAACTGCGCGAGGTCGGCGAGGCCGAGCTCGGCTTCGAGCTTCGCGACCTCGGCCACCGCTCCCTCGAAGCCGTCCTCGCCGAGCAGCTCTCGCTCGCGCTCCTCGAACTGCTCGCCGAGCTCGTCGTAGGCGTGCTCGCCGACGAGCGCGTGAAAGGCGGGGAAGAGCTGCGTGTCCTCGCGCGCCGCGTGCGGCCGGTACATGCGGTTGAAGCTCGCGAGGAGCTGGGCGAGACGCTGGCGCTCGGAATCCACCGCGAGCTGGCCGCGCGCGAGTGCCACGATCTCGTCGGTCACGCGCCGCCCCGCGGCGTGCTGCTCGCGCAGCACGCGCACGAGCTCGACTTCACGCCGCGCCCGCTCCATGCGCGGGAAGACTTCCTCCTCCTCGATGCGCTCGTGGTAGTCCTCGATCACGCGGCGGATCACGCCGCCGGCGCTGACGAGCACCTGTGGCGCGAACGACTGGCGCGCGTCGAGCCGGCGCGCGATCTCGTCGTAGAGGACGAGCACGCGTCGCAACACGCCGTGCTCGCGCATCAGGTCCTCGGCGGGGCCGATCTCGAGCTCCTCGCCGCTCGGACGCGGGTCGCCCGCGCGCAACGCGCCGCAACTCGCAGCAACCAGGCCCGTGCCGGCCGAAACGAGCTTAACGCGGCGGCGGAGCGGGGTAGGCCGGCTCGACGGGGCGTTCTGCATGGCGCTTTCCCGCGCGGCGCGGAACGGCTCCGCCGATTCGGAGCCCAGGGCGCGCCGGCGCGTCGCGGAGTCTAGCTCCGCACGCTCGACAACCCGGCAACGGTACCTCCGCGTGCACGCAAGAGCGTGCCGCGACGGACCTGCGCTCAGCGCTGCGCGCGACCGGAGTCGGACTCGGGCCACGCGCCGCTCTCGCGGAACGCCGGCGCGTCGAGCGCGCCGGCCGCGCCGAAGTCGAGCGCCCGCTCGAGTGGATCGACGAGGTGCATGGAAAGCTGCGGCGCGCGCACGAGCTCGAGGTCGATGCGCTGCACATCCCCATCCGCGCGGATCTCGACCGCGCGCTCCAGCGGCGCGCAGCCATCGGCTTGCGCGCGCAATTGCCACGTCCCGCTCGGGACGTCCAGCGCGGCCCAGGTACCGATTTCCCCGACACTGCCCTCGATCGACGCCTGCGACTCGCGCTCGAAGAAGATCTGCCCGCGCGAGATCGGCTGACCGGAGTCGTCGACGAACTTGCCGAAGACGAGCAGCGCGTGGCGCGCCTCGACGTCCGCGACGCTGTCCGCGCCGAGCTCGGGGAGGGCGCGCTCGCCCGACGGCTGCGGCTCGTTCGCGTGCGCCGCGCGCGCCGCGCGAGAACGATCCGGGGCGGCGCTGTCGGCGAACGCAACGCTGGAATCCGCAACGCCACCGTCGCGCCACCACCACCAGGCCGCGACCGAGGCGCCGACGACGAACAACGAGGCGCACACGAGCTGCGTGGCGCTGGAGGCGAAGGAGAGCGGCGTGCCGGGCAGCGCCGCGAGAGGAGCGAGCGCGCCCATCCACTGCGTGCGGTCGCCGCGGCACTCGCGATCGAGGCGCTCGCGCAGCATGTCGAGAGCGCGCGCGAGGCGCGTGCGCACGGTCGTCGGCGGCAGACCGGACGCGCGCGCGATCTCGTCCAGGCGCTGGCCGTCGAAGTAGTGCCGCAGCACCACCTCGCGGTAGATCTCGTCGAGGTCGGAGACGAGCGCCATCAGGCGCTGCATCTGGTCCGCGCGCGCGCTGAGCTCCTCCACGGAAGGCTGGAGCTCGCTCTGCGCCGCGTCCTGTTCGCGACGCGAGCGACGCTGCTCGCTGCGCCGCTCGTCGATGGCGCGAGCGCGCGCGACGGCCGCGGTCCAGGCGCGCAGCTCGCCGACGCGCCGCCCGCGCTGGCGCAGGATCGCGAGCCAGGTCTCCTGCTCGACGTCGTCGGCGCGCGTTCGGTCGTTGACCAGGCCGCGCGCGAGGCGCCGCACCCAGCTCGCCTCGGTCAGCGCGTCGTGCGGATCGAAGGAAGCGGACGCTTGGGACGCGGAGAGCTCGGCCATCGCTCTCGAATCGTCGCCGATCGCCCCGGCGACGCAAGAAATCCCCGGCGAGTCCCTGCGGCGCAGGGCGTAGCTCGCCGGGAAAGAGGTCGTATCCGCGCCCGCCGTGCGGATCATTTTGAGACTGATTCTCATTTAGATCTGGTTTTCGAGCGGGACCGTCGATAGGTTCCACGTCCGACATGTTCCTCTTCGCACTCGCCTCCTGTCCGGCCGCCACGGCGGCCGCCCCCCTCCCTCCCGCGTGGCTTCCGGCGCAGCAGCCGGCGGCCCATGCGAGCGACGAGCTCGCTCGCCTCTCGGCCGAGATCGCCGCGTTGCGCCGCGAACGGGACGCCGACCGCGCGCGCCTCGCGGACCTCGAGGCACGCCAGCGCGGCTTGCTGGAGGCGCTCGACGCACGCTCCGCCCCCGGCTCGGACGGCGGCAACGGCCGCTGGTACGACCGCATCACGATCGGCGGCTACGGCGAGATCCACCTGAACCACGAGAACGTGCACGGCGGCGGCGACCAGATCGACAACCACCGTTTCGTCGCCTACCTCGGCTACCGCTTCTCCGATTCGATCGAGCTGCACTCCGAGACGGAGTTCGAGCACTCGCTCGCCGGAGACGGCGCGGACGGCGAGCTCGCGCTCGAGCAGCTGCACGTCGACTTCCGCCTCGACGAGCGCTGGAACGTGCGCGCCGGCCGCTTCCTGACGCCGCTCGGCATCGTCAACAGGACGCACGAGCCGACGACGTTCGTGGGAGTCGAGCGACCGCTGTTCGAGCGCATCGTGATCCCCTCGACGTGGTCGACCGACGGCGCAGGTCTGTTCGGCGCGCTCTCGCCCACGCTCGCCTACGAGCTCTACGTCGGCTCGAGCCTCGACGGGACGGGCTTCGATCCGATCGACGGCATCCGCGAAGGCCGGCAGGAGGGCTCGCCCGGGCTCTCCGAACCCGCGCTCTCCGCGCGACTCGACTGGACGGCGTGGCGCGGCAACGAAGGCGAGCTCACCCTCAGCGGCTGGTTCTTCGGCGGCGGACTCGACAACGGCGGCGGAGGCGTGAACCCCGGCCTCGACGCCGACCTGCGCATCTACGGCGCGGACGTCGTCGCCTCGTACGGACGCTTCGACGTGCGCGCGGCGTATGCGCTCGAGGAGATCCAGGGCGCGGCCGACATCGGCGGCGGCGTCGCGAGCGAGATCGACGGCTGGTACGGCCAGGTCGCGTATCACTTCGGCGCCGAAGGCTCGTCCGGCGGCGCGCACGACTGGATCGGTTTCGTGCGCTACGACGACATCGACACGCAGAAGGACATGCCCACGGGCGTTGCCGCCGATCCCGCCGGCCGCCAGAACGAGTGGACCGTCGGCGTGTCTTACTTCCCGGTCGAGAACCTCGTGATCAAGGCCGACTACCAGATGCGCGACGACGACGGGGGCGGTCTGCCCGAGCGCGCGAACCTCGGCCTGGGCTGGAGTTTCTGAGCGATGCGCCGCGCGCTGCTCGTCCTCGTCGTGCTCGCGCTCGTCTGCGCCGGTGTCGCGCGCGCGCAGGCCGTCGACGAAGCGGCCGCGCTCGCGCGTGCGTTCCCGGAGAGCTCGCTCGAGAAGCGCCTGGTCGTCTTCACCGCGGCGGAGCGCGAGCGCATCGCGCCCGCCGCCGCTCCGATGGAGCCGCCGCGCACGTTCCGCTGCTGGATCTCGAGCGCGCGGGGACGGACGAACGGCTACGCCGTGATCGCCGACGCGCCCGGGAAGTGCCAGCCGATCACCTACCTGCTCGCGACCGACGCGCAGCTCTCGATCCGCTCGGTCGAGATCCTCGCCTACCGCGAATCGCGCGGCGGCGAGGTGCGCGAGGAGCGTTGGCGCGCGCAGTTCGTGGGCAAGGATGCGACGAGCGAGCTCCAACTCGCGCGCGACATCCGCAACGTCGCCGGCGCGACGATCTCGTGCCGTTCGATCACCGACTCGGTGCGGCGCGACCTCGCGAGCCTGCGGATCGTGCGCGACTCCGCGCCGGGCGCGCAGACAGCCGACGCGGCTCCGCCCGGGCTCGTCGAGCACGCGGCGACACCGTCGGTGCGCTGCCGTCTGTTGATGGGCACGACGCTCTCGATCGAGGTCGATGCGAGCGAGCCCGGTGAGAACGAGCACGCGCAAGCCGCGATCGAAGCCGCCTTCGCCGAGGTCGCGCGCCTCGAGGAGCTGCTCTCCGATTGGAAGGAGACGAGCGAGCTGCGACGTTTCCTGCGCGCGCCCGTGAACGCCTGGTTCGACGCCTCGCCCGAGCTCGGCCAGGTCCTCCAGCGCTCTCGCGAGCTCTGGCGGACGACCGGCGGGGCATTCGACCCGTCCGTCGGCGCGCTGGTGCGAGTCTGGCGCGCGGCGGCGCAGCGCGGCGTCGAGCCGTCGAATGCGGAGCTCGAGAGCGCCTCGCGCGCGCGAGGTCTCGCCAGCTTCGAGATCGACCCTGCGAACTCGACGCGCCTGCGCCACACGAGAGACGACGTGTCTCTCGATTTCGGGGCGATCGGCAAGGGCTTCGCGCTCGAGCGCGCCGCTCGCGAGCTCGAAGCGCGCGGCGTGCACCGCGCGCTGCTCTGTTTCGGGGGACAGCTCCTGGCCCTCGATCCTCCCGCGCGCGCGAGCGGCTGGGCGGTCGAGCTCTGCGATCCCGCCGGCGCATCCGGCGCACGCGAGACGCGGCGGGTGTCGCGCATCTCCATCTCGACCAGCAGCGATCTGGAGCGCGGCTACGTCCTCGGCGCGCGCCGCGTGTCGCACCACGTCGATCCGCGCAGCGGACTGCCGGTCGAAGGCATGCTCGCCGCGATCGTCTTCCACCGCAGCGCGACCGACGCCGACGCGCTTTCGACGGCGCTCTTCGTGCTCGGCGCGCACGACGGCGAGCTCTGGGCGCGCGAGCACGGAGTCGACGCCATCCTGTGGCCGAGCTCCGGCGATTGCGTGCGCACGGGAGCGCTTGCGCGCGGCGCGGAGCTCCATCCGCAATGAGAGCCTTCCTCGATCCGCGCGCGACGCTCGCGACGCTGCCCGAGGGCTTGAAGGTCGCCTACAGCGCGTTCCTCGCCTTCTCGCTCGCCGGATACGCCGTGATGGTCGCGCTGGCCCTGGAGAAGAACGGGTTCTCGACCAAGGCGATCGCCGACGCCTACGCGGGCGGCGGCGAGCACTACGCGCGCACGCGCGGCGAGCTGCTCGAGCTCACGCACTTCCATCTGTTCGCCATGCCGCTCTTCGTGTTCGTCGAAGGGCACGTCTTCTTCCTCACGCGCTGGCCGCGGCGCGTGAAGCTCGCGTTCTTCGCCGCCGCGTGCCTCGGTATCGCGCTCGACCTCGCCGCTCCGTGGCTCGTGATCGGCGTCTCGCGCGACCTCGCATGGGTCAAGCTCGCGGCGCGCGCGCTGTTCGCGCCGGCGTTCCGCGCCTTCGCCTTCGTGCCGCTCTACGAAATGTGGCTCGTTCCGCGCCGGCGCGAACCGCCGAAGAGCGACTCGAGCGCCCAGCCGACTCGGTGAAACGCGCCCGCGCGTCCATGGCGCGCGGCGATCGCCCGCCAGTCGTCCTTCCACGCCGCGCCACTGAAGTCGTAGCCGAGGAAGAAGCGCGCGACGTCGCTGCGCGCGAGCGCGCGGCCGTCGCGCTCCTCGCGCCGCTCGATGAAGCGCCACAGGCGACGCAGGTTGTCGCGGCGCACGCGTTCGTCGAGAGCGCCGTCGAAGCGCGAGCGGTCGAGATCGACGATCCACAGGCGCGGATCCCGCTCGGCGAGCGAGGCGCGCTCGACGAGCACGTTCTTCGGCGTGAGGTCGGCGTGCACGAAGCCCAGATCGTGCAGGCGCCGCACGAAGAGCCCCAGCGCGACGGACAGCAGCCGCACCTCCTCGCGCGGCACGCGACCGGCGCGCGCGGCGACGAGCACGGCTTCGAGGTCGAGCGTGTCCGGCACGCGCTCGACGACGAGATCGAGCAGCCAGCCGCAGATCGGCGCGCGGCGCGCGCGCGCCGCG
>JBGATX010000039.1:0-37735 GCA_044228975.1 Planctomycetota bacterium | reverse complement strand
GGCGACGCGCTGGGTGATTTCACCTTCGGCGACGGCGTGAGCTGCGCCGGCGGCGCGCTCATCCGCCTGCGCGCGCGCACCAATGTCGCGGGAGCGAGCTCGTTCCCCGACTCGACCGACACGGTCACGCTCTCGCAGCGCGGCGGAGTCGCGCCCGGCAGCGGCGTCACGCGCTTCTACCACGCCTACTATCGCAACGCGGCGACGTTCTGCACGCCGGCGACGTTCAACGTGACGAACGGCTGGCGCGTCGTGTGGTGATTGAGGCGCGTGCGCTGCGTCGCGGGATGCACTGCATACGAGCCTGCGCGCGCAGGCGCGATTCTCGGACGAGCCAGTGCGCTGGCGAAACTTGCCCGGAGCGTTGGCGGCATCGGTTCGCCGGGCTCGAATGCGTGTTCGGCGCAGGAGCTGTCGCTACCGCGGACGATTGGCCAACCGGCTGCTGGCTGGGACGAGCAGCGACAGTTCGCGTGCCACCTCCGAGCCTTCCTCGAGCAGTGGTCCCGGAGCGCATGGCGAGAATCGGGGGGCAGCGGTAGCCTCGCGGGAGCGCGGCACGAGCTTCCACCCGTGCCGGCGACGGTTCCTTCCAACCGGAGGCTTGCGATGAACGTTCTCTCTCTCTCTCTCTCTCTCTCTCTGAGCGTCGCACCCGCGCTCGCTCAGACCGGTCCCTTCACGCAGCTCGAAGCGAGCTATCCCTGGGGTGACCAGACCTGTTCGGCGCCAACGCCGGACAACACTCGACTCTTCGTCGCGCCTGGAGCTGCGATCAGCGTGCTCGACGTGACGAACTTGTCTCCCGTAACCACTCCGACCGTCTTGGATCGCTTCGAGATCCCCGAGTGCTCGCCGCTGGCGATGAAGTACTTCGCGATGGATGGGGCGAACCCCGGTCAGGTGATCCACCGCCTGTTCATTGCGGGCGGGACGCTCGGCGTCTGGGAGGTCGAGCTATGCGCGGCCCTGTTCGCCGCCAATCCGCCGCCGCCGCCGGTGTGTTCGTACTCCCCGACGCGGATCGACCAGATCGGCATGACGCAGCAGTGGAAACGTTGCCTGGACGTCGCGGTCGTGGAAGGCAACGCAGCCGCAACCCAGACACCGCTTCTGTTCGCGCTCTTCGCCGCACGAGCTGACAGCGTGGCGTTGCCGACGGAGCTGCGCGCGTACAAACTCGAGCCGAGTGGCGCGATCCTCGCGTGGTCGACGTTCGTCTTTCCCAATCAGTTCACCGCGCCGGCAGCCGCGGCCGGTCGTTCGATCGGTGTCGATCCCGCGGATCCGGATCACGTCTACGTCGCGATGGGCGTCGGCGGCCTGTGGCGTGTCGACATCTCGAGCGCGACGTTCACGGCGGCGCCGATGACCGTTCCTTCCTGCCCGTTGTTGTCGTCGTGCAACGCCGGAGAGGAAGTTCGGTTCATCGACATCGTGAGCACGAGCACGCTCGGCTCGGTGCTGTACGCGGTCCTCGAATACGGCCGGATCGCCGAGTACCTGCTCGCGACCGGTCCGTCGCCGACGCCGACCGTGATTCCGGTGCCCTGCCAGGCGGGCTGCACGATCACGGGCAACTCGCCGTGCAGCTTCACGGAGCGTGTCGCCGTGGAGGAGTTCCAAGACGGCCGTTTGTTGCTCGTCGTGGCCGCGGACTCCCGGCCCGCCCGTCTGAACGACACGCGCGCGCCATATCGAACGAACGGGATCTGGTCCGACCTGTGTGTCGCGCCTGGGGTGCCCGATCCGAACGGTGTGGTGTACCCATTTCACGGGCATTGCCAGAGCGTCTTCTGCATGCGCCGCGACCTGTCCAGCTCTCCGCCGCAGACGCAGACCTTCGAGTCGCACGCCTACGGCGAATACTGGGGCACGCTGAAGCTCCAGCGAGCGGGCGACGGAGACAGCTTCCGGCTCTACGAGACGACCAACGTCTACGCGACGTCGGTGCGGACGATCGAGATCGATCTGCAGCAGAACCGGCCCATGGGGGGCGGGGCGGGCGACGGGCCGATACAACTCGACGATACGCCAAAGGTCAAGCTCGTCGGCTTCCACATCGACCAGGCGTTTCCAGCCGCGGATGGCGACGTCTCGACGCTCAATCCGGGCATGACGTATTTCGGCCTCGATGGCGCCGGCGCGACGCTTCTCGAAGCGACGATGCTCTACATCCGCTCGCCACCCGCGTGGCCGACGTGGGACATCGTGCCCGTGACCGGCACGCTCGGAGTGTGTGGCGACCAGTCGACGCTGCCGTGCGGGCTCGAGCCCAATCCCTACTTCTCAAACAGCGTGTTCAATGCTGCTCACTGGCCGGATCCGGACGCTCCCACGACGCGCGAGATCTTTTTCCCCGGCACTCACACCTTTCCGCGAACGCTGCCGTTCCCAAACTGCGGAGTCGATTTGCTGGCCTGCGGAGATCCCTGCTCGATGAACCCGAGGCCAGGATGGATAGAAGATCATTTCGAGCTGAGCGCTATCGGGTTGCAGGACGATCCGTCTGCCATTGGGTGGCGCTACCAGAAGTTCACCCCTGGGACTGGACAACCCACGGGTGGGCCGGGTGGAACGCTGAATGTGGAGTGGTTCCAGCTGCCTGCGCCGACGAACAACCCAGGCGAGAAGAGCGACCTCGTCGACTACACGAGTTCAGAGCTCCACCCCAGCGGAACAGTGATCAACGCCGTGCGAAGCGGAGCGAAGTTCGGCGGGAAGTTCTATGACGTGAATGATATTGACATTCGCGCACAGGCCAGCTGCAGCGGGGGCGGGGGATTTGGGGAGCGGCTGCCGCAGACCGGATGGCCAACGTTCCACGAAGTCTTGACGCACATTGAGAGGGAGGATCCGGGCACGGGAAACCCCCTGGATGTGTGCAAGATCTCACTGCCGTGCATCCAAAACGGGCTTGACCGGCACCTCATCAACACGCGGTCGAAGACTTTTCAGGTCGAAATCAGCGAGGGAGTCACCCGCTGGATCACGATCATTTGCGCGGGCCACATCGCAGCAGATCCCGGCATTGTTCAGCCTAGTGCATGCCAATGGGACCAGTTCTCCGGCAAAGGGCAGCTCGTCATCTACGACACGACCGATACAGCTGGACCGGGATTCAGCCGGCCCACACTTCTGCGGGTGGCTCTCGGCCTGGACCCCGCCACGCCAGCTGCCGAGAGTTCGTTCTGGAGCGTCGACGTCAAGACGTATCCACCGGAGAGCGAGTTCGAGGAAGCGAAGACCTACGCCTTCGTGGCCGACCTCTTCGGCAAGATTCAAATCTTCGACGTATCGCCGAGCGAGCTCTTTCCGCCTGTGAACCTGCCCTACTTCCCCGCCGGCGCGAGCAGCCCGTCGAAGCCCATCCTGGTGCCAAAGCAGACGGTCGAGTTCGAGCCCGAGCCCGCCGACGGATTGCGGCCCAACTGCGTCGACATCGAGATCGACGACAATACCGCCTACGTCGCCATTGGGAAGGGCGGAGTCGCGATCCTCAACGTGACGCAGGACCCGACTCTCGTCAAGCCACCAATCATTGGAGTCATCGATACGCCGGGAGTCGTCTTGGGAGTCACTTTTCGGCGCGAGAACGGCGTGCCGACACACCTCGTGGTTGGTGACACGCGCTGCGGAATGCACTTGTATCGGAGAGGACCGTGACATGAGAACGAAGAACCGAAGTCAGCGAACGCTGTCGTGGCCGGTGCGCAAGATGTCGCGTGTGATCGTGGCACTGGCATTCAGCTTTGTCGCCAGCGCACGATCGGTCGGCGCGCAGTGCATGGAGTGGTCACCCGTGTTCGATCCACTCCACGCACTGTCCAACCGCGTGTACGCGCTGCATGTCCACGACGACGGCGGCGGGCTGGCGCTCTACGCGGGCGGGAAGTTCGGCTCGAAGGTCAGGCGCTATCGCGACGGTGCGTGGTCGCAAGTCGGTTTTGGTACGGGTCCAAACGATGACGTCATCTGTTTGCAGTCGTTCGATCCAGGCTCCGGTACCAAGCTGTACATCGGCGGGCTGTTCACGCAGGTCGGCCAGTTCCCCAATCTGATCCCTGCGTCGGGTGTAGCTCAGTGGGACGGCACGGTTTGGAGCCCGCTCACTCCACCTTATGCTGGTCCAGATTTCACCGGTGTCGTCACGACAATGGAGGTGTTCGACGATGGTGGGGGACCTGCGCTCTACATCGGCGGGGAATCGGGCGGGGCCCCTCAAATCAACAACATCGTGAAGTGGAGCGGTTCGTCCTATTCGTGGCTAGGAACGGGAGTCAATAGCGCTGTCAAGGCTTTGAAGTCCTGGGACGATGGAACTGGACCGGCACTCTACGTCGGCGGGTACTTCACGCAGGCTGGCGGCCAGCCTGCCGACCGTATCGCGAAGTGGACCGGAAGTGCGTGGGTCACCCTCGGCAGCGGCACGTCGTCCGGCGTCGAAGACCTTGAGGTGTTCGACGATGGTGGTGGTCCCGCCCTGTACGCCGCGCTATCCCTTCCGCCTGGCGTCGTGCGTTGGGATGGCGCGGCGTGGGTTGCGGTAGGCGGCGGAGTCCAAGGTGCGGACGCGCTAGAGGTCTACGACGACGGGACGGGCCCCGAACTCTACGTCGGGGGCGGCTTTGGCGCGGCCGGCGGTGTGCCGGCACACGGCATTGCGAAGTGGAACGGCTACCGCTGGGCGGCTCTCGGTGCAGGTGTCGACTCCCCTACCGGTCAATCCTGGGCTGTCCGTGATCTCGCCGTTTTCGACGACGGGTACGGCGGTGGCCCCGACCTCATGCTGGGTGGCGACATGCGCTACGCCGGAAATGGCATCCCCTCGAATTGGATAGCCGCCTGGCGTGGCTGCGGGACGGGGATCGAGCCGGTGTGCTCTGGCGACGGCTCGCTGCGCGCGTGTCCGTGCGGAAACAGCGGCGCGCCGGGGTTCGGATGCGCATGGTCGGGCAGCGCGCAAGGTGCGTGGCTCGTGTCGAACGGTACGACGATGCCAGACACGCTAGTGCTGTCCGCGTTCTCGATGCCGACGACCGCGCCCGGCACGATCTTCTTGAAGGCCGATCAGTTTGCGACGGACGGCATCCTATTCGGCGATGGCCTGCGCTGCATCGACGGCCAGCTCGTGCGCCTGGGAACGAAGCAGAACTCGGGGGGCTCGGCGCAGTATCCCGATGTCGGAGACGCTCTACTTTCGGTCCGCGGCGGCACGCCCCCCGGCAGCGGCATGGTCGCGTACTACCAGACCTACTTCCGCAACGCGGCGGCGTTCTGCACTACCGCCACCTTCAACATTACCAATGGACTGCGCGTCGTGTGGTGATCTGGACCGACCCAGCGCGCTCCGCCGGCCGAACCCATCGCGCTCAGTCGCTCACCATCGCCGCGAGAAGCGCGCCTCGAGCGGTTGCAGCAGGTCGCCGCAGTGCAGCTCGACAAGATTCGACGTCTCGAGCAGCACGTGCGTCGCGCTGCCGAGCTCGATCGATGCATCCGCGCGCGGAAGGTCGACGATGGCGACGCCGCGCGCGTCGGTGTGAGTGACGGTGCGCCCCTCGACCGCGACGTCGACGCCCGCGAGCGGCGCGGCGTGATCGCGCGCGAGCTGGATCTCGTATCCGACGCCGGGCACCTCGAGGGCGCGCTGATCGTCGCGCGCGAGCACGACGAGCCCGTGTCCGGCCGTCATCTCGATCGTGATGCCCGCGTCGGGGCCGCGCGGCAGCGACGCGCCGTCGATCTCGCTCGCCGCGCAACCCGGGGCGAGCGCGATGCAGCTCCAGTCGCCATCGTCGGGCAGCGCTTCGATCACGCCTCGACCGTCCTGGATCTCGACGCGTCCGACGCGCGACCCGTCGCCGAAGACGAGCAGCAAGGCACCCGCGCCGATCGGCTCCGAGGTCGGGCTCTCGAGTCGCACCGCGAGACGATTCGGGCGCGGCTCGAGCTCGATCACGACCTCCTCGCACGGCACCTCGAGCGCGAGCGAGCGCGCCGGTGAGCTCATGTCGCTGCGGAAGAACGTCAGCTCGTAGCGTCCGTGCGGCAGGCCGTGGAACGTGAAGCTCGACTCTTCCGGCTCGAGCCTGCGCATCCAGCTCGTCTTGCCGATCGTGTTCCAGCGATCGACGTCCTCGCCCCACGAGGAACGCACGTGCAGCACGCCCGCCGCGTCGCCGCTCCATCCCGGACCGGCGAGACGCACCTTGAGATCGGCGGTCTGCGCGAGCGAGGGGAACTCGATGTCGCCGAGCTCGTTCCAGCCGCTCGCGAGCACGACCTCGAAACGCTTCGGCGCGCGGTACGTCGGCGCGAAGACGGCGATCCAGCGACCGAGCGCGAGGGAATCGAGCTCGACCCGGCCATGCTCGTCGCTCGTGCCCTGGCGCCAGCGCTTGCGCGGAGCGGGTGATCCGTCGCGCTCGGTGGGGAACACGAGGTACGTCGCGTTCGGCAAGGCCGTGCCGTGTTCGTCGATCATGCGCGCGCGCAGGCCGATCGCATTCGCGGCGGGCGATTCGGTGGCCGACGGTGGCTGCGCTGGCGCCGGCGTCGCCGGAGCCGGCGCGCTCGCGCCTTCGCGCGCGACCTCGGGCGCCGCGAGCGGCACGCTCGGCGTCGGCGGAACGACGGGCGCGCGCGCTTCCGACGGAGCTTGCGGCTCGCGCGCTGGCGCTGCCGCCGGCGTGTGCGTGCGCAGGAGGAGCCACGCGGAACCGGCGCCGAGCGCGAGCAGCACGCCGAGCAGGATCAACGTCGGACCGCGCCGCGCCGCAGGCATGGGATCCATCGTATCGCGGCGAGAGGGACGCGCCGTGCCCCGTGCACGGTCGGACATGCGGGCTTGCATGCTCGCTCGGGCGCGCGAGGATGTGCGCATGCACACCGCGCATGCGCACGAGATGCCCGTCTGGAAGCCGCGCAGCGTGCGCGCGGGAGCCTGGACGATCACTGCGCTCTCCGACGGCTTCTTCCGTCTCGACGGCGGCGCGATGTGGGGCGTCGTGCCAGCGACGATGTGGCGCGAATGGACGCCGCCCGCGAGCGACAACACGATCCTGATGGCGTTGCGTCCGTTCCTCGCGACCGATGGGAAGCACGTGGTCGTGATCGAGCCGGGCGTCGGCCAGCGCTGGGAGGACAAGTGGAAGCGCATCTATCACCTCCTGCCCACGCAGACGCTCGAGAGCTCGTTGCGCGCTTGCGGCGTCGCGCCCGCGGACGTGACGCACGTCGTCGCGACGCATTGCCACTGGGATCACATCGGAGCGCAGGTGATCGAGCGCGATGGACGCTTGCTGCCGCTGTTCCCCAACGCGAAGCACTACGCGCCGTCGATCGAGATCGAGATGGCGCGCAAACCCGGCCACGCGCGTTCGGGCAGCTACCGTGCCGACGACGTCGAGCCGATCCTGCGCGCGGGTTTGTACGAAGGCGTCGATGGCGTGCGCGAGCTCCTGCCCGGACTGCGCCTGCACGTGCTCGGCGGACATTCCGACGGCGTGAGCGTCGTGACGCTCAACGAGGGTGGTTTCGGCGAGACGGCGGTGTTCTGGTCGGACGTCGTGCCGACGACGCACCACATCCAGCCGCCGTACATCATGGCCTACGACCTCGATGTCGCGCGCAGCTTCGACGTGCGCTCGGAATGGCTCGCGCGAGCGGCGGACGGCCACTGGATCGGGCTCTTCTACCACGACGCCGAACACGAGTTCGGTCGTCTCTCGCGCGCGGGCAAACGCTTCGAGTGCGCGGCGCTGTGATCGTCCGCGCGCGGCGCGCGCCGGCTCACTTCGCTTCGCTCGCGCGACGGCGCAGCTCTTCGAGCTGACGCGGCGAGAGCGTGCCGCTCGACGGCTCTCCATGCGCCGCGAGCTCCGCGTTCACGCGCACGGCCTGCGCACGCGGCAATCCGAGCGCCTGGATCGGCGAACGTTTCAGCGCGCGCAAGTCGTCGGATGCCGGCGCGGCCTGCGGATCCTTCGAGAGCGGCAGCGCTCGTTCGCCGAGCACGACGCGCGCCTCGTCGACCTCCTTCGCGCTCGCGAACCACGCGCGTCGCGCGAGTCCCGCGCTGTCGGCGGCGCACACGAGCTTCGAGAGCGGCAGAGTTTTTGGGTCGTAGCGGACCTCGACGACTTCGAGCCCGTCGACGAACGCCGGTCGCGCGTCGGCGATGCCCGCGAGCGTGCCGAGAGTGGCCTGGCCCTCCCAGAAGCAGTGCATGGCGAAGACCGCGCGCGGGAGCTCGTCACGGCGCGCGTCGAGCTCGGCGAGCTCGAACCATGCGGGCGGCGACTGCTTCGCGGCGATCAACGCCCGGTGCATGCGCGACGCGAGCGCCGAGCCGACCCAGACGTTCTCCTCGCGCGCGATCACGTCGCGACCCTGCGCGTCGACGAAGCGCACGACGGGGTTGTTCCACGCGGGCTCGCCGAAGCGCTTCAACGCCTGCGCGTCCGCTCCGTCCTTGTTGTTGTGCACGCACACGGGCACGAAGAGCGTCTCGATCGCCTCGACGAGCAGCGGTTGCGAGAGCGGTCCGGCGCCGAAGCCCTTGCACGTGCTGCACCCGGGGATCTCGTCGAAGAGCAGGAAGGCCGGCTTCTTCTCGCTCGATGCGCGCGCGAGCGCGTCGTCGAGCGAGCGCAGGAAGTGCACGCGGCCGAGCTCGGGCGGCTGGTCGGCGCTGGAGACGAGCGTGACGAGTGCGCCGAGTACGACGGATGCGAGGTGCGGGAGCATGGGAGGAGTGTAGAGGCTCGCGTGTTGGGGTTCGCTGGCGTGTCAGGTGACGAGCGCGGGCAGGGCGGGGAGGCGCGTTGCGTCGGTCGTGCTCGCGAGGATCTCGAGCGCGATCGACAGGTGATGGCGCGTGTGCACGACGCCGAAGCGCAGCCACTCGCGTGCGTCGAGGGGGCCGAGGAGCTGGTGGGGGATCTTGAGTTCGGTGGTGGTGATCGAGGTGGGGTCGATGGACTCGAGCTCCTTTTGACCGTCGGCGAGTACCATTGGAGGACGAGGTCGCGCTCGAGGGTGTCGGGTGGGCGCACCATGCGAGGATTGGGCTTCGCCGCGCGGGGTGGGCTTCGGTCAGGAGGGTGATTGCGCGCCGGTGCGGGGTGCCGCCTTGGATGATCAGTGCGCCGCTGCCTTTGATCAGTGAGCGGATGTTGCGCAGGACGAGGCTCGTTGGCGAGGGAGAGGTGCGCGATGTGGTGCTCGGGGGACCAGACGGAGATTGAGGGGTTTGCGGTGGGGGGAGGGGTGTCGGGGTGGGTGGTGTAGAGGGTGGTGATTGTCGTGTAGAGGAAGAGGTGGGTGCGGTTGGGGGGTGGGGGAGAAGGCGGACATTCTTTGGGGAGTGGTGTCAGGTTGGGGCGCGGTTTGCAGAACCGGCCAAAGGCAGATTGAAGCGCAACGCGCCACACACGCGTGCTTCGCATCGCGGACCCCGCACGTTCATCGCCGGCCGCGGCGGCCGGCAATGAACGCGCGGGGTGCGGGGGGAGCGACGGCGCGAGGCGGGGTGAGGGCGCGAGGCAGACGGGTTGGGAGCGAAGGCGGAGTACGGTGCACGGCATCTTTCTCACCGATTCGTCCGTTGCGTACCGAGCGCCTTTGCGCCGGCGAATCGGTGGGAAAGATGCCGTGTACCGTACTCCGCGCCGAGTCGGACGAGCGACCCAGCGTCCGTCGACAGCCATAGCGCGCTTCCAACGCTCACCAAAGGATCGAGACCGCGTTGCTGATATTGAAAGTCGCCGGCGTGCAGTAGTTCGCGGCGTTGCGATAGTAGGTCTGGTAGTAGCCAATCAGGCCGCTGCCCGGCGGCGTTGCGCCGCGGATCGAGATCGACGGATTGCCCGGCTCCGGGAACTGCGATGCACCGTTGACGTTGAGCTTGATGCCCATGCGGATCAGTGTGCCCTCGATGCAGCGCACGCCGTCGCCGAACACGATGCCGCTCGCGACATTCGTATTGCCCTTCAGATAGAGCGATGTCGCCGTGTCCGGCATGCCCGACGTGTGCAGCACGACCGAATCGGGGTTGGTTTCGCCCGTCGCGGTCAACATCGCTCCCGCGGTGTTGAACGAATTGCGACAGCCGTGGCCGGATGCGCCGGGATTGCTGCACGGACAGGGCGTCGTCACGTTCGGATCGAGTCCGTCGCCGAAGCAGTACGGCGTGCCGGGCGAGCCGCTGCCGGGCGCGAGGTACCACGCAGCGGTCGGATCGGTGTGGAAGAGATCGAGCAGGCGCTGTGCGACCTTCAGCGAGCCCGTGGGATTGGGGTGGGTGCCATCGGGGTTGAAGTCCGAGCACAACCACGTGAGCCCGTCGCTGCGCGGCGTCGTTCCGTCGGCCCACGTGTACGGACCCCACGCGATCCACGGCGCCTCGACCGGGCCCGCGAGCGCATCGAAGTTGAGCGCGGGCGAGCCGCCGATCTGCGCTTCGACGGTCCACTTCACCGCAAAGCCGCTCTCGTACGCCCACGGCTCGGGATTGAGCGCCGTCGTCGCGTAGCCGGCGTAGATGCGCGAGCTCATGTACGCGACGCGCAGGTTCGGGAAGCGGTCGTGGAGGATCTGCAGGATCGCGGTGAAGTCGTCCTTGCAGGTCGAGCGCGTGAGCCGGGAACGGCAGCGTCGGGCTCGCGTTGGCTTCCTTGAACCACACCGCCTGCACCTGCGCCGGCGTCCGGGCCGCGGCGGCGAGCTGGCTGTCGACGAAGCTCCAGTACGGCGCGCTCGGATCGCGCAGGATGTCCGCGGTCTGTCCTCCCTGCGCACCCATCACGACGGCGACGTGCGGATCCTTGAGCGGATCGCTCGCGGCGAGGTTCATGAACTGCTGCCACTCGTTGCGCGTGTTCGACATGCCGATCGAGAGCAGCACGATGCGCCCGGCGGAGTTCGGCGCGCCCGCCACGTCGCGCGGGACGATCTGCGCCGCCTGCGCGAGTCCCGCGCTCTCGTGCGCCGCGGGCCGCGCGTTCGAGCCGCCGGGATAGAGCCCGCCTTGGAAGCCGGAGTAGTTGCCGGCGCCGAGATCGTTCAACGGCGTGAAGCCGACCGAGGTGTTCGCGCAGTTCTGCGCGCGCGCCGTCGAGACGGGGAACAGGCCCAGGATGAGGAGCGAGAAGCGAAGCGTGCGCATGCCGACCTCCGAGTTGCGGGACGCGGTCGATTGTATCCTGGCGCCCGCCCCCGTACGCCGCTCGCGAACCTCCGCATGCGCCTGATCTCCTTGTGTCCGAGCCTCACCGAGCTCGTCTTCGACCTCGGTCGCGGCGCCGATCTCGTCGGCGTCACCGAATGGTGCGTCCATCCCGCCGAGGGGGTGCGCTCGATCGAGAAGCTCGGCGGCACGAAGAATCCGCGCGTGGCGCGCATCGTGGAGCTCGCGCCCGATCTCGTGCTGATGAACGAAGAGGAGAACCGTCGCGAGGACGCCGAGGCGCTCGCGCGCGCGGGCATCGCGTGCCTCCCGACGTTCCCCCGGGACGTGCAAGGCACCGCCGACATGGTGCGCGACATCGGAGTCGCGCTCGACCGCACGCAACGCGCCGAGGAGATCGCGCGCGATATCGAGCAGCGCGCCGAGCGCGTGCGGAGTTCCGCGCGTCACGCCTCACCCGTGCGCTTCGCCTACCTGATCTGGCGCAAACCCTGGATGAGCGTCAACGCCGACACCTTCGCCAGCACGCTGCTGACCCAGGCCGGCGGAATCAACGTGTTCGCCGCGAGCACCGATCGCTACCCCGAGATCACCGCCCAGGATCTCGCGACCGCCGCTCCCGATCTCGTCCTGCTGTGCACCGAACCATTCCCGTTCAAGGACGTGCACAAGGACGAGCTGGCGCGAGCCACCGACCTGCCACGCCAACGCTTCGTCATCGCCGACGGCGAATACCTCTCGTGGCACGGCTCCCGCACCCCCGCCGGCATCGACTACGCCGCCGAGTTGATCACCGCCGCGCGCGCGACGAGCGGTTGATCTGTCGTCACTCACGCTCGCCCGTACGGTACACGGCATCTTCCCCACCGATTCGCCAACGCAGCGGCGCGCGCGGCGCAACGGACGAATCGGTGAGGAAGATGCCGTGTACCGCACGGACGAATCGGTGAGGAGAATGCCGTGTACCGTACTCCTCCACCCCGTTCGCTCCCAACCCGTCTGCCTCGCGCCCTCCACCCCGCCTCGCGCCGTCGCTCCCCCAAGACCCCGCGCGGAGGTGGGGGCGCGCCGCGGCGCCCCACCTCCGCGCGGGGTGCGCGATGCGGAGCACGCGTGTGTGGCGCGTTGCCCCTCACTCTGCCTTTGGCCAGTTCTGGCATTCGCCTCCCGACCGACACCACTCACCTCCCCCCCGGATGACACGCATAACACGCCGCACTGTCATACACATACCCATCCACCCCTTCGTGCTCGACACCCATCGCCCGCCGTTCATGCGCGTGACACCCAACACACTTCGACACTCCGAAACTCCCGGGATTCGGATGACAGTCGCTGCACGCGAGCTCCGAATGCACCCCCCGATCGATCGGAAACAGCGGATGCGAAAACGGCACTCCAAGCCAGCCCGAAGTCGCATGGCACTCCTGACAATGCAACGAGAACCGCAACAGCCCATGCGGCGGCTCCGTCGTCGCCCGGTACTCATCCAAATGACACCCCGCACAATCCGCCTGCTTCGTGATGATGATCGACGTGTGACACTGCGTGCAGTGCAGTGACGCATGCCGCCCGCTGAGCGCGAAGAACACATGCACATACCCCGACCGCGCCCAGCTCACGGGCGCATGACAGTCGTCGCACTGACTGACCCAGCCGAGGTACGCATGATCGGGATCCCTCGCGCGCTCCAGGTCGTCGGCATGGCAGTCCGCGCAACGCAACGTCCCCGTCGAGAAGCTGCCCGCCTGCGCTCCGGGATGACAACGTTCACACGCGACGGCGGCGTGCGCGCCGACGAGCGGGAAACGCGTGCGCGCGTGATCCGCGAACGCGCCGATCGGCGTCCACGACCGTTCGTCATGACACTCGACGCACGCCGAGCCGAGCAGGCCACGATGCGGATCGAGATGACATCCGCCGCAGCCGCGCGCCGCGAAGCGCTCCACCGGCCCACGGTCGTTGTGACAGCGAAGGCATTCGGCCTGCGCATGCGCCCCGACGAGCGCGAGGCCCGCTTCGCGCTCGTGGTCAAATTTGAAATCCGCTCGGATCGCATGCCAGCCGCCGCCCGCGTGGCACAGCGCGCAATCGCTGGGAAACGTATCGTGCGGCACGACCGGGCCGCGCTCCGAGTTCCAGTCCTGCGCACCCACCGGCCCGTCCGCTCCAGCGCCGACGACGCACGCCAGCGAGAGGCAGGACACGGCGAGTGCGAGAGCTGCCAGCGATGCGTGACGGCGCGACGCGGGCGTCTGGAGAGTTCGTGATCTGGCCGGCATGCTCGACGGCGAGCGGCGCGCGCTCCCGTCGAGCGAGTGTAACGCCGGTGCGTGCTCGCGCCGGACCCGCGAGGTCCGCCCTCGCCGTCAGTCGCCTTGCCCGTTGGGGTGGCACGCGTAGCAGTTGTTGCTGGTGTACACGTAGTTGTTCACGTCGTTGTGCTCGTTGTCCGTCTCGCTCTGCCGATGCTCATGGCAGTCCGTGCAAGTGAACACACCGAAGTTCCGCGGAGCCGGATGGCACTGCGCGCAGGTCAAATTGTGATGCGCCCCGCTGTTGATCGGGAACCACGTGTGATTGAACGTCCCGTGCGACCAATCGACGGTGTCATGACACGTCTGGCACGTCGTCGGGAAGCCCGCCGTCGTGTGGTTCGGATCGTTCGTCTGGTTGTAGTCGACCAGGTGGCACTGCACGCAATTGCGTGTCACGCCCGCATGATTGAAATTCGCCGGAGTCCAGCTCGTCACCGAGTGACATTGCTGGCACGTCGTCGGATACCCGTTCGTCGAGTGGTTGGGATCCGTCGTCTGGTTGTAGTCCACCTGGTGGCATTGCACGCAGTTGCGCGACACCCCGGCATGGTTGAACCCCGCCGGCGTCCAGGCCACCGACGTGTGGCACTGCTCACAGCTCGTCGGGTATCCCGCCGCCGTGTGATTGGGCATGCTCGTCGCGTTGTAGTCGCTCTGGTGGCACGACACGCACGACGTCGGCAGTCCGTCGTACACGCCGCCGCCGTGGCACTGATTGCACGCTGCCGACGCGTGCGCCCCGGTCAACGGGAAGCCCGTGTGGTTGAACGTCGACGGAGTCCAGTGCGTCGTCGTATGGCACGTCTGGCACGTCGTCGGCAATCCCGCCGCGACGTGGTTGGGAGCCGTCGTCTGGTTGTAGTCCAGCGTGTGACATTGCGCGCAATTGCGCGTCACGCCGGCGTGATTGAAGGTCGAGCGCGTCCACGCCACGGTCGTGTGGCACTGCTCGCAGCTCGTCGGGTAGTTCGACGCCACGTGATTGGGCTCCGTCGTCGCGTTGTAGTCGCTCTGGTGGCATGACACGCACGTCGTCGGCAGCCCTGAATACACGCCGCCCGAGTGGCACGCGCTGCACTCCGTCTGCAAGTGGGCCCCCGTGAGCGGGAACGCGCTGTGATCGAAGCTTGCCGGCGTCCAGCCCGCGCTCGTGTGGCACATCTGGCAGTCGGTCGAGAAACCCGCGCTCGCGTGCGGCGGCTGCGAGCTCGACTGGTACTCCGCGAGATGGCATCCCGCGCACTGCGTTGGCGCCGTGTCGTACACGCTGCCTGGATGGCACTGCACGCAGTCGGCGGTCGCGTGACGGCCGGTGAGCGGGAAAGCCGCGTGGTTGAATCCGCCTCCGGTCCAGCTCGTCGGCGCATGGCAGCGCTCGCAGCCGTTCACCCAGCCTTGCGCCTGGTGATCGGGATTCGTGGCGCGCGCGAGATCGGCGGCGTGACAATCGACGCAAGCCGTGCTCGCGCGATCGAAGTTGCCGACATCGGCGCCGGGGTGGCAGCGCGTGCACGTCACCGCCGCGTGCGCTCCGACGAGCGGGAAGCGCGTGCGGCTGTGATCGGCCACGACGCCGCGCGGAGTCCAGGCGCTCTCGTCGTGGCAGCTCGTGCATTCCGAGCCGAGCTTGCCCGCGTGCACGTCCTCGTGGCAACCCGCGCAGCCCTTGTCGGCGAAGAGCGCCACCGGACCTCGATCGTTGTGGCAGCGCAGGCACTCCGCGCGCGCGTGCGCGCCCTCGAGCGCGACACCGGTCTCCTTCGCGTGGTCGAAGACGAACTCCTTCTTGATCTTCTGCCAGTTCTCGCCTTCGTGGCACAGCGAGCAGTCGCGCGGGAAGCTGTCGTGCGGCACGACGGGTCCGCGCGTCTCGTTCCACTGTTGCGGCGCGACGTCGCCGTCCTGGCCCACGCCGGCGACGGCGCAGGCGAGAGCGAAGAGGGCCAAGGAAGCGGCCAGGGGCAGGAGCCGCCAGTATCCGTGCGTTCGTTTCGATGCGTGATTCAAGTTCGCCTCCCTAGTACCGCAACTGCAACATCAAGCCGATGCTCCACGAGTCCTGTTGATCCCCGAAGCGCGTGTCGCCGGTCAGCGACACGTTCCAGCGCTCGCCCAGCGGCAGATCGATCGAGCCGAACACCGCCTGGTGCGCGAGGTTCGCCTGGCTGCCGACGAAGCCCTTCTGGTCGAAGTTGGCGTACTCGTATGCCAGCGTGCCGAAGGTGCGCTCCCACGAACGCGATGCGCTCGCACGCACGCCCTCGCCGGAGCTGAAGGTGCCGTCGGACTGGAACGCCGAGAGGTTCACGCTGCCGTGCTCGTAGAAGAGGTCGCGCAGCGTCGTGCCGAGCTCGTAGTTCGTGCCGCTGTCGTCCTGGTCCTGCCAGCCGTCGACGCGCGCGTCGACGCGCACCCGGTCGGTGAAGTCGTGCCAGAACGTGAAGGCGCCGCGATCGAGCTTGCCGTCGCGCAGGAGCTCGGGCGAGATGCCGGCGAAGTCCTCGCGCAGCAGCTGTGGATAGCGGCGGTGCGCGAGGCGCAGCGACGTGCCCCAGCCGGGTGCGATCGTCCAGCGCGCCTGGCTTGAGATCTCCGTCAGCTCGAAGCCCGACGACTTCTCGGTGTCGGCCGAGGTGTAGTAGTCGAGCCACGCGCTCGTGCTCCAGGCGAAGCTCTTCGCCGGGCGCCAGGAATTCTGCAGCACGACGAGGTCGCGATCCGACGTGCCTTCGTGCCAGCTCTTCTGCAGCGCGGCGCCGAACGTCAAGCGCTCGCGTTCGTCGGCGGCGTAGCGGCCGAAGACGGAGATGCCGTAGTCCTGGAACGTGTTCGCGTCGGGGAACGGCGTCGGCAGTCCGCCGGCGTTGAAACCGAAGCGACTTCCGCCGCTCGCGCGCCGCGCCCACTCGACGCCGTCGATCGTGCCGAGCTCCGGGAACTCGTGCGCGTAGAAGCGGCCGACCTCGAAGCGCGTCGGATCCTCGCGCGTGTCGCCGACGACGTACGAGAGCCGCCGCACGGAGAGCTGCGTGTCGCTGTCGTCGGCCTGGTCGGGGAAGGAGTTCGTGCGCTGCAGCACCTCGCCGTCGAACTCGAACGTGCCGCCGCGTCCGAACGGATTGTCGATGCGAAGGTTCGTGCCCGCGCGGCCGAGGAAGTACTCCTTCGATCCGCCGACGTCGTCGTGCGTGTCGTGCAGGTCGAGCCATGCGCGCCCGCTGACGACCATCGGACGCTCTTCCGGCTTCACTCCGAACGCGGAGGCGAGCAACGGTCGATCGCTCGCCCAGCCTTCGGGCGGCTGCTGCCACGGCGGGTGCACGGGCGGCGGCTTCACCGGTCGCGGCTCGTCGGGCGGCGCAGGCTGCGACGGGGGAGCGGGCTTCGCGGTCGGTTGCTCTCCCGGGGGCGGCTTGGGCGGCGGCTTGGGAGTGATGCGCTCCTTCGGCACGAGCACCTCGACGCGCACGCCGGTCTCGACCGACGGCGATCCGGGCGCGAGCTCGACGCGCGCCGAGTTCTTGGCGATCGAGCGCACCGTGCCTTCGATGCTCGTGACACCCGCGGGGAAGAAGAGCGCCGTGTCGCCGATCTGCACCTTGTCGTCGCGGCCGAGGTCGATGTAGATGTTCGTGCCGGAGATCGCCGTCACCTTGCCGGTGACGTGCACGATCTCCTGTTCGAGCGCCTCCGCGCGCGGTTGCGACGCCGCGGGCTGTTCGGCGCGCGCGGCCGTCATCGAGAGCGCGGCGACGAGTGCGCTCGCGAGCGCCCACTCGCGTGTCGTGCGCGTGCGCGTCATCGGATCTTTCCTCCAGGCACGTGGCAGTCGCCGCACGTCGTTCCGAGCGGCTTGTAGCGCACCGCGCTCGTGCCGTCGGGCAGCGGAGACGGTCGATGGCAAGCGCTGCACGCGAGCGGGCGGTGCGTCTTGTCGAGCGGGAAACGCGAGTCGCGGTCGTGATCGAAGTCCAGCACGTGGAAGTCGGCCTGCGTCGTGTGGCAGCTCGCGCAGTCGGTGCGGCCGTCCTTGGCGAACTGCGCGACGTGCGGATCGACGTGGCAGTCCGAGCAGTTCGTGCCGCGCGCGAGGCCGAAACGTTTGGCGCTGCCGTCCGCGGCGAGCACCGGCTCGTGGCACGACGCGCACTCGAGCTTCAAGTGCGAGCCGTCGAGCGCGAAGCCGGTCCAGGTCGCGTGCTCGAAACGCGCCGAGCGCGCGTCGCTGAACGCGTTCTGCGTGTGGCAGCGCAGGCAGCTCGCGCGTCCGTCGACGGTCGCGGGCAGATTGCGCCGTCCACCCGCATCGAAGGCGCCGTTGTGCACGTCGGCGTGACAGCTCGTGCACTCGGAGCGCGCGGCCTTCGCGGCCACGCTCGCGCGTCCGAAGGAGCGGCCGTTCGCGTCGCGCGTGCTCGAACGCGCGTGGCACGTCTCGCACGCGGCGCGTTCGTGCGCACCGACGAGCGCGAAGCCGGTCCACTGCGCGTGGTCGAAGCCCTTGTCCGCCGCCTGGAAGCTCGCCGTCGTGTGGCAGCGCGCGCAACCTTGCGCTCCCGCGACAGCGCGCGGCAGGGACGGCAGGTCGAACGCGCCCGCGTGCACGTCGCGGTGGCACGTGGCGCAACTCGTCGCATCGCCGGGGAACCGCTCCGCGACGCGACCGAAGCTGCGGCCGTTGTCGTCGGGCTTCGCGCGCGGCGCGTGACAGGTCTCGCAGCGCGCGGCGAGGTGCGCGCCGTCGAGCGCGAACGACGTGAAGCGGCCGTGATCGAAGGGCTGCGCGAGCTGCGTGAAGCTCTCGGTCGTGTGACAGCGCTCGCAATCGGCCGCTGGCGCCGTCGCGGAGCCCGCCGCCGATGTCGCGGGCGCGCTCGCGGCCACGTCGAAGCGCGCTTCGTGCACGTCGGCGTGGCAGTCGCGGCAGCGCGTCGACGTGCCTTCGAAGACGCGCATCGAGTGCTCGCGGCCCTGGACGACGAGCGGACGCTGTTCGCGATGGCAGCGCTCGCACGCGACGGCGGCGTGCGCGCCCGTGAGCGCGAAGCTCGTGCGCGCGTGCTGTGCGAGCTCGAAGCTCGCCGGCAGGAAGTGCGCCTTGGAGTGGCAGCTCGTGCAGCTCGCGTTCGCGAAGGGACCGCGCGTGAACTGTCCGGCGTGCGGATCGCCGTGGCAGACCGAGCACTGCTCGGCGGTGCGGCCGGGGTACGCGCTGCGGAACGCGGCGAAGGTCGCTTGCTCCACGCTCTCGTCGGCGCGCGCGGCGGGCACGTGGCAATCGCGGCACGCGACCTTGTCGTGCGGCGCGTCGAGCACGAAGCCCGTCCACGCGTGCTCGGCGACCGTCAACGCGAGCGCTTCGCCCGTGAAGGACTTGTGCGACGTCGGATGGCAGGTCTCGCAGGAGCTCGCGGGTGCCACGCCCTTCTCCGCGGCCACCGCGGCGAGGAAGCTCTCCGCGTGCGGCGCCGGATGGCACTCCCGGCACGCGCGCACGGCGACGTCGCGCGCGCGACCCGTCAGCGACGCGCGCTCGGCCTCGATCGCGTGCTCCGAGCCCTTGGGATGGCAGTCGGTGCACTTGTTCCCGCCGTGCGCGCCCTCGAGCGGGAACGTCTTGCTGTGCTCGAAGAGCGGTGCCTGCGCGAACGGGTGCTCTTGTCCGTGGCACGACGCGCACTCGGGCAGCTGGCCCGCGTGCACGTCCTCGTGGCAGCTCTCGCAGCTCTGCGACAGGCCGAGGAAGCGCTTGTCGCCCTTCTTCAGCAGGTCGACCTCGGCGTGCGGATGGCAGTCCTTGCAGGCGAGCGTCGCGTGGCGCCCCTCGAGGCCGAACTCGACGTGCGCATGATCGAAGTGCTCGACGTCGGCGACGTCGGCCTTGGCGAAGACGCTCTTCGAGACGAGCTTCAAGTCCGCGCCGCGGTGCTCGGAGTGGCAGCCGGCGCAGTCGTGCGCGTCGTTCTTCGCGCCGCTCAGCGTCCCGTGGAAGCCCGTGTGCTTCTCGAGCTGCTCGGCGATCTCCGCGTGGCACGTCGAGCACGACCGAGCCATCGATCCGCGCTCCTCGCCGTGGCACTGCGCGCAGTCCTGGTCGGCGAGCCGCGGATCCTGCGCGTGCGCGGCGGAGAGCTCGCCGGGCGAGGTGTTCGTGCGGTCGATCCACACCACGCCGACGACGAGCAGCGCGGAGATGACGGCGATCCAGGTCGTGGGTCTCACCCAGCGCACGTCAGCCCCCGAACCTCGCGTATCTCAGCGACGCCGCGATGTGCAGCGCGACCAGGAGCACCAGCGCGAGCGCCACCCAGCGGTGGATCCAGCGCCACGACGCGATCAGCGTGCGCAAGTCCTCGTAATGCGCGGCCATGAGCGCGGTGCGCTGCGCGCGGCGCGCGAGATCGATCAGCGCGTCGAGCTGGTCCTCGGCGAGCCCTTCGCGCTCTCCCTCGGCGCGCAGGGTCGCGAGGCTGGCGTTCAAGCGCCGCTGGCTGCGCGCCAGCGCGAGCAGGCGGCCGAAGAAGCTGCCGGTCCAGCGTCCGTCCGCGACCAGGCGCTGCAGCTCGTCGCGCACGTGCTGCGCGAAGCTCGGCCGCTGGCGGTCCCAGTCGCCCGACAACCCCGCGAGCTCCGCCTGGACTTCGTCGAGCGCGAGCTCGCGACCGTTCGCCGCGCGCGGCACGAACGCGTAGAAGTAGCGCCCGACCGCTCCGGAGAGCACGAGCACCGCCATCGCGAGCAGCGCGTGACCCGCGATCGTCGCGTGCGGCGCCATCGCGCTGTGGATCAGCGCGAAGAGCAGCGCTCCGATGCCGGTCGCGACGTGCACGGTCATCCAGCCTTGCAAGCTGCCGGGGAGGAACTCCATGCGCGCCGAGCGGCGCAGCAAGTAGCTCAGGTTCACGAGCACGAGGAACACCGCGCCGATCCCGAGCGTGAGCCCGACCATGCCGTTGGGCCGCAGCCATTCGTGCTGCTCCGCGCCGGGACGCTCGGGCGCGTCGAGCCCGTAGTAGCCGCGGAAGAGGAACACCCACGCCGACGCGAGCAGCGTCAACGCGAGCGCGACGAGGAGCGCCTTCTGCAACCCCGCGCCTTGAGCCGCGAGCGGAACGTGCTGCACGCGCTCGCCCGGATCGAAGGAGACGCCCAGCGACTCGAGCAGCTCCTGCGGCGCCGTTCCGCCGGCGAACACGAACACGTCGTCGTTGGCGACGCGTTGTCGCGCTCCCGTCGCGAAGGCGAGATCGACGGATTCGGGATCGATGCGCGCGACCTCGCTTTCCATCAGGAGCTGCAACCGGCCCTCCCGCTGCGCTTCGAGCAGGCGCGCTTCGTTGCGCGAGCGCAGGCGCGTGAAGCCCGCGCGCCGGTAGGAGAGCGCGACCTGGTTGCCTTCCTGTTCCGCGAGACCGAGCGCCGCCTCGACGGCGCTGTCGCCTCCGCCGACGACCAGGATGTTCCGGCCGGTGTAGGACTGCGCGTCGAGCAGGTTGTAGGCGACCTTGGCGAGCTCCTCGCCGGGCACACCGAGCTTGCGCGGAGTCCCGCGCCGGCCGAGCGCGAGGCAGACGTTGCGCGCACGCAGCGTCTCCTGGCCGGTGTAGACCAGGAACAGGCCCTCCGCGTCGCGATCGAGACCGCGGAACTCCTGGCCCGTGTGGATGGGCAGCTCGTGATCGATCGCGACGCGATTCCAGAGCTCGACCAGCTCCTCCTTCTCGTAGCTCGAGCGCGTCAGCTTCCCGGCCAAGGGCAGCTCGACGGGCTGCGTCATCACGAGCTTGCGCCGCGGGTACTTCGCCACGGTCCCGCCGAGGTCGGACTGTTCGATCGTCACGAAGGAGAGCCCGTGCGACTTGGCTTCGAGCGAGCACGAGAGTCCCGCCGGTCCCGCGCCGACGATGACGAGATCGAGCGCGTCGGCGGCCGGCGCGCGCTTCTCTTGTTCCTTGCGCCGCCGCGCGACCTCGTCGGCGACCGCGGTGCCGTGCGCGACCGCGGTGCGGATCAGCGCGTAGCCCGTGATCTCGCCGGCGAGGAAGAGGCCGGGAACGTGCGGCGACTCGAGCTGCTCGTTCAACACGGGGATGTCGTGACGTTCCGAAAGGTCGCCGAGCGTCACCGCCAGCGCGTTCACCGGGCACGCTTGCGCGCAGCGGCCGTGTCCGACGCAGCGCGCGCCGTGCAGCACGACCGCCTGGCCGTGCACGAGACCGAGCACGCCCTCTTCAGGACAGGCCGCGACACAGCTCCCGCAGCCGATGCAGCGCGAGAGATCGACCTGCGGGTACTGCAAGCGCGCGCGATGCGTGCCCTGCACGCGCGCCTTCTCGCGTTCCTGCAGACCCTGGGCGAGGCGGGTGCTCTCGGTGCGCTTGTGCCAGAGCACGAGCAGCGCCGCCGACAGGGCGACGACGAGAATGACGAGCAGGGTCCAAGTCACAGGAGTTCGCTGGAGCGCGGCTGGCGGCCAGTGCCGCGCGCGGACGGGCGGCGGTCGGGCGGCTTCACGGCCTGAGTTCGAGATAGCGGATGGATTCGACCGCTGCGCTGCGCACCGGTTCGCACACGCACGATGGGGCGCGCGGATGCGAGGCGCGCCCGGAACAACGTTCGTACCGATCGGTGCGCGACCGCAATGAAGTTCCGTTCATGGATCTCGATCCTTGCGGATGAGGAGATCGCCCGCTCGCGAAGCGGCGCGTGCGAAACGGCGGGAATCACGCGGCAGGTGAGAACGGAATTCCGACCCGGACGCGCGGCGCACGCCGGTGAGCGCGCCGGAAACGACTCCGGCGTCCGCGCGGCGCAGGCGGGCAGCCTGCGTCGAGCGGACGCCGGAGCACGGCGTCGAGCGCTACTTCTCGAGCTTGATCTTGGAGAGCGCGACGAAGCGTTCGATGCGCTGCGCCGTCTTCGTCGACTTGAACTTGTTCGCGATCGACTCGGCCTTCTTCACGTTGCCGGGCTCGAACGGCTTCTCCTTCGCGCACGTCGCCACGAAGGCGCTGAACGCCTTGTCGGCCTCGCGCTCGTCGTTGAGCTCGGCCGTGTCGAAGCGGCTCTTCTGCTCGGCGACCTTGCCCGCGAGCTCGGCGTTGCCCTTGACCGACTTCTCGAGCGCGCCGAGCGACTTCTCCGCCGCGCTCATGAAGCCGTTCTCGATCATCCACTTCGCGCGCGCGATGCGCGCGCTCGTGCGAGCGATGAACTCGTCCTTGGCCTTGCCGGCGTCGTCGCTCGCGAGCTTGTCGCACTCGGCGATCGCGGCCGCGACATCACCCTTGAGGAACGTCTGCCAGGTCTTCTCGAGCGCCTTGGGAGTTCCCGCCGGCGCCTGCTTCGATTTCTTGACCTCGGTCGCGACGGCCTCGTCGAACTTCTTGCCGAAGTCGCCGGGGTAGCCCTGCATGATCACGCTGCCGTCGATGCCGATCAGCGCGGTCTCGGGCAATCCTTTGCCGACGGTGTCGATGGGCCGCTCGACGGTCCACAGCGCGGCGTTGCCCATCCACTTCTTGTACCAGGCGAACGCTTCCCACTCGTCCTTCGCCGTGTTCTGGCACTCGACGAAGATGACCTGCACGTCGTCGCCGTACTGTTCCTGGAGCTTGGTGGAGGCCGGCACGGACCCCCCGACGCAGCCGGGTCAGTTCCTGCCCCAGAAGTCGATCACCACGGGCTTGCCGCGCAGATCGGCCAAGTTCTGGATGCCGAGCGAGTTGACCGGCGCCTCGCGGAACTTGTATTCGACGGGGGCGGCGCTGGTCGCGCTCGACGGCGCGCTCGCGGCGGGCTCGAGCGAGGTCGCGGTGCTCGCGGACGCGAGCAGGAGCGTCCCGGCGAGCGCGACGAAGGTCAGGGACGGCTTCAACGAGGACTTCATGAGTCGTTCCGAATCGAGGGGACAGGTGGCCAGAACCTGCCATGACGCTACCAGCGACGCCGGAGGCCCACAACCGGACGCGCGCAAACGCGCTCGCCGGGCGTCGATTCCGCGGTCGCGGACCCGCGAGGTGACTTCGATTGCGCGCGGACCGCGCGCGAATCAGCGTGGCGGCGTGCCCACGTGACCGGAGACGCAGGCGATCCAGCTCTCGCCGAGCTCGACCGGCGAGCTCACGCTGCGCAGGCGGCCGTGCTCGCCCGGGCGCGCGAGCTCGCACCAGAACTCGACGCGCTCGAAGCCGGCCTCGAGCAGCGCCTCGCGCAGCTCGGCGAGCGACCACAAGCGCCAGCGGTACACGAAGGCGTCGTGCAGCTCGTCGACGATCTCGCCCCGCGATTCGATGCGGAAGTGCAGTGCGTTCTCGACGCGCGCGTCGCGCGGATCGGCGGCGCGCTGTTCCCAGACGTAGCGCACGCGCCGGCCGTCGCCGAGATCGTGCACGCGCTCGCGCGCGCCGATGCGGAAGGCCGACGCGCCGCCGTAGGTGTCGCACACGAAGACACCGCCCGGGCGCAGCCGAGCGCGCGAGCGCGCGAGGTAGGCGACGAGCTCCGCTCGCGCGCCGATTTCTCCGATGGAAAAGTTGCCGACGAAGACGACATCGACTCCATCCAGCGCGGAATCGCGCACGTCGCGCGCGTCGCCGCACACGCAGCTCAGTCCGCGCACGCCGCGCGCCCGCTCGAGCACGCGCGCGTCGTGATCGACCGCGACCGCGCGCGCGTCCCCGACGTGTCGCAAGCCGGCGCGCCGCAGCCAGGCGCGCGAGACGGCGGCGGTGCCGCTGAAGTCCTCGCCCAGCGCCGTTGGACGCGCGCCGTGGATTCCTTCCAGCAGTTGGACGAGCTCGTCCGGGTTCTGCACACAGCGTTCGTAGAGTTCGTGGCGGTCCATGCGCGTCGCTGGTCGCGGCGGAGCGTTCAGCGCTCGAGGGCCTGCCTCACGGCGCGCACGAGCTCCGTTTGCGTCACGAGGAGCTCGTTCGCGGCCGGCAGCGCGCTCGCGTCGAGCGCGAAGTTCGGCGCGGATGACGTCTCCTTCACGCTCGCTCGGGCGCTGCCGTGCAAGGCGCCGACGCCGGTGCGCGCCGCGATCGCGCGCGCGTTGTGGGCGCGCACGCCGCCGGCCGCGACGACCTGGATGCGGCCGCGGGCCGCGCGCACGAGCGCGGCGATCGTCTCGACGCCGGCCTCGGCGCTCGGCGCGCCGCCCGAGCTCAACACGCGATCGACGCCGAGGTCGATGAGCTGCTCCAGCGCCTGCGACTGTTCGGCGACGAAGTCGAAGGCGCGGTGGAAGGAGACGTTGAGCGGTCGTGCGAAATCGACGAGCGCGCGCGTGCGCTCCACGTCGACTGCCGCCTCGTGCGTGAGCACGCCCAGCGCGACGCCGTGCGCCCCGCTGCGGCGCGCGAAGGCGATCTCGCGCTTCATCGTCTCGAACTCCTGTGCCGAGTAGACGAACCCGCCGCGCCGCGGGCGGATGAGCACGACGATCGGCAGGCGCACGCGCTCCAGCGCGAGTTCGAGCGTGCCGGCGCTGGGCGTCGTGCCGCCTTCGATCAGCCCGGCGCAGAGCTCGAGGCGGTCCGCTCCGCCGCGTTCGGCTGCGATGCACGCGTCGACGCCGTCGACGCAGATCTCGAGCTCGGGGCGCGCGGACACGCGGGCGAAGCTACGTCGGGCGGCGTTGCGCGACAAGCAGCACGAACGAGCAGAGGCGCGCCCCGCGCCGATCGCGAAGCTCCTGCCGAGCTCGCGAAGGTCGCGGGGCGCGCGCGAGCGTCACTCCTGCTTGCTCTTGGCGCTCAGGAGGTCGAGCGCCTGCTGCGCGGCGTTGCGCACCTCGGGCGACTTGTCCTTGAGCAGCTGCACGAGGCGCGGGAGCTCTTCCGCGGCATTCAACGTCGCCAGTCCGCGCGCCGCCTGCGCGCGCGTCGCCGCGTCGTTGTCGGAGAGCAGCTGGACGAGCTCCTTCACCGCCGCGATGCGCTTCTCGCCGTCCCGCTCGAGCGCGCGGCCCAGCGCTTCTTCTCCTCGAGGTACTTGCGGATCTGCTCGACGCCGGCGAGGCACGCGTCGCGGCCTTCGGGACCGGCGGCGAGCGTCACGCCGCGCAGCAGATGCTCGGCCGCTTCCTCGGTCATGTAGCTCGTCAGCGCTGCCGCCGCGGCCTTCTGCACTTCGTCGCGCTGCTTCAACCAGGTCGGATCGAGGCAGGCGGCGAGGATCGGAACGAACTCCGGCTGTCGATTGCGGCCCATGTACTCGACGGCGGTCGGCGCGGCTCTCGACTCGTGCACGGCCTTCTCGATCACGGCCACGACCCGCGGGTTCGAGCTCGCGGGGAGCGCGTAGATGGGCCGCGACAGGTTCGTGCGCAGGACTTCGGGCCTCGCCGCCCAGCGTTCGAGGAACGCCAGCGCGATCGGCGCCGTCCAGGCGGCCGCCGGCAGTCCGTTCGCGATCTGCGCCAGCGCGTTGACGTTGACGCCGGGGTCCTCGAAGAGCCGCACGAGGAACGCCTCGCGACGCTCGGGCAGGAACAGCGCCGGAAGCTCGCGCGGCAACCACTGCCACGCGTCCGAGTCGGCGCTGTTCGTCTCGAGGCTCCAATGCGGATCGGACAACAAGGCCTGCAGCGTGCTCTCCAGTTCGGCGTCGGAGTTCGCGACCGCGATCGACGCCGCGACGGCGCGCTGGAGCACGGTGCGCTTCGAGTCGAGCGCCAAGGCCCGCCAGGCGGGGAGTTGCTCCACGGCGCGCGGGCCGGCGTTCGCGCCTCCCTTGAGCTCGGTGCTCACGGACGTGCGGATGCGCCGCATGAGGCTCGAGTTCCCGACGTTCGTATCGCCGAGCCAATGCCGCAGCGCCGTCTCGAGGTGACGCGGATCGAGTGCGTGCATGCCGGCCGGAACGCGCTCGTCGCGGACGACGAAGGGCAGCGATTCGAACCACGCCTTCCAGAGCTCCGGCTCGTTGCGCGCGGCTACCGCGGCGCTGATCGCTCGCATGCCGTCCTCGGTGCGCATGGCGCGGTAGAGCGCGCTGTGAAAGTCGTCGTTGCTCCAGGCGTCACGACTCCGACCGACCGTGATGCGCTGCGCGAAACCGCGGATGAAGGGAGCGACCCACTCGTCGACCGTGTCATCGCTGCTTTCGCGCAGGGCTTTCAGCCGGATGTCGTAGCTGGCGATCGTCGCGTCGTTCTTGGCGAGCGCTTCGAGGATCTCCACTTGCGCCGGAGCCTTGACGTCCAGACCGGATGCGAGCCTGCACACGACTTGCAGGTCGGGGTCCTGCGCGAGGCGCACGTAGACCTCCTTCGCGAGCGGTTGCGGGGCGCACGCCACGGCGTCCACGGCGGCCAGACGGACCTTGCTGTCGGGATCGCGCGCCAGGCTCTCGACGATGGCGTAATCGCGCGCGTGCGCCGCCTTGCGCGCGTAGCTCCACGCGACCTGCGCGCGCACTTCGGCGTCCGCGTCGCTCGCGAGCGCGTCGAGCGCGGGAGTCGGGCCGCGTGCGGCGAGTTCCGCCGCGCAGCGCCGGCGCATGCTCGCGTCCGCGCACTTCAGCCCGGCTTCGATCACCGGCCGCACGGTCGAGCGGTCGATCGCGTTTTGCAGCGCCGAGAAGACTCCATCGCGCAGCGGCACGTCCGCACTCTGGATGTAGCGCGCGAGCGTCTCCTGCAGCGTCGGCGTGAGGCCGTTGAACTTCGCCGCGCTGGCGACGAGCGACAACGTGACGCCGCGCGCGCTCTCGTCGGCGGCGAGGCGTTCGACGAGCGGCATGAGATCGTCCAGGGTGGAAGCGTTGGGCTTCGCATTGGCCTTGTCGGCCTCCCGCTCCATCCAGGAGCTGTCCACGCTGAGCAGGTCGCGCGTCACCAGCGCCTGCGCCATGCGCCAGTGCCACACGCCGCCGCCCGCGTCGAAGTGCTCGCGGAAGAAGCGCAGCGCGCGCCGCGGATCGACCTTGTAGAGCAGGCGCACGGGATCGAAGTCCGGCTGGACGTTGAGCTGTTGCGGCGATTCGAGCGCGATGCGCTCCAAGGCCGGTGCGGCGCGCGAGCCGAGATCCGTGATCAAGCGCGTCGAGGCCGAGCCGAGCGCCGCGCGAATGGACTCCTCGAGCCCGTCGTCGGTATCGGCGCCCTTCGACGGCGCACCTTTCGATCCACCGCCTTGCAAGCGCGCGCGCGCCGCGAGCAGTGCCGGCGACGCGAGCGACTTCTGCTCGAGTTCGACGAGGCCCGCATCCGCGGGCTCGAGCTCGAAGCGTGCCCCGAGCGCCGTCTTGATGCGCTCGTCGGGCAGGAGCGAGAAGAGCTCCGCCAGCGCAGCCTCGTCGCCCGCGCGCAGCTTCGCGAGCTGCGCGCGCGAGAGAGCGATGCGCTCGAGCACCTCGAAGCGCCCGTCGTACTCGCGCTTGCGGGCCGCGCGCACCCACCGCTCGCCGCGGCGCGCGCGCGCTTCGTCGAGCCTGCGATCGACGTCGATCGAGAGCTCGATGCGCGCGAGCTCGGTCAGGTGCTGCTCGGCGCGCTCGCGCGGGTTCGCGCGCGTCGTGACGCTCTTCTCGCCGTGCTTCGTGACCGTGATCGCGACCTCGGGCGGCTCGCCGAACGTCGCGTTCTCGCCGAACGTGTTCCCCGTCCACACGTAGCGCGCCACCGTTGTCGCGCGCGCCGCGGACGCATCCGCGGAGTCCTGCGTCGCGCTGCGCGACATGGCGAGGAAGGGGAGGAGGGCGAGCAGTGCGATCTTCATGGGCTTGGCTCCGTGGCGCGCGGCAGGAACTCTGCCGTCGCGCCCATTCGACGCCGTTCTTCGACGGAGCTTGTCACCGCCCGCGCGTCGACGCGTCAACGCGTTGTCAACGCGCCGGATCGCCGGCCGAGGGAGCCCGGCCGGCCGTCACGAGGCCTGGCGCCGCTCTTCGCGCTCTTCGAGCAGGAGCAGCGCGCGCGCGCCGGCGAGCTCGAGGTTGCCGCGGATGTTGCTCGCGTCGAGCGCCTCGAGCACTCCCGAACGGCGCAGGATCTCGTGGTGGCTCTCGAGCACCCCGGCGAGGACCAGCGCCTGGCGCGAGTGGCGGAGCCGCTCGAGCAGCGCGCGGATCTCGAGCGCCGAGTTCAGATCGAGGTCGGGGAGCTCGCTGATGTCGAGCACGACGACCTCGACGTCGTCGTCGAGGTGGTCCGCCCAGCCGACGAGGTTCGGCAAGCGCGTGCGCCGTCCCAGGCGGCTCGGAACGGATCGGATGTGGAAGACGGCGATGGCCGAGGGCAGCACCTCGTGCAGCGTCCCGCCCGCGTCCTCGCTCGAATGGATGTCGGCGATCGGATGCCAGAGGTCCTGCAGGATGATCCACATCAAGAAGGCGACCGCCGGCAGCATCGACCAGCCCGGAATGTGCGCGAAGGCCAGCGCGCCGAGGCCCGAGCCGACCATGAAACTGCCGAGGATGCTCGAGAGCAGCAGCATGCGCTCGCCGCTGATGTGTCGTCCGTGGCCACCGAGCGACCAGCCCGACTTGCGCAGGGCCCACAACGCGCTCTCGAAGCCGAGGTCGGTGGCGACGCCCGTGACGTGCGTCGTGCGCACGACGCCGCCGCTGATGCGCGTGATCGTCGCGTTCTGGAGCCCCATCGCCGCGCTGGGGATCAAGGTCAGCCAGAGCTTGGCGAACTCGGCATCCAGCTCGTGCGTCGTCTCCCAATCGACCAGCAGCGCGAAGGCCGCGAGCAGCGCCGCTTCGGCCGCCATGGGCAGGACGTAGATCGATTGCCAGCGCGCGTGGCGTCCGATCTCCGTCAGCAGACCCGAGAGGCTCGCGCCGAAAAGGAACGCGGCGATCAGCAGCACGACGTAGGTCACGCTGCTCGTTTTCCATTCGACGAGGAAGCGGCCGAGCTGCGAGACCGAGCCGCTGAGGTGCGACGTCGCCTGTCCGCAGGTGATCAGCGTCAGGACGTTCGTGTAACCGGCGATCCAGGAGAGCGTGATCGCGAGGCGAGCCTGCTGGCGGTACGAGTGCGCGTGCTTGACGAACAAGTTCGCAGGCTAGCACGCACGTGCGGCGTCGACGAAGCGCGCGCTCTCGCCGCGGGCGGTCTCTCGCGCGCGCGTCCGGCATTGCGATTTCGTTGCGATCGCTCCGGCGGAGGCAGAGGATCCACGAGGCTCGTCGATCCATGCCCGCCGGCTCCATGCTCCTCGTCGCTGCGCTCGGGATGAGCGCCAGCTTCGTGTGTGCTCGATTCGCGCCGAAGTCCTGGCTCGTCGCGACGCTCGCGGGCAACGCGGCGGCTCTCGCCGCCGCGGTCTGCGTGCTGGCGGGGCCGGCGGATTGGGACTTGCGCAGTCCGATCCGCGTGGGCGGCGAGACGCTGCACCTTCAATTGGACGGAATCGGAGCCTTCTTCCTGGCCCTGGTGAGCGTGCTGGGCGGAGCCGGCGCGCTCTATGGACATCAGTACTGGCCCGACACGGCCCATCCGCGTTCGGCGCGGGCGGGACGGATGTGGTGGAGCCTGCTCAGCGCGTCGCTCGGCCTCGTGTTGCTCTCCGCGAACGGGCTGCACTTCCTGATCGCCTGGGAGCTCTTCACCGTCGCCGCCTACTTCCTGATCACGCTCGATCGCTCGCGCGCCGACGCGCGAGCCGCGGGTTGGCTGTACCTCGGCGCATCGCACGTCGCCGTCCTGTGCCTGTTCGCCTTCTTCGCCGCGCTGGCCGCACGCACGGGCAGCTGGGAACTCGGCGCGCTGCGCGAGCGCACCGATCTGGCACCACTCTTCTGGCTGGCGCTCGCGGGTTTCGGACTGAAGGCCGGGCTCTTTCCGCTGCACGTCTGGCTGCCGTCGGCGCACGCCAACGCTCCGAGCCATGTGTCGGCGCTGCTCTCGGGCGCGACGATCAAGCTCGGCATCTACGGGCTCGTGCGCTTCAGCTCGTGGTTGCCCGTGCCGGGTTCGGCGGGCTGGGTCGTGGCGATCCTCGGCATGCTCAGCGCGGTGCTCGGCGTCGCCTTCGCGCTCGGCCAGCACGATCTCAAGCGCCTGCTCGCCTACCACAGCGTCGAGAACATCGGGATCATCCTGATCGGCCTGGGCTTCGCGCTGGTCGCGTCACGCACCGGAAGCGCCGGCTGGGGCAGGCTGGCGCTCGCGGGCGGTCTGCTGCACGTCTGGAATCACGGCTTGTTCAAGGCGCTGCTCTTCCTCGGCGCCGGATCGGTCCTGCACGCGACCGGGACGCGCGAGATGAGCCGCCTCGGCGGGTTGTGGCGCGCGATGCCGTGGACCAGCGCGCTCTTCGCGCTAGGTGCGATCGCGATCTGCGGCCTTCCGCCGTTGAACGGCTTCGTGAGCGAATGGCTCGTGTACACCGGCCTCTTCGGCGCCGCGAACTCGCACGGCGCATCGACGTGGGCCTCGATTCCGGCCGCGATCCTGCTCGCCGTCACGGGCGCGCTCGCGCTGGCGTGTTTCATCAAGGTGTGCGGCGTCGTGTTCCTCGGCGCGCCGCGCTCCGAGCTGAGCTCGCGAGCGCACGAGAGCGGTACGGCGATGCGCTGGGCGATGGGCGTGTTGGCGTTGCTCTGCCTCTCGATCGGACTGGCGCCGATCGCCTCGTGGCCGGCGCTCGCACGCGCCGTCGCCGGGTGGCAACCCGCGTGGGCCGACGCCGAAGCTCCGGCGTCGCTGGCCACGCTCGGCGTCGTGCACGTCGTGCTCGCCGCGCTCGCCGTCCTCGTCGGCTGGCTCGCGTGGCGCCACGTGCGCGCTCTCGGGATCCGGCGGGCTCCCACGTGGGACTGTGGCTACCGGGCGCCGAGCGCGCGGATGCAATACACCGCAGGTTCGTTCGCGGCGACGCTCACGGAATGGTTCGGCTGGATCCTGCGACCCGAGCGACACGAGCAGCGTCCGATCGAGCTCTTCCCGACCCACGCGCGTTTCGAAGAGCACACGCCCGAGACCGTGCTCGAGCGCATCGTCACACCTGTCGCGGGCGTGGTGCTGCGTGTGTCGATGGTCGCTCGCCGGTTGCAACACGGGCGCGTGCAGGCCTACGTCTTCTACGTGCTCGTCGGCCTGGCGGTGCTGACGGGGACCGTGCTCCTGGGCTCCAACTCATGAGCGCGCGCGAACGATGTACCTGAACCTCGTGCAGATCGCCGAGTCCTTCGGGGTCTCGGAGCGCGTCGTCGAGGGCTGGATCCGCGACGAGGGGCTGCCGCACACCCTCGATCGCGGCCGGCTCATCTTCGACCGCGCGCAAGTCGCGCAATGGGCGGCGGAGCGCGGGCTCGCGGCGCACGCCGGGTTCCTCGCGCCCGTGACGCCCGCGTTCGCCACGGGATGCCGGCTCGAGCCGCTGCTGCGTGTCGGGCGCATCTGGCGCGATGTCGCGCCGCGCGACGTGTTGTCCGTCTTCGAACGCGTCGTCGCTGCGTTGCCCGGCGTGACCCCGGCGATCCGACCCTTGCTCCGCCAGCGGCTGCACGCCCCGGGCGGAGTCAACTGGGCTCCGGTCGGAGGTGGATTCGCGTTGCCGCATCTGAGTTCGCGCGTCGCGCTGGGGCGCGACTCCGGCGCCATCGCGCTGCTGCTGCTGCTCTCGCCGCTCGAGCTGGCGGAGCCGCCGCTCGACGGCGTGCCCGTCACTCGGCTCTTCTTCTTCGTCGCGCCGTCGCCGCGCGCGCACATCGATCTCCTCGGACGCTTCGGACGCGCGCTCATGCGCGGCGCGCTGCGCGAGCTCGTCGCGAGCGGCGCGCGCGACGAGCTGATCCTCGGAGCGTGCGCCGAGATCGACGCGGAGACCTCGCGCAGCGCCGATGCGGAGGCGGCGTCGTGAACACGGGAACCTTGCTCGCGTACGCGGCGGCCGCGAGCGTGGCGAGCTTCCTCCTCGGCGCGCGGAACCCGCGCCTCTGGCTCGCGCTCGTCCTGGGCGCGGCGGCGGCCGGTTTCGGTGCTTCCTGGCTGCTGCTCTCCGGCGCGGCCGACTGGGAATGGCGCGGCGAGTTCTCGCTCGGCGGAGAGCGCGCTCACCTGCGCCTCGACGGCGTGAGCAGCGTCTTCCTCGCGCTGCTCTGCGTGGTTGCCGCCGCCGGCGCGGTGTACGCGCGCGGGTATTGGAGCGATCGTGAGCGGCCGAGATCCGCGCCGCTCGGCCGCGTGTGCTGGAGCGCGATGATCGCGAACATGGGGCTGGCGCTCCTGTGCAGCAACGGCTTGCACTTCCTGATCGCCTGGGAGCTGTTCACGCTCAGCGCCTGGTTCCTGATCCGGCTCGACAACCGTCTGCGCGCCGCGCGCGAGGCTGCGTGGCTGTACCTCGCGGCGTCGCACGTCGCCACGTTGTTCCTGTTCGCGTTCTTCGCCTCGCTCGCCGCGCGCACGGGCAGCTGGGAGCTCGATGCACCGAGCCACGTCTCGGCGATCCTCTCGGGCGTCGCGATCAAGATGGGCGTGTATGGCATCGTGCGCTTCAGCGGCTGGTTGCCGCTGCCCGTCGGCGCGGGCTGGGTGGTGATCGGCCTGGGAGCGCTCAGTGCGCTGGCGGGGATCACGTTCGCGCTGGCGCAGAACGACCTCAAGCGACTGCTCGCGTACTGCTCCGTCGAGCACGTCGGCGTGATCCTGATCGGCGTCGGCGCGGCCTTGCTCACGCGCGCGCAAGGCGGCGGCTGGGGACGGTTGGCGCTGGCGGGTGCGTTGCTCCACGTGTGGAACCACGGTGCGTTCAAGCCGCTGCTCTTCTTCGGCGCGGGCTCGGTGCTGCACGCCACCGGCACGCGCGAGATGAGCCGCTTGGGCGGACTGTGGCGCGTCATGCCCTGGACCGCGGGGCTCTTCGCGCTGGCCTCGATCGCCGTCGCCGGCCTGCCGCCGCTCAACGGCTTCGTCAGCGAGTGGTTGCTCTACCTCGGGCTCTTCGACGCGGCGGCGAGCAAGTCGGACGTCGCCTGGGCGGCGCTGCCCGTGGCGGTCGTGCTCGCGGCGAGCGGCGCGCTCGCGCTGGCGACCTTCGTCAAGGCGAGCTCGGTGGTCTTCCTGGGCTCCCCGCGCACGCGGGCGGCGGAGCACGCGCACGAGTGCGGAGCGTGGATGCGCGCGCCGATGCTCGTGCTCGCGAGCGTGTGCGTGGCGCTCGCGCTCGCGCCGATGCTCGTCGGACCGGCGCTGGCTCGCGCGGTGGGCACGTGGAATCCGGCCTGGGCCCGCGCAGGAGCTCCCGCGCCGTTGCAGTCGCTCGCGTGCGTGCACGTCGTCGTCGCGTGCCTCGCGGCGCTCGCCGCGCTGGGACTGTGGCGCATGGCGCGCGCGAACGGTCTGCGTCGCGCTCCGACCTGGGACTGCGGGTTCGCGCGGCCGACAGCGCGCATGCAGTACACGAGCGGTTCGTTCGCCGGCATCGTCGGCGATTGGTCCGGCTGGCTCTTGCGCACCGCACGCCGGTATCGCCGGCCGCGCGGTCCGTTTCCGCAGCGCTCCGAGCGTATCGAACGGCTCGCCGACAGCGTGCTCGCGCGTCTGCTCGCGCCGGCTGGCGCGGGGCTGATGCGCGCGTCGTTCGCCGCTCGCAGGCTGCAGCACGGTCGACTGCAGGCCTACATCCTGTACCTGGTCGTGGGGCTGGCTGGCCTGGCCGGCCTCGTGCTGCTCGGAGCGCGGACGTGAGCACCGTTCTCGATTCCGCCCTCGAGTTCGGCTTGCGCTTCGTCCTGTGGACGTGTCTCGCGCCGCTCCTGCCCGGGATCATCAACAAGACCAAGGCCTGGGTCGCCGGACGCCGCGGACCGCCGGTGTTGCAGCTCTACTACGACCTCGCGCGTTTGTGGCGCAAGAGCGTCGTGCTGAGCACGCTGGTCTCGCCGGGTTTCGTGATCGGTCCGGCCGTCGCGTGGATCGCGGTGATCGGCGCCGCGCTGCTCTTGCCGCTGGGAACGCTCGGAGCGCGGTTCGGTTTCGACGGCGACGTGCTGCTCTTCATCTACCTGCTCGCGCTGGCGCGCTTCTGCACCGCTTGGGCGGCGCTCGAGACCGGTTCCGCCTTCGAGGGCATGGGCGCGGCGCGCGAGGTGAGCTACGCCGTGCTCGGCGAGGCCGCGATCATCACCGCGGCGCTCGCTCTGAGCATCCAGAGTGGGAGCACGGCGCTGGCCACGATGCTGACGCCGGCCGCCGGCGCGGGCGTGATCCTGCTCGCGGCGGGACTGTTCATCGTGCTGCTGGCGGAGAACTGCCGCGTGCCCTTCGACGATCCGAACACGCACCTCGAGCTGACGATGATCCACGAGGTGATGGTGCTCGATCACAGCGGACCGCCGCTCGCGGCGATCCTGCACGGTGCGTCGGTCAAGCTGCTGCTCTTCGCCGTGCTCCTGACCGAGGCGGTGTTGCCGATGGGCCGGCTGACGCCGCTCGCGAGCGCCGGCGCGCTCTCCGCGGGCGTGCTCGTCGTGACGGTCGCCGCGGGGTTGACCGAATCGTTCCTGGCGCGGCTCGCGTTCCGGCGCGTGCCGCTGATGCTCACCGTCGGATTCCTGTTGTGCTTGTTCGCGCTGCTCGTCGCCTGGAGAGGGGGAAACGGATGAGCCATGCTCTGGAGCTCCTGATCGGGCTCGCCATGGGGCTCAACCTGATCGCGCTGGGCAGCGCACGCCTGCCTTCGCTCATCCGCGTCGTTTCGATCCAGGGCGTCGCGCTCGGACTGATGCCGCTCTTGATGGAGCCGCAGTTGCGTTGGCACGTCGCGCTGGTGGCTCTGGCGACGGTCGCGGGCAAGGGCCTCGTGATCCCGGCCTTGCTGCGCCGCGCGATGCGCACGGCCAACATCGATCGCGAGATCCTGCCGTTCATCGGGTTCGTGCCGTCACTGCTGCTCGGCGCGGGAGGGACGATCGCCGCCGTCGCGCTGGCGCGCGAACTGCCCTTGCTCGCCGAGCAGACGGGAACGCTGGTCCTGCCGGGTGCGCTCGCTTCGATCCTCACCGGTTTCGTGCTGCTGATCGGGCGCTCGAAGGCCATCGCGCAGGTGTGCGGCTACCTGATCCTGGAGAACGGCATCTACCTGTTCGGGCTGCTGCTCATCAATGCCATGCCGCTCATGGTCGAGGCCGGTATCCTGCTCGACCTCACGGTCGGCGTGTTCATCTTCGGCATCATCGTCGACCGCATCCAGCGCGAGTTCGACTCCATCGACACCCGCAAGCTCACCTCCCTACGCGAATGAGAGAGCTGCTGCTCGTCGGTGTTCCTCTCGCGACGGCGTTGCTCGCCGCCGCGTGGCCCAGCGAGCGCACGCGTCCGTGGCTGATGCCCGCGACGGGCGTGATCCACGCGCTGCTCGCCTTCTGGCTGCTCTTCGATCCGCCGCAGCTCGCGCCGGGCGCGTGGCTGGGATTCGACCCGCTGGCGCGAGCTGTGCTGCCGATGGTGTCGCTGCTCTTCCTGGCCTGCGCCGCCTACGGCGTGTCGTACCTGCGACTGCGCGTCGAGCGACGCAATCGGGTGTTCGTCGCGTCGTTCCTGGTGCTGCTCGGACTCTTGAGCGCGGCGCACCAGGCACGCCACCTCGGCCTGCTGTGGATCGCAACGGAGGGCTTGACGCTCGCGGCCGTGCCGCTCTTGCACTTCAACGGTTCCGGTCGATCGATCGAAGCGACCTGGAAGTACCTGCTCGTCGGCGGCACGGGCGTCGCGCTGTCGCTCCTGGGCTCCTTCTGTCTGGGATACGCCTCGCTGCACGGCGGCGGCGGCGGAGACCTGACCTTCGCGGCGTTGACGGCGCAGGGCGCCGGCCTGTCGCGGTCATGGGTGTTGACCGCGTGGGTGCTGCTGCTCGTCGGCTACGGCACGAAAATGGGGCTCGCGCCGATGCACACCTGGAAACCCGACGCGTACGGCGAAGCGCCGTCGATCGTCGGCGCGCTCTTGGCCGGCGGCGTCACCACCGTCGCCTTCACGGCCCTGCTGCGCGTGCGCGCGGTGGTCAGCGCGGCGGGGGAGTCGGCGATCGCGGACCGCACTCTGCTGGTGATCGGCCTCTTCTCGATGCTCGTCGCGGCGCTGTTCCTGCTCGCGACGCGGGACTTCAAGCGCATGCTCGCGTATTCGAGCGTCGAGCACATGGGCATCCTGAGCCTCGGTGCCGCGATGGGTGCCGCGGGTGCCTGGGCCGCGTTGTTCCACGTGTGGAGCAACAGCCTGACCAAGGGCGCCTTGTTCCTGAGCGCGGGCAACATCCGCCGCGCCGCCGGGGCGCGCACCACCGACCAGGTGCGCGGCATGGCGCTCCTCACGCCGCGCTCGGCAGCGATCTTCGTCGCGGGGATGTTCGCCGTCACGGCGCTGCCACCTTTCGGTCCGTTCTTCAGCGAGCTGCAGCTCGTGCGCGCGACGCTCGAGCGCGGTCGCGTCGGCAGCGCGGTGATCTTCCTCGGCTGCCTGCTGCTGGCCTTCTTCGGCCTCACGCGCCTGGTCTTCGCCATCGTGGACGGTCGTCCGCGCGCGGCCTCGAAGGCGGGCAACGCGCGCTTCTCCGAGACTCCGGGAGTCATCGCTCCGCCGCTGGTGCTGCTGGCCTTGTCCCTGTGGCTGGGTCTCGCGACGCCTCAGGTTCTGCGCGACGCCTGGACGGCCGCCGTGGCCCAGCTCTTCCCCGCGCCATGAGCGAGTCGTCTCCGTTCGTGCTGCTCGCCAACGCTGCCAGCCTGCCGTGGTCGGAGGTGCCGGAGTGGTCGGGATCCGACCTCGTGAGCGCGACCGCGGCGGAGCTCGATCGCGGCGCGCGTCTGTGCGCGTGGTTCGGCGTGAGCGAGGGAGCGCTGGTGCGCCTCGTCGCTGTGATCGCGTTCGACGCCGACAACACGCTCGCCGTCGGCCGCAGCGCGCCGATCCGCGACAGGTATCCCGCGCTGAGCGCGACGCACGCGCAGGCGCACTTGTTCGAGCGCGAGGTCTTCGAGCAGCACGGGCTCACGCCGGAGGGACATCCGTGGCTCAAGCCGGTGCGCAAGAGCGCCGGCGACGCTCCCGTGCTGCCCGAGTTCTTCCGCGTCGAGGGCCGCGAGGTCCACGAGGTCGCCGTCGGGCCCGTGCACGCGGGGATCATCGAGCCGGGACACTTCCGTTTTCAGTGCGCCGGCGAGGAAGTGCTGCACCTGGAGATCGCGCTCGGCTACCAGCACCGCGGAGTCGAGGAAGCGCTGCTCGGCGGTCCTCACCGCGCGACGCAGAGCCAGATCGAAA
>JBGATX010000276.1:0-4960 GCA_044228975.1 Planctomycetota bacterium | reverse complement strand
TGTAGCGAGCGCGCGCCGCGTCCGCGATCTCAGCGAGAGATCGCGAGCACCTGCAGACAGCGCTCGATCGCCAGCGGGAGCGCGCTCGTCCCGTCGACCGCGGTCGCCGTGAGCTCGCCGAACCACGCCTCGCGGCGCGCGGCGATCTCGGGCACCTCGGTGATCGGATCCCGACCGAGCAATGCGGGTCTCGCCGTCGGATCGGCGCGCATCCGGCGCTGCAGCTCCTCGACCGGCACTTGCAGCCAGAGACAGCGGGCACGCACCCGCAACAGCAGGCGGTTCTTGGCGCGCTCCACCACGCCGCCGCCGGTCGCGAGCACGAGCGGCTCCGTGCGCGACAGCACGCGTTCGAGCGCGCGCTCCTCGAGGTCGCGGAATCGCGGCTCGCCCTCCACCGCGAGGATCTCCCCCGCCGGCCGCAGGACTTCGCTCGCGCGCAAGGCGCCATCCTCGCGCGACACTTCCTCGTCCAGGTCGACGAACGCGCGTCCGAGCTTCTCGGCGAGCAGCCTCCCGAGCGTCGTCTTCCCGCTCGCGCGCAGCCCCACGAGCGCGATCGGGCGCGGGTCGATCGTCACGGCGCGTCCTCCGCCAGCGCGCGGTCGAGCTCGGCGCGCAGCGCATCCTCCGGCGCGTCGCTGCCGGTGAACGCGCGGAACTGCGCGAGAGCCTGCTCGAGGAACCACGCTCGGCCTTCGATCACGGAGGCCCCGATCGCGCGCGCCGCCAGCACGAGCGGCGTCTCCGCCGGCCGGTAGACGGCGTCGAACACGATCGAGCCGGGACGCAGCGCGCGCGCGGGCACGGCCAGCTCGCCCGGATGGGCGCGCGATCCGAGCGGCGTCGTGTTCACGAGGACGTCGTGCGGGACCTCGGCGAGCTCGTCGATCGCGCACGCGACGGCGTCGAACTCGCGTGCGAGCGCGTCGCGCTTGTTTCGCGTCGCGGTAAACGACCACGAGGCGCGCCGCGCAGACCGTGCAGCGCGGCGCGCGCGGCGAGCGCCGCCCGTTCCGACGACGACGGCGACCAGGCCGCGAGCGCGCCGCCTGTGTCCGCACAACGCGCGGACACGCGCGCGGCGCTTCGCGATCCGTGTTCGACGCGTGCCCGTCGGCCGGTGTGCGCACGAGCGTGTTCGCGGCGCCGCGAATACCGACCGCGTCGTCGCGCGAGCTCGCAGGCCGCGCGGCGTCGGCCTTGAACGGCATCGTCACCGAGAGCCCGTGCACGCCGACTTCGTCGGCCAGCGCCAGGAACGCGGCGGAAATCGGCCGGCTCGAACGCGACGTAGACGGCGTCGATGCCCGCACGGCGCAGCGCGGCGCCCGGTGCAGGCGCGGCGAGAGCGACGCGCCACCGGGCGTGCGAGGCCGGCGACGCCCAGGATCCGTGTCGAAGTGCTCGCGCCGTTCGCGGGCCACATGGCGCGCAACGCGTCGGCCTCGGTGGCCCGGGGCAGTCGCGCAGCCGCCGCTCGAGCGAGAAGGCCCGCGTAGGTCGCGAGCGATCCGCACACGGGCGCGAGCGCGCGCGTGAAGCTGCCCGCGAGTCCGCTGGCGAAGGCCGCGATCGGTCGGCCGGCGCGCGCGCGCTGCTGTGCGAGGCGCAGGACGCGCAAGCCGTCCTCGGCGCAGCGCGCGTGCGTCACGAGCTTGATCCGGTCGCCGGGCGCGACTTCGCGCTCGACCTCCGCCAGGATCGACTCGAGGCCTGCGGGCGTGCCGTCGAGCACGTGTCGGGACACGACGCGGCGCGCGCGCGGACCGCGGGAGCGCGACTCACCCGCGGACCGCGCGGCGTGCTCGCGCGCCAGCGTCCAGGGCACGTCAACCCAGTCGGCTCCGGCGGCTTCGGCGCGGGCGAGCAGTGCGAGCCGCTCGGCGTCCGTGCCGGCAAACGTGCCGTACGCCTCGGATCCGTTCGCGGCGGCGAGCACGGGCCGGGGCAGGGACGCGAAGGATTGCCGCAGCTCGGCCTCGCTGGCGCCGGCACAGGCATCCAGCCGCAATTCGAGCACGTCGGCGTGCGCGGCCTCTACGCGCGCGGCCGCGACGAGCGCGTCCAGGCTCCCGGCCAGGTTCGAGACGACGAGATCCATCGGGAGATGCGGACCTGAAACGCGGCCGGCGAGCCGAGCTCGAGGCTCGCGAAGCGTGATTCCAGCACGTTCGCGCGGCATGATGTTGGGCTCTCGACCACCCCCTGTCCAGACGCCGTCACCCCTCCCCAGAACCCCATTCGCCCATGAGCGTCCAGGCCCAGACCAGCGCCGCGGCGGCGCAACCGACGAAGAGCCTCGCAAGCACGATCGCCCTGAAGGCGGTCATGGCCGTGACCGGACTCGCGCTGTTCGGATTCGTGATCGGTCACATGCTCGGCAACCTGCAGGTCTACCTGCCGCGCGGCGCGAGCGGCGTGTGGGCCCTCGACAGCTACGGCGAGTGGCTGCGCGAGCTCGGACACGGCGGCGGGATCTGGATCGCGCGCGGCGGACTGCTCGTCGCGCTCGTCCTGCACCTGGGCGCGGCCTGGAAGCTCACGCGCCGCAGCTGGGCCGCGCGCCCTGTCGCCTACCGGCAGTGGAACGCGAAGGAGTCGACGTACGCTTCGCGCACGATGCGCGTGTCGGGCCCGCTGATCTTCCTGTTCGTCGTCTACCACCTCATGCACCTGACGTGGGGCAACGCGCACCCCGACTTCCGCGTCGGTGGCGTGCACCACAACGTCACGACGGGCCTGGCGCAGCCGCTGGCGGCGGGCGTCTACGTCGTGGCGATGATCGCGCTCGGCGTGCACCTCTACCACGGCATCTGGAGCCTCCTGCAGACGCTCGGGTTGTCGCACCCGCGCTACGAAGCGTTGCGGCGCGGTGCGGCGGGTGCCTTCGCGGCGCTCGTCGTCGTCGGCAACGTGTCCATCCCGATCGCGGCTCTCGCAGGCTGGCTCCCACGCTGAGGCTCCCATGAAACTCGACGCCAAGATCCCTGCTGGTCCCCTGGAGAAGAAGTGGGAGAAGCATCAGCTCGACATGAAGCTGGTGAACCCCGCCAACAAGCGCAAGTACCGCGTGCTCGTCGTGGGCACGGGCCTCGCCGGCGCGTCCGCCGCGGCGACCATGGCCGAGCTCGGCTACCAGGTCAGCGCCTTCTGCTTCCAGGACAGCCCGCGCCGCGCGCACTCGATCGCCGCGCAGGGCGGCATCAACGCCGCGAAGAACTACCAGAACGACGGCGACAGCATCTACCGCCTGTTCTACGACACGGTGAAGGGCGGCGACTTCCGCGCGCGCGAGGCCAACGTGTACCGGCTGGCGCAGACGTCGGTGAAGATCATCGACCAGTGCGTCGCGCAGGGCGTGCCGTTCGCGCGCGAGTACGGCGGTCTCCTCGCGAATCGCAGCTTCGGCGGCGCGCAGGTCAGCCGCACGTTCTACGCACGCGGACAGACGGGACAGCAACTGCTGCTGGGCGCGTACTCGGCGCTCGAGCGCATGGTCGGCCAGGGCAAGGTGCAGATGTACTCGCGCCACGAGATGCTCGAGCTGATCGTCGTGTCCGGCGTCGCGCGCGGCATCGTCACGCGCGACCTCGTGACGGGCGAGGTCCGCTCGCACCTCGGCGACGCGGTCGTCCTCGCGACCGGCGGCTACGGCAACGTCTTCTACCTCTCGACGAACGCCAAGGGCTGCAACACGACGGCCAACTGGCGCGCGTACAAGAAGGGCGCGGCGTTCGCGAACCCGTGCTACACGCAGATCCACCCGACCTGCATCCCGGTCAGCGGCGACTACCAGTCGAAGCTGACCCTGATGAGCGAGTCGCTGCGCAACGACGGGCGCATCTGGGTCCCGAAGAAGCAGGGCGACACGCGCGCTCCCGACCAGATCCCCGAGGACGAGCGCGACTACTACCTGGAGCGCAAGTACCCGAGCTACGGCAACCTGGCGCCGCGCGACATCGCATCGCGCGCGGCCAAGGAAGCCTGCGATTCCGGCCGCGGCGTCGGCAAGACGGGACTCGGCGTCTACCTCGACTTCGCCGCGTCGATCCAGCGCCTGGGCGAGAGCGCGATCCGCGAGCGCTACGGCAACCTGTTCGAGATGTACGAGCGCATCACGGACGACAACCCCTACAAGAAGCCGATGCGCATCTTCCCGGCCACCCACTACACGATGGGCGGGCTGTGGGTGGACTACGACCTCATGTCCACGATCCCCGGCCTGCACGTGATCGGCGAGGCGAACTTCTCCGACCACGGCGCGAACCGGCTGGGAGCGAGCGCGCTGATGCAGGGCCTCGCGGACGGCTACTTCATCCTGCCGTACACGATCGGCAACTGGCTCGCGACGGCGAAGCTCGAGAAGGTCACGGCGGATCACCCCGAGGTGAAGGCGGCCGAGCAGGCGGTCGCGGCGCGCACGCAGAAGCTGCTCGGCATCCGCGGCAAGCGCACGGCCGCGTCGTTCCACCGCGAGCTGGGCAAGATCATCTGGGGCGAGTGCGGCATGGCGCGCACCGCGAGCGGCTTGAAGAAGGCGCTGCAGCGGCTGCCGGAACTGCGCGAGGAGTTCTGGCGCGACGTCAACGTGCCCGGGAGCGGCACGAGCGTGAACCAGTCGCTCGAGTCCGCCGGACGCGTCGCCGACTTCATCGAGCTCGGCGAGCTGATGTGCCTCGACGCGCTGGAGCGCGAGGAATCGTGCGGCGGCCACTTCCGCGTCGAGCACCAGACCGAGGACGGCGAGGCGAAGCGCGACGACGAGCGCTTCTGCCACGTGGCCGCGTGGGAGTACACGGGCGACGGGAAGAAGCCCGTCCGCAACGTCGAGCCCCTGCAGTTCGAGTTCACGCACCTCGCCAGCCGGAGCTACAAGTGATGAAGATCAAGTTGAACGTCTGGCGCCAGAAGCACGCCGCGGACTCGGGAGCCTTCGAGACCTACGAAGCCGGCGACG
>JBGATX010000275.1:0-4458 GCA_044228975.1 Planctomycetota bacterium | reverse complement strand
CCTCTTCCTCCGCTGGAAACGCTCCGGCGGACGAACGCCCGTCCCCGCGGCCGAGCTCGCGCACGCACGCTCGCTCGCGAGATCGAACGACGCACTCGAACGAAGAGCGGCCTCGGCCGTCGCCAACGTGGGCCATACGCCGCTGCCGCAGCGCAAGCCCCGCGCGAGCGTCTATCCTGAACCCCGCATGCACACCACATGGATGGCCGGCGCGGGGAACCTCTTCATTGTCGTCGATGGCGTCGCGGGAGCCTTGCCCGAGCGCGCGGAGGAGTACGCGCGCGAGCATTGCCTTCAAGCGGGTCCGCTCGGGCGCAAGCCCGACGGCGTGCTGCTCGTGACGCGCGCGTCGGTCTCGAGTCCGTGCGCGATGGCCGTGTACAACGCCGACGGCTCCCGGCCGGAGATGTGCGGCAACGGTCTGCGGTGCGTGGCGAAGCTCGTCTTCGAGCGCGGCTACGCGAATTCGCGCGCCTTCGTGATCGACACCGACGCCGGCCCGCGCGCGGTGACGGTCGAGCTGCAGGACGATCACGTCACGAGCGTCACGGCGCGCATGGGCGTGCCGCGCATCCTCGCGCGCGGAGAGAAGCTCCTCGCGCTCGGCGCGGAGCACACGGCCGTGATCGTCGACGTCGGCAACCCGCATTGCGTGCTCTTCGTCGACGACGTGCACACGGCGCCGGTCGAGACGCTCGGGCCCGCGTTGGAGCGGCACGCGCGCTTCCCGCGCCACACGAACGTCGAGTTCCTCTCGCTCGCGACGCAGCCGGCGCGGCTGCGCGTGTGGGAGCGCGGTGTCGGCGAGACGCAAGCCTGCGGCAGCGGAGCCTGCGCGGCCGCGTGGGCTGCCGTGGATTCCAAGCGCGCGCGCTGGCCGGTCGCGATCGATCTCCCGGGCGGACGCCTGGTCGTCGACGACGATGGCATCGGCGGGGTCACGCTGCGCGGACCGGTCGAGGAGCTCGCTCTCCCGGCTGGAAACGCTCCCGTCGAAACGCACGCGCGCGCGAGGCCAAGGACCTGAGCCACGTGGCGGGCCTCGCGCGCATGCGTGCGCGTGGAGCCTCGCGCTCGATGCGAACGGTTCGAGCTCCAGCGGTTCGCGTCGCGCGCGGGACGCGAGGTCGGGAAGGACGGCGCTCCACGGCTCTCGATCCTCGCGTCGCGTCCCGCACCGCCCGACTACACTGGCTCGACGGTCCGCTCACGTCGCGAGTCGCACCCGCGCACCCGTGCACGATGACCCGAACGACCCCGTTGCGATCCCGTTCCTAGCGCCCAAGCGCATGTCATGGGCTACCTGCTGAACATCGTGATCGCCGTGGCGGCGCTCGGGCTGCCGGAGCTCGGGGTGACGAGCGCCGACGAGCACCTCTGGGCCGTGCTCGCGTTCGCGCTCGTGCCCGTGCTGATCGGCGTCGGATTGCGCCGGCTCGTGCTCCGGGGCCGTTTTCGCGCGGCCGAGATCGTCGCGCGCATCCTCGCGGCATCGCCGGCGCTGCTCTTCGCGGCCGCGATCGCACAGCTGGGATGGATCAGGACCACGGAGCGCTGGATGGGAGCGAGCGCGGCCGTGCTCGAGTGGCCGAGACCTTCTCTGCTCGTCGTCATCGCGCCGTTCCTCGTGTACCAGCTGCTCGCGATCGACGCGCGCGCGCGCGCGCAGAGCTCCTCGGCGAGCTTGCGTCGCGCGCGAGCTTTCCAGGTGCGCATGTTCCTCTCGTCGCTCGCGCCGATCGCGATCTACCTCGGCGTGTCGATGCTGATCGGCCTCTCGCCGAGCCTGCGCGTGCGCATCGAGGAGGTCGCGCTGTGGAACGGGCTCTACGCCGCCGGCCTGATGCTCGTGCTCGGTCTGTGCCTGCCTTTCGTGCTGCGCAACACCTGGGACACGGTGCCATTGCCGGCGGGCGATTTGCGCGCGGTCATGGAGCTCGTCGCGCGGCGAGCCGGTTTCCGCGCGCGCGAGCTGCTCGTCTGGCGCACGGGCTTCAGCATGTCGAACGCCGCGATCGTCGGTTTCGGAGCGCGCACGCGAGTCGTGCTCTTCTCCGATCTCCTGCTGACACAGCTCGAGCTGCGCGAGCTCGCCGCGGTCTTCGCCCACGAGATGGGTCACGCGGTGCGCCGTCACGTGCTCGTCTTCGTGACGGTGGCGCTCGCGATCCTGCTCACGCTCGAATGGGTCGCGACGGATCTTCTCGGCGACCAGGTCTGGCTCGGCGGGGGCATCGTGCTCGCGGGGCTGGTCGGCGGGTACTTCGTCTTCGGCTGGCTCTCGCGGCGGTGCGAGCTCGAGGCCGATCTCTACAGCGCCAACCTGCTCGGCGACACGAGCGCGATCGTCGATGCGCTCGAGAAAGTCGGCGGCGACTTCCGCGACGTCGCCAGCTGGCGCCATTTCAGCACCGCGCGGCGCGTGGCGTTCCTGCGGCGCGCCGCAGCGGATCCGTCGATCGCGCGCAAGCTCGTGCGCGGCATCCGCGTGGCGACGATCGTCGCGCTCGTGTGGTGCGCGCTCGCGCTCGGCGTGCGGCTCGTGCGCGACGTGCCGCTCGTCGGCGAGCAGTCGTTCCGCGCCGAGCTGCGCCTGGGTCGGTACGCGCAGGCGGCGGAGCACGCGGTTGCGCTGGAAGGGCTGGATGCCGCCGCACGACGCCTCGGTGAGCGCGCGCGCGAGCTCGGAGGCGCGGAGGTCGCCGTCGAGGAACTCGAGCGTCGCGCGCGCGCGGCGCTCGAGCAGCACGACGCGGAAGGCGCGTACGACTGGCTCGCGCTCGCCGTCTTGCGCGGACGCGACCCGCTCGGCCGAGTCGCGCTCGCCGTGCGCGCGATCGCCGAGGCGCAGGCGATCGACGTCGCGGCGGAGCTGGGCCCGGAGCTCGAGCCGACGTGGGGCGCGCTGGTGCGCGACCTCCGACGTTGAAACGCGGCGGTCGCTAGTAGCTCAACCCGTTGCGCCGCAGGTGGACGTGCGGCTCGCCTTCGCGCGCGACGCTCGCCGCGACGACGTCGGCGAAGACGATGGCGTGATCCGTGGTCAGGTGCTCGCCGCGCACCCGCGCCTCGATCCAGGCCAAGGCATCGGCGATCACGGGCAGGCCCGAGTCCGTGGTCGCGATGTCGAGCTTGTCGAAAGGGCTTTCACCCGGCGGCGTGCGACGCGTGAAAGCGACCATGGCCCGGCGCGAGCGCTCGTCGAGCACGGAAAGGGCGAAACGACGGGCTCGGCGCACTTCGTCGAGGAAGGGGCGCTCGCGGGCGAACGCGACGCTCACGACCGGCGGTTCGAGGCCGGCCTGCATCACGAAGGAGACGATGCAGCCCGAACGGACGCCATGGACCTCCGTGGTGGCGATGAACAGCCCGGATGGAATGCGCCCGAGGGCACGGGCGATCGGAGACGGTTCCGGGGCGGCCATGGGGGATTGGCGCGCCAAGCTAACGCCCGTGCGAGGCCGAGGCCACGGCTCGATGCGCGAGCAAGCGACCTAATAATAAGGAGCGCTGTGGAAACGGCCTGCTTCGGCCGCGATAATCGCCGCCTTCCGCCCCAGGAAGTGCACGTCCGCGATGCCCGCCACGCGTCCATCCAGCCTCGAGACGGGTCAACCCGAAACCACGCCCGGCGATGCCCGCGCGTCGAGAGTCGAAGCGACTCCCGACCTCGCGTCGTTGCTCGTCGATCTCGCTCCCGATCGCGACTTGTCGGCGCTCGACCTCGTGCTCTCGACGGCTCGCGCGCTGCTCGACTGGACGATCGCCTGGCCCGTCGAATGGGACGCGGCGCAGGTCGGACGCGAATTCGAGCGCGGCATGGCGTCCTGGCGCGACGCGCACGTGTGGCGCGGTGCGTGCGCGCTCTTCTTGCACACGCTGCGTCGCACGTGGCGCGATCACCACGGCCGCGGTCGCGAGGATCTGCAAGCGGTGCTCGCCGAGGAGATCGGATTGTGGCTGTGGAGCGTCGAGGAAGGGCTGGAGGAGTTCGACGAGAACACCTCGGCCTGGAACGGCACGCCGCTCGCGCGCGGACGCCGTCTGCCCGCGCGACGAGCCGCCGCGGAGCACGCTGCCGCCGAACTGCGCGCCGGCGAGATCGTGATGGCGACGGCGTTCTCGGACACGCTCGCGCGCGGTCTCGAAGCGGCCTGGATGGACGGCAAGCGACCGCGCCTCTTGATCAACGAAGGACTGCCCGAGCTCGACGGCCGGCGCATGGCGCGTCGGCTCGTGCGCGAGGGCGTGCCGGTGACGCTCGTCTACGACAGCGCTCTGCCGGCGATGATCGAGAGCGCCGACCGCATCTGGCTCTCGACGGAGGCGATCGGCGCGCGCGAGTTCCTGGCGCGCGTCGGCACGCGCTTCCTGATCGAGGAAGCGCAGCGGCGCAGCGTGCCGGTGACGCTCGTGACCACGAGCGACAAGCTCGTGCCCGGCGGCGAGCTCGAGCTC
>JBGATX010000038.1:0-40995 GCA_044228975.1 Planctomycetota bacterium | reverse complement strand
TCCTCGGCGCCGTCCCCGACTTCAAGAACGGCCGACTGCGCTTCGAGGGCGCGACCGACACGTTCCTCGCGATGCGCGACGACCCCGAGGGGCCGATCGCGGAGGCGTACCGCTCGCTGCGCGCGAACCTGAAGTTCGTGCTGGCCACGGACCCGCGCATCAAGGTCCTGGCATTCACCTCGTGCTCGCAGGGCGAGGGCAAGTCCGTGACGAACATCGACGTCGCGCTGGCCTTCGCCTTGGGCGGCAAGCGCGTGCTGATCGTCGACGCGGACATGCGTCGGCCGACGGTCGCGCGCTACCTGGGCCTGGCCGTCACGCCGGGGTTGTCGGAGGTGCTGTCGGGCGGCGCGAACTGGCGCGAGTGCGTGCAGGAATCGCACGTGCCGCAGCTGTCCGTCATCGCGGCGGGACGTCAGCCGCGCTCGCCGGGGGACCTGCTCGCGGGCGAGTCCTGCGAGCGTCTGATCGCGGAGCTGCGCGAGGCCTACGACCTCGTCGTCTTCGACGTGCCGCCGGCGCTGGCCGTCGCCGACACGGAATCGTTCGTCGCGCGTCTCGACGCCGTCGTGTTGCTGGCGCACAGCCGGCGCCTGACGCGCACCGTCCTCGCGCGCGCGGCCGGGAGGCTGCGCGGTGCCGGGGCCAACCTGATCGGCTGCGTGCTCAACGCGGACCGCCCGAATCGCACGGAGAGCAAGTATGGCTACGGATACGGGTATGGATACGGCGCGCCCGTCGCAGACGGCGGGCGCAACCAGCGCGGCGAGCGGCGCGAGACCGTCGGATCTGCTGGGCCGGACGGAAGCAGCTAGCGTCTGCGTGGTCGGCCTGGGCTACATCGGGCTGCCGACCGCGTCGCTGCTCGCGAGCCGCGGATTCCAGGTCGCCGGAGTCGACGTCAGCGCCGACGTCGTCGCGACGATCAACCAGGGCCGCATCCACATCGTCGAGCCCGACCTCGAGGGACTGGTCCAGAGCGCCGTGCGCAACGGACGCCTCATCGCGCACACGACGCCGCAGACCGCCGACGTGTTCGTGATCGCGGTGCCGACACCGATCCGCGCCGACAAGAAGCCCGACCTCTCCATGGTCGAGGCGGCGGCGCGCTCGATCTGTGCCGTCGTGAAGATGGGCGACCTCGTGATCCTCGAGTCGACGAGCCCCGTCGGCACGACCGAGGAGATCGTGGCACGAGTCCTGCGCGAAGCCGGTCATGCGCCGGGCGAGGACGTGCACGTCGCGTACTGTCCCGAGCGCGTGCTGCCCGGCCGCATCCTGACCGAGCTGGTCGAGAACGACCGCGTGGTGGGGGGGATCAACCTGGCCTCGACCGAACGCGCCGTCGCGTTCTACCAGGCGTTCGTGCGCGGCGAGGTCGTCGGCACGGACGCGCGCACGGCCGAGATGGTGAAGCTGACCGAGAACAGCTTCCGCGACGTGAACATCGCGTTCGCCAACGAGCTGTCGCTGATCTGCGCCAAGGAAGGCGTCAGCGTGTGGGAGCTGATCCGCCTCGCGAACCGCCACCCGCGCGTGAAGATCCTGAACCCGGGCCCCGGCGTCGGCGGACACTGCATCGCCGTCGATCCGTGGTTCCTGGTCGACCGCGCGCCCGAGCTGGCGCGTCTGATCCGCACGGCGCGCGAGGTGAACGACCACAAGCCGCACTGGGTCGTGCAGCGCGTCGAGCAGTGCGCCGCGAAACTGCGCGATCCGGTCATTGCGTGCCTGGGCCTCTCGTTCAAGGCCGACGTGGACGACCTGCGCGAGTCGCCGGCCGTCGAGATCGTGCGCGAGCTGGCGCGCCGGCGCACGGGGAAGCTGCTCGTCGTCGAGCCGCACGTCCGCGCGCACCCCGAGTTCGACATCGTGCCGCTCGAGACCGCGCTGGCGCAGGCCGACATCGTGCTGGTCCTCGTGGACCACAAGCGCTTCCAGCGCGTGCCTCGCGAAGCGCTGCAGGAGAAGATCCTCATCGACACGCGCGGGATCTACTTGTGAACGCGCGCATCCTCACCGTCGTCGGCACGCGACCCGAGGCCATCAAGATGGCGCCGCTGGCGCACGCGCTCGCGGGCTCGGCGCGCTTCGAAGCGCGCGTCGTCGCGACGGGACAGCACAGGGACCTCGTGCGGCCCGTCTTCGACCTGTTCGGCGTCGCGATCGACCACGACCTCGGGATCGGCGTGCCGGGCCAGGACCTGGCCGATGTCACGGCGCGGGTCCTGCTCGGCGTTCGCGGCGTCCTGCGCGCGGAGGAGCCCGACCTCGTGCTGGTGCACGGCGACACGACCACGTGCTTCGCCGCGGCGCTGGCCGCGTTCTACGAGCGCATCCCGGTCGCGCACGTCGAGGCCGGCCTGCGCTCGCACGACCGCCAGAGCCCGTTCCCCGAGGAGGCAAACCGCCTGTGCGTCGACGCGCTGGCAGGACTGCACTTCGCGCCGACGCGCGGCGCGCGCGACAACCTCGTGCGCGAGGGCATCGATCCGGCAGGCATCCACGTGACAGGCAACACCGGCATCGACGCGCTGTGCTGGATGCGCGCGCGCAACACCGAGCGTCCGGCCGAGTACTACGGCTACGCGTTCGGGCCGCTCTTGACGCCGCTGCTCTCCGGCTGGCCGGGGCCGACCGTGCTGGTCACCGCGCACCGCCGCGAGAGCTTCGGGCCCGGCCTGCGCGATCTGTGCCGCGCGATCGCCGCGAGCGCGCGCGCACACAAGGACTGGCTCTTCGTGTGGCCCGTCCACCCCAACCCCAACGTGCGCGAGGTCGTGCACGCGGCGCTGCGCGACGTCGCGAACGTCGTGCTGGCCGAGCCGCTCGACTACGAGCCCTTCACGTGGCTGATGGAGCACGCCACGGCGATCCTGACCGACTCGGGCGGCATCCAGGAGGAAGGCCCGTCGCTGGGCAAGCCGGTGCTCGTCGCGCGCGACGTCACCGAGCGGCCCGAGGCGATCGAGGCCGGCACCGTGCGCCTCGTCGGGACGGATCCCGACCGCATCCGCCGGGGGCTCGAGGACGTCGTGCTCGACGGCCCCGTGCGCGAAGCGATGGCGCGCGCGATCAACCCGTACGGCGACGGCCGTGCCTGCGAGCGCATCGTCGGCGTGCTGGACACCTGGCTCGCGAGCCCCGAGCGCCCGCCGCGCCGCGCGCGGAACCGGGCCGCGCAGGTCGCGCCATGATGCAGGCCCTGCGCTTCGTGCGCTGCGTGCGCCACCACCGCGCGGGCCAGCTCGCGCGGCGCGCGCACAAGATCGCACGCCGCGCGCTGGCCGAGACGTTCGGCCCGCACGCGCTGTTCGGCCAGCGGGAGCAGCGCGCCGCGCCGCTGCGCTGCGCGACGCCGCCGCTCCCGATCTTCCGCCCGCGCGCGCACATGCTGGCGAGCGACGGCGACGACGTCGTGCTCGACCTGATGCAGCACCGCGTGCCGCTCGCGACGCCGCTCGACTGGCGTCTCGCCTCCATCCCGGACCGGCCGCTCTTGGCCCTGTTCCACCTGCACGCGATGGAGTGGGTCGAGGGCCTCGACGACGCCGCGTTCCAGGGCGTCGTGCGCGACTGGATCGCGCAGGTCGGCTCCTCCGGCGCGCGCGAGCTGCGCTGCGCCTGGCACCCGTTCGTGATCTCGCTGCGCGCGGTCGTGTGGATGCAGCAGTCCGCGCGCCGCCGCCGCCGCCTGCCGGCGGGGTTCCTCGGCGAACTCGACAGATCGGTCGCGGCTCAGATCCGCGCGCTCGAGGCCGATCTCGAGCTCGACCTCGGCGGCAACCACCTGCTCAAGAACGCGAAGGCGCTGCTGTGGGCCGGCGCGACCTTCGACGGTCCCGAAGCCGAGCGCTGGACGCGGCGCGCCGTCGGGATCCTGGCCAACGAGCTGGGCGAACAAATGCTCGACGACGGGATGCACTTCGAGCGCAGCCCGGCGTACCACGCGCAGGTCGTCGCCGACCTGGTCGAGTGCCGCGCCGTGCTCGCGCCCTCGCCGCTGCGCGCGCGCCTCGACGAGTTCCTCCGCCGCGCCGTTCAAGTCGTCGCCGACCTCGCGCACCCCGACGGCGCGCCCAGCCTGTTCAACGACGGCGGCCTGCACATGGCCTACGCGCCGCGCGAGATCGTCGACGTCGCCGAGCGCGCGCTGGGGACGAAGGTCACGACGCGCCCGGTCTTCGCGCTCGACGCCGCCGGCTACTACGGCGCGCGCCGCGGCAAGGACTACGTGCTGTTCGACTGCGGCGCGATCGGTCCCGACCACCTGCCGGCGCACGGCCACGCCGACGCGCTGGCGTTCGAATGGACGGTGGCGGGGGAGCGGCTCGTCGTCGACGCCGGCGTCTACGAGTACCGCGCGGGCGACATGCGCGACCTGGCGCGCTCCACCAAGTCGCACAACACCGTGACGCTCGACGACCACGACAGCATCGAGTTCTGGTCGAGCTTCCGCGTGGGCCGCCGCTGCCGCGTGAAGCGGACCGAGCTGCGCGTGCTCCCCGACGGTTTCGTGCTGGAGGGGACGCACGACGGGTTCGCGCACCTCGGCGGCGCGCCGATCCACCGCCGCCGGATCCACGCGCGGCCCGACGACGTGCGCATCGAAGACCGCATCGAAGGCGGCGCGGGCCAGATCGCGCGCTCGCGGCTGCTCCTGCATCCCGAGTGCCACGTCACGGCGGAGCGCGACGGCTCGCTCACGATCCGCCGCGGCCGCGCGCGCGCGCGCGTGGTCGCGGAAGCGCCGATCGAGGTCGTGGACGCCTGGTGGTTCCCCGACTTCGGGATCCGCCTGCGCACGAAGCAGCTCGTGATGACGTACGGTTCCGCTCCGTGCACCGGCGTGATCTGGTTGCGCGGCCTCCACGCTGGTTGAACGAGCCGGGCTCGGTCTTCGACTCAGCGACCGGGTCACGGCGGAGCGGCGCCGCGGCGTGCTGCAGCGACGTGGCCTGCGGCTGGGCGCCGCGGGAGCTCCTCGTCGAGGCTCCCGGGTCGTCGCCGCGTCGCACCTGGCCCTCCAGCACAGCAGGAAGCTCCGCGATCTGTTCAGCTCGGGCTCTTGGACCTAACCCGACGCCTTCACAGGCTTGGCATCGCGTTGGTGCGCCGGAATCGGTGCGAGCACGGCGTCCGGTGCGGAGTACCCGGTCTTCGCGGGACGGCGCAGCCACGCCGCCAGCGTCACGAGTCCCCACAGGAGCGTCGAGTTGTCGCGCTCGCCGGAGCGGAAGCTCGCGAGTTCGCCGCGCACCCAGGCGGGCGCAACGACGTGCCCGAGCTGCGACCGCGGTCCGACGAGCATCGACTCGAGCTCGTCCGCGTGCTTCGTCAGCCAGCCGCGCACCGGCGGGTTGAACGGCTTCTTCGCGCGTCCGACGACGCCCGGCGCGAGCGCGTCGCCCTGCGCGTCGACGAGCACGGGCTTCACGCGGCCGCGGCGCACCTTGATGCCGGCCGGCAGCGACAGGGCGAGCTCGACCAGCGGCGGCGCGAGGAACGGACAGCGCAGCTCGAGCGGGTGGGCCATGCCGGTCCGGTCGGCGCTCTGCATCAGGTTGAACGGCACGAACGAGCGCAGGTCGACCAGCGCGGCCGCGCGCAGCGGATCCGCGGCGTTGCGCTCGAAGAGCTCGAGCATCTCGGCGTGCATGCCGCTGCGTGCGCGTGCGCCGAGTGCGCGGCTGAGCCCCGCGTCGTCGACGTAGCCGGTCCAGTCGAGGAACGCCTCGCCCAGCGGGCGACCGAGCGAGCGCAGGAACGAGCGTGCGCGGCGGATGCCGGTCGCGCGGGTGCCGCGCTCGGGCACCAGCTGGGCGATCGCCGCCGGCAGGTCGCGCAACGGGCCGGGAAGGCCCGAGAGGCGGCGGTGCAGGAGCAGCGCGCGGTGGCGCGGGTAGCCGGCGAGCAGCTCGTCGCCGCCGTCGCCGACCAGGCACACGCGGCCGAGGCGTGCAGCCTCGCGCGAGAGGCGGTCGGACACGAGGGCCGTCGAGTTGCCGAACGGCACGCCGAACAGGTCGAGCACGCGCTCGGCCGCGCTGCCCAGGTCGCCGTCCGCGCCGAACTCGAGTGCGTGGTGGGGGACGCCGTGGAAGCGCGCGGCGGCGGACGCGTCGACGCTCTCGTCGCGCGATCGTGCTTCGCTCGAGCCGCTCCAGCGCGCCGTGAACGTCTCGAGCCGCGCGCCGGGCGCGACGGAGCGCGCGGCGGCCAGGATCGAGTTCGAGTCGAGGCCGCCGGACAGGAAGAGCCCGACCGGCACGTCGCTGCGCAGGCGCAGGCGGACGGAGTCCTCGAACGCGGCGCGGAACGCCGCGGCGGCGTCGCGCGCGTCGCCTGCGAAGTCGCCGATGCGCGATTCGAGGTCGTAGGTGCGTTGCGGGCGATCGCGCGGCGCGCCGAGCGCGATCTCGAGCCGGTGGCCGGGCTGGAGTTCGCGGATGCCGCGGTACAGCGTGCGCGGCGCGGCCGTGTAGAGGAATCGCAGCCAGTCGGCCAGCGCGTCCTCGTCGAGCGCGAGGTCGACGCCCGGCACGTCGAGCAGCGGCTGGATCTCGGACGCGAAGACGAAGCTCGGCGCGTCGGCGCCCACGGGCAGCGCGTAGTAGAGTGGCTTCTCGCCGATCGGGTCGCGCGCCAGGAGCAGTGTGCGGCGCGCTCGGTCGAGCAGCGCGAACGCGTACATGCCCTCGAGGTCGGCGATGCCGCCGGTTCCGTGACGCATCAGCCAGTGCAGCAGGACCTCGGTGTCGGACGTCGTGCGCAGAATGACGCCGTCCGCGACGAGGCGCGCGCGCAGCTCGACGTAGTTGTAGATCTCGCCGTTGAAGGTCAGCGCGTAGCGCCCGCACGGCGACGTGAACGGCTGGTCGGAGCGGCGATCGAGGTCGAGGATCGCGAAGCGCGTGTGCGCGAGGCGCACGCCCAGGTCCGCGTGCTCCACGAGGCCCGCGGCGTCGGGCCCGCGGTGCGCGAGGCGAGCGGACATGCGCGCCAGCAGCGCGCGATCCCCGCCGACCAGTCCCGCGATGCCGCACATGGTCGTCAGCCCGCTCTCGCGGCCTCCGCTCCGTCGGCCGAGAAGACGGAATCCAGCGGCTTGCCGCCGGCGATGCTCTCGAGGATCGCGAGCATCCTCAGCGCCAGCGCGTCGCGGTCGTACTGCGGCGCGGCTCCGGCCGCGTTGGCGGCGTAGCGCGCGCGCTGCGCCGGATCGTCGGCCAGGCCGCGGATCGCCAGCGCGAGCGCGACCGGATCCTGGGCCGCGACGCACGGGCCCGCGCCGGCGCGGCGCACGATGGCCGACGCCTCGCCCTCGGGCCCCGCGTACAGCACGGGCACACCCATGCCGAACGCCTCGAAGACCTTGCTTGGGATGACCGTCTCGAAGACGGGCGTGTCGCGCAGGTGGACGAGCGCGACGTCGCAGGTCGACCACAGGGCCGGCATCGCGTCCTTCGGGAACTGCGGCGCGAACACGACGTTGGGCAGCCCGCGGCTTCGTGCTTCGGCGACGAGGTTCGCGCGCGCGGCGCCGTCGCCGGCGAACAGGAAACGGATGCGCTCGTCGCCGCGCGCGAACTCGGCCGCGTCGAGCACGTTCTCGAGCGCGTGCGCCATCCCGTGCGTGCCCAGGTATCCGACGACGAAGCGGCCTTCCAGATCGAGGTGGCGATCATCGCCGCGTCGGGCTTCCGCGGCGCGTAGCTGGAGAGGTCGACGCCGTTCGTGACGACGTGGACCTTGCGCTCGTCGATGCCGCGCGCGGCGAGGTCGCGACGGAACGCGTCGCTGACCGCGACGACGGCGGACGCCCGGCGATAGAGGAAGAGTTCGAGCGCCTCGAGCGAACTCAGCGCGAGCCCCGGCTCCAGCGCGGCGCGCTCCACCGCCGCGATCGAGGCAGGCCGGCAGGTCGCGCAGCTCGAACACGAACGGCACGCGCCGATCGCCGCCGCCGTCCAGCCTCCGACCGCCGCGAAGAACTGCGGCGAGGTCGCGACCAGCACGTCCGGCCGTGGACCGCCCAGCGCCGCGAGCGCGCCGTTCAGCCCGAACGACGCGTGGTCGAGCGTCCGCCTCGCGAACCCCTTGTTCTCGGCGACATACGTCCACACGCGCACGACGTCGATGCCCTCGATGACCTCGCGCGAGCGCCAGCGGTTCGCGTAGCCGTCGTGCACGCGGCCCTGCGGGAAGTTCGGCGCGCCGGTGACCACGGTGACGCGATGGCCCGGCGCGCACCCAGGCGCGCGCGCGGCTCGAACGTGCGCGTCGCCGGCGCGTTCGTCTCGGGCGGGAAGTTGTCGGTGAGGAAGAGGATGTGCACGGATTCTCAGGCGGCGAGATCGGCGTGTTCGTGCGCGCCGCGACCTTCGCGCGCGAGGAGTTCGAGCGACGTCTCGAGGCGCTGGTGCCAGGCGGCACCGCGGAAGCGCTCGCCGGTCCGCCGCGCTTCGTAGGCCAGCATCGCGTAGAGGTCGGAATCGCCCTGAGGCGCAGCATCGCGCGCCGCCAGGGCGTCGACGCCGCGCGGCGGCACGAGCAGGCCGTTGCGTCCGTCGACGACCAGCTCGGGCAGCGAGCGCCAATCCGACGCGATGACCGGCAAGGTCTGCATCGCCTCGATCACGGCGCCGGGCATGCCCTCGCCCTCGTACCAGGTCGGGAAGACGAGCGCGTCGTGTTCGGCCAGCACGCGTGGCAGGTCGACCGGCCGCACGGATCCCGCGATCCGCGCGCGCGGATGATCGCCGCTCGGCACGGCGCCCGGGATCGTCGGACCGTGCAGCGTGAGGTACGCGTGCGCCGGAAGGCGATCGCTGGCCGCGAGCGCCTCGAAGAGCCCCTTCTCGGGCTTCATCTGCGACAGGAACAGGAAGCGCGTGCAGTGGTTCGAACCGGTGCGCGGCAGGGCGACGAGGTCGCGCGTCGTCGGCAGCCAGCGCACGCCCGGAAAGCGCTGGAACTGCCGACAGAGATGGCGCGTCTGCAGCAGGACGAGCGGCGCCGCGAGGCACGTGCGCTCCGCCGCCGTGCGCTGCCAGACCGATGCTCGCGCGAGCCGCAGGTCGAGATCGCCGCCGAACACGCGCAGGCCGAAGGGCTTCCGGATCGCGGTTGCCGCGGCCCACACGAACGGTCCGGCTTTCAGCGCACCGCCCGACGAGGCGTTGAACAGGACGGCGTCGCAGTGCGGCCCGACGCGCGCGATCGCGCGCAGCGTCGCGGTCAGGGCGCGCACGTCGGACGGCGCGCGCGACCAGCCCGAACGTCCCACGACGGGGCGCGACGTGTCGACGACCTCGCACGCGAGGCGAGTCGACGCGCGCACGCGCCGCACGAGGTCCCCGAACGAGACCTGCGTGCCGCCGATGGGCGTGCCCTCGAGCGGCAGCGGGCCGACGAGCAGGATGCGCGGCGCGCGCTCATCCGCGCACCTCGAAGCGGTCCATCCAGCGCGCGATGCCGGCCAGGCACCACGCGCGCGTCGCCGCGCTCGATTCACTCCGCAGGGCGGCGTTCGCGCGGCCGGCGCGGCCGTCGGCGATCGTGCGCGCGATCTCGCGGCGGTCGAAGAGGCCCGCGGCCGGCGCGCCCGCCGCGTACGAGTCCTCGAGCAGCGTCCAGAAGTCCGCGTTGAGCCAGCCCGCGAGCGGCAGCGAGAAACCCTGCTTCGGATGCGTGTAGACCTCGGGCGGAAGCAGCGGGCGCCCGGCCTCGCGCAGGAGGTGCTTGCCCGTTCGCCCGCGCACCTTCAGATCGAGCGGCAGGCGTCGCGCGAAATCGACGACGCGCAGGTCGAGCAGCGGCACGCGCACCTCGAGGCTCGCGGCCATGCTCATGCGGTCGACCTTGCGCAGGATCGCTCCGGGCAGGAAGGTCTGCGCCAGCACCTGCATCGCCAGGTCCTCGGGCGCGAGGCGCGCGACCTCGTCGGCGGTCGGTCCGGGCTCGGGCAGCAGCTCGACGCGCTCGCCCAGGAGCCGGGCGATCTCGTCCGGGCTCCACAGGCTGCGCAGGCGGCGGAACTGCTCGACCGGCTCGAGGAACGACAGCTCGAGCCCCTTGCGCGCGCGCCGCGCCGGTTCCGCGAGAGCCGTCGGCGTCATGGGCGCGACGCCCGACAGCACCGCGTGGCCGAAACGCCGCAGGAATCGCGGACTCCGCTCGGCCGTGCGGCGCACGCGCGCGGCCCAGAACATGTGATCGTACCCGCCGAAGAACTCGTCGCCGCCGTCGCCCGACAGGACGACCGGGACGTGCTCGGCCGCGAGCTTCGACACGGCGTACGTGGGGATGCACGACGTGTCGCCCAGCGGCTGGCCGACGTGGTCGATCGTGCGGTCGAGCACGTCGAGCGTGAAGCCCTCGTCCGGGATGCGCAGCTCGTGGTGCTCGGACCCGATGTGCGCGGCGACGCGGCGCGCCAGCGCGCTCTCGTCGTGGTCGGCGCGCGCGAAGCCCACCGAGAACGTCTTCAGCGGCCGCCCGGCCGCGCGCGTCGCAGGCCGAGACCGTGCTCGAGTCGACGCCGCCCGAGAGGAACAGGCCGACGGGCACGTCCGCGACGAGCTGCGAGCGCACCACGCGGTCGAGCAATGCGCGCAGCTCCGCGAGCGCGTCGGCTTCGGCGCGCGGCTCGGCTCGATCGCGAGGCGCCACCAGCGCGCGACCTCGACCTTCCCCGCGCGCCAGCGCAGGAGGTGGCCCGGCGGCAGCTGGTGGACGCCCTCGAGCAGCGTCCGCGGATCCGCGACGTAGCGGTCGTGCAGGAACGAGGCCAGCGCGCGCCGGTCGACGCGGCGCGGGATGGCGCGGTGCTCGAGCAGCGACTTCAGCTCCGACGACACGACCAGCCCGCCGTCGGGGCCCGACCACCAGTACACGGGCTTGATGCCCAGCGGATCGCGCGCGACGAGCAGCGTGCGTTCGCGCCGGTCGGCGAACGCCAGCCCGAACATGCCGTTGAGCTGCGCCAGACCGGCTTCGCCGTGCTGCACCAGCGTGTGCAGCACGACCTCGGTGTCCGAACGCGTGTGGAAGCGCGCGCCGCGCTCGACCAGCCGCGCGCGCAGCGCGTCGAAGTCGTAGACCTCGCCGTTGTAGACCAGGACGTGCCGTCCGTCCTCGTCCTGCATCGGCTGACGGCCGGCGGCCAGGTCGACGATCGACAGGCGCCGCATGCCGAGCGCCGCGAAGCCCAGGTCGACGACGCCGCCCTCGTCGGGACCGCGGTGGACGAGCGCGGCGTTCGCGCGCGCCACGAACTCCGCGTCGGCCCTCCGGCCCGGAGCTGCGACGTGGACGTTGATGCCGCACATCGGTGGGCTCAGCGCTCCCCGGCGGCCGCGGCGAAGCGCGCCGTCCGACGGCCCCACAGGGGCTGGACCAGGTCGATCAGGACGACCACGACGACGATCGGCGCCGCGATCGAGACGGCCTGCTTGAGGAGGACGGCCGATTCGCTGCGGTGCGCGATGAGGCCCAGGAACGCGAGGTAGGGGACCGTGCGCGCCAGCACGCCCGCCGGGTCGCGCGCGGCGCGCGCTTCGAGCGCGAGCAGCAGGGCTCCGGCCAGGAACCCGACCAGCAGCGACCCGCCGATCGCGCCGAAGTTCCACCAGGCCTCGGCCACCAGCGAGAACGCGGTGCCGCCGCCCTGCTCGGCCATCTCGGCGTAGTGGGTGCGCGCGAACGTCTCGGCCAGCGCCAGCGGCCGGTCGGGGACGAGCGCGAGCGGGGCGAGGGCCGGGAACGCGTTCCAGTAGCTCTGCCCGCCGAGGCTGCCTTCGTGCTCGTGCATTCGCACCTCGAGCGCCGTGAGGAACGGGTGGCTCAGCTCCGAGCCGCCCACGACGGCGGCCAGGTTCGTCTCCGCGTTGCGCACGATCAGCTCGCCGGCGCGGTCGGCGCCGGCCTCCTTGACCGCGCCGCGCCACAGCGAGACGAGCTCGAGCCCGAACCAGCCGACGACGGCGGCCAGGGCCAGCGCCGGGCGCACGCGCGCGATCGTGACGTCGCGCCGCGCGCAGGCGATCCAGCCGTAGCCCAGCGCCAGGATGACGAAGTTCGTGCGGACGGAGATCACGAGCAGCGACCAGGCCGCGATTGCGAGACCGACCGCGCGGAACGCGTTCCGTGCGCGCGGCGAAGTCGTGCCGGCCTCGGCCCACAGGACGCCCGCGATCATCACGTTGATGCCGCTCGCCAGCGGGCCGAGTCCGACCGAGCGCAAGTACTTCGCGGCGTAGTCGTCGCGGCTCGAGAGCGTCTCGAGACCGACCTGTTGGACGAAGAGGCCGTACAGGACGGCGCCCCGAGAGCACGGGCGCACGCAGCCACGAGCACGTCCGGGCGCCCGGATCCGTGCTCGCGCGCGTCGCCGGTGCGCGTCTCGCCGGTGCGGCGACCGAGCGGCCGCGTACCGCCGCCGAACGCGAACGCCAGCGCCGCGGCGGCGCACAGTCCGGTCGCGAAGGCCAGGTACTCCCACTGGACGGCGAGCACGTCCTCGTCCGGCGCCTGCACGACGTTGCGCCACGACGGGGGCTCGACGAAGACGGTCGCGATCGGGAAGAAGTGGCCGGCCAACAGCCGTGAAGACAGCCAGCGCCGCCAAGAGTGCAGGGGCGATCGGTGGCGCAGGCAGAAGAGCGTCGCCGACAGCGCCGCGACCCACGAGGCCGAGGAGGAGGAACCGCTCCATCAGCGTATCTCCAGCGCGCGCCACGCGGCGAGGAGCGCCAGCCCGCCGGCCAGGGCGCCGAGCGCCGCGACGTGACGATGGGTCAGGATGCGGCGCGGCAGGTTGCGCGCCTCGCGGACGCAGAGCGCGATCTCCGCGAACGCGCCGTGCAGGCGCACGCGACGGCAACGGCGATGCCGAGCACGGGCACGAGCGCCCAGCCGACCGCGACCATCGCGACGCCCGCGATCGCGTAGCTGCGCGTCGCCTGCGCCGCGAACTCGCCGCGCGCGCGCTGCCAGGGCGTCACGAGGAAGCCCAGCATGTGCACGAAGGCCGCGGCGAACAGCACGGCGCAGATCCACGCGCCCGCAGTGCCCGCGCCCAGGACGAGCTCGACGAACAGACCGGAACTCGCGACGAGCACCGCCAGGACCGCGGCCCAGACCAGCAGCACGCGGCTCGAGATCGCGACGAACCGCCGCGACTCCGCGTCGCTGCCGTCGGAGCTGCGCGCGAAGCTCGGGTACAGCACGGTGCCCAGCGCCGTGCCCACGATCGTGAGCTTGGAGGCCAGGTCGGCGCAGCCGGCGTAGAGGCCGAAGTCGCGCGCGTCGAGGAACCGCTCGGCCACGACGCGGTCGGCGGAGACGACGAGCGCGTTGGCGACACCGAACCCGACGAGGCCCAGGATCGCGCCGCGGTGGTCCGTCCACGCGCGCCGCGCGTCGCGCGCAGCGTGTGCGCGCTCCAGCCACCGCTCGGCGCGCCGCCGGCCAGCCCGCGGTAGACGGCCAGGATCGCGAGGTTCGCGGCGCAGAACGGGGCTGTGACGAGCGCCAGATCCGTGCTGCCGTCCCGAGTCGCGATGCAGGCCGCCGCGACGACGGCGAATCCCCAGGCGATGTTGCGCACGAGCGCCGCGCGCGCGACGCGCCCCTGCAGCGCGATGCGCGCGTAGTCGAGCGACGCGAGGCCGTGCGCGAGCACGGCGACGGCGAAGAGCGCCGCGACCCGGCCCGGGAACAGCAGGATTCCCGCGCTGGCCGCGCCCGCGGCCAGGAACCACGAGACGCACGTCGACAGCGCGCGCAGCGACGCGTCGTCGCGCTGCGCGCCGGCGAGGGCGCGCACGAGCAGCGGACGCAGGAAGTCCTGGTAGGTGACGACGCCGAGCAGCGTCAGGAAGAGGGACAGACGCCCGTACTCCGCCGGCCCGAGAGCGCGCGCGAGGACGGGGAGGCTGACGATCCCGAGCAGCGCCGCGGCGGCGTGCGAACCCAGCACGCTGGACGCCTTGCGCAGGATGGGCCCGAGCCCCTCGGCCGGCTCCGCGCTCGCACCGGCCGGATCGAGCGTGTGTTCGTGGGGCGGCATGGCGTGCGGCGGAAACGCCTTCCCGGTCCTGTCGTCGCTCTCCGCGCCTCCCTTGAGACCCGTGGCCGGTGTGCGGAGCGGATGGCCGCCCAGTCCCGGTCCTGGGTCAGCCTCGCGTCAGGAATCGGCGGCCCCTCAAGCAGGAACCGCGGCATTCCGACTGGACCAAGACCGTCGTCCCGTCCGCGGCGCCAGCGATGAAGTCGACAGTCCGCACCAGGACGCGGCGGGGGCCCCTCGTGCCCGCGCCCGATCCCGAACCCGGGCGCGCGCCGCGCCGCGACCCGGATTGGGAGGCGCTGTCTCCGCGCGGCTCCTACGCGCGCGTCGGCCGGCCGCTGTTCCTCGGCGCGCTGGTGCTCCTCGGACTGCCGGTCGCGCTGGTGCTCGCGGCCCTGGTGGCGCCGGTCAACCTGTGCGTGTTCGGCAGCCCGCGGCGCGTGTTCTTCCGGCAGCCGCGCGTCGGACAGCGCGGGCGCGTCTTCCAGATCTGGAAGTTCCGCACGATGCGCGAGTCCACGAGCGGAAGCCACGCGTCGTGGAGCTCGGGCGAGGACGGCCTGCGCGTCACGCGCTTCGGCCGCTTCCTGCGCAGCTCGCACCTCGACGAGATCCCGCAGGTCTGGAACGTCCTGTGCCGCGACATGGACCTGATCGGCCCGCGTCCGGAGATGGTCGAGGTGGAAACCTGGGCGGCCGAGTACGTGCCCGGATTCGGCGAGCGGCTCGCGATCCGGCCGGGGCTGACGGGGCTGGCGCAGATCACGCAGGGCTACACGGGCGACGACGTCGAGGCGTACGCCGAGAAGCTGCGCATCAACCGCGAGTACCTGCGCACCCTGTCGTTCGCGAACGACGCGCGGATCGTGGCGGGCACGATCGCGTGGATGCTGCGCGGCCGCGGCTGGTCCAGCATCCGCGCGAAACGCGCAAGGTCGTCGTCCCGGCGCTCCTGAGCCGTGCGCGGTACTGCGAACGGCGCGCGATCCCTCGGCCCGCTCCCTCAGCCCGACCCCGGGTCGACCTTGAACGCGATGCGGAACTCGGTGCCGCCGCCCTGGCGCCCGCGCACCTCGACCGTGCCGCCCATCGCGTCGACGTGCAGAGCGACGAGGTGCAGCCCGAGCCCCGTGCCACGCGCCGTGCGGGTGCGCTCGTCGCCCATGCGGTAGAAGGCCTCGAAGATCCGGCCGCGCTCGGCCGGCGGGATCCCCGGTCACCGCGGTCGAGCACCTCGAGCAGGACGGCGCCGCCCTCGCGGCGTGTGCGCACGACGATCGGCTCGCCGCCTGCGGCGACGGGCGCGTACTTGCGCGCGTTCTCGACCAGGTTCGTGACGATCGAGCGCACGCCCTCGGTCACGAGCATCACGACGGGCAAGTCGTCCTGCAGCTCGAAGCGCAAGGTCGGCCACGCCCTTCGGGTGCGAGCGAGAGGAGGAGCGACGGCGCGATCCCCTCGATGACCGCGATTCAGGTCGCCGGGCTCGACCGGCCGCTCCTGCGTCGTCAGGCGACCCTTCTCGAGCACGTTCTCGACCAGCGTCTCCAGGCGCTGCGCCTCGCGCACGATGCGTCGGTAGTACTCGGCGCGCTTCTCGGGTTTGTCGACCCAGCCGTCGTGCAGCATCTCGCCGTAGAGTCGGATCGCGGCGAGCGGCGTGCGCAGCTCGTGCGTCACCGCCGAGACGAAGTTCTCGGTGCGCCGCGCCGCTTCGAGGTCGCGTTGCACGCTGCGAATCAGCAGCACGAGCCCGGTGCCGAGCGAGATGACGAGCATCGCCGCCACGCCGATCAAGTGCAGGTTCTGCGAACGCTGGCGTTCGCGCAGGCGCCCCGCGTCGACCGCGACCTGCATCGCGCCGTAGCTCGGATCGCCTTCGTCGGCCTGGATGCCGAGCACGCGCATCGGGCGCACTTCCTGGCTGAGGAACTCGATCTCGGACGGCAGCGGACCCGTCCACGAGCCGAAGAGCTCCTGCGACGGATCGAGCACCTGTCCGCGCAGCGCGCGCGGCAGCTCGACGAAGAGCCACTGCGGGTCGATGAAGAAGCCCTGGAGGAACCGTGCACGCTCCTTGGCGGTGCTGAAGCACGGCGGCAGGCTCTTGATGTCGGGGATCGGATCGACGTTGACCACGCGCGACGCGACGATGCGCGGCGTGCCGTGCCCGTCGCGGAAGAAGCGCAGCTCGAAATCGAAGACGGTCGCTTCGACTTCGTGCGCTTCCAGGCCGCGCAGCGCCGTGGCCTCGTCGCGCAGGCAGTTCAGGTCCTCTTCCGTGCTCAGGTTGATCGCCATGACCGGCACGCTGAAGCTCTGCCGGCCGAAGTTCGGCAGTCGTTGCATGCGGTGCAGGAGCTGCGACTCGCCGACCTTCAAGCGCGCGAACTCCTGCGTGGCGTAGAGCACCTCGTCGTGCAACGCCTGCGCGGAGGACGGATCGACGACGCGGCCGATCTGGATCTCGGGCCCGTTGTCGCGCGGTCGCGCCTGGAACCAGCCGAGGATCCCCGTCGGCCGCGGCAGCTCCGAGAGTGGCGAGCGCATGAAGTCGATCTGACCCATGAGCATGCGCGGCGGGTAGTACTGGCGCTTGTACTCGAAGAAGACGCGCTTGCTCTCCGAGCTCACGAGCGTGTCGACCGCCTCGCGCAGCCCATCCGAAAGACGCCGCGCGGCGTCGGCGACGTCGCGCGGCACGGCTTCGAGCTCCGTGGTCTGGTCTTTCGAGATCTGGCGCCAGAACAAGCCGCCCAGCACCGCCGTCGGCAGCACCAGCAGGACGCCGTACAGGACGAGCGCGGTTCGCTGGGTGACTAGCTGAACCAACGATAGCCCTTGCCGCGCACCGTCTGGATCAGCGTCGGCTCGGCCGGGTTGGGTTCGACCTTGCGACGCAGGCCGACGATGTGGATGTCGACCGTGCGCGTCTCGACGTTGGCGCTCTTGTAGTGCCAGACGTCGAGCAGGAGGTCGTCGCGCGTCACGACGCGATGGCGGTTCTTGATCAGGTACTCGAGGATGTCGCCCTCGCGCGGCGTGAGAGCCATGACCTGGCCGTCGCGGTGCACTTCCAGGCGCGACAGATCGACCGAGATGCCCGAAGGCAGCTCGAGGCGCGGCGGGGGAGAGGTGTCCATCTCCTTGCGCCGGAACTGCGCCTCGACGCGCGCGACGAGCTCGCGCGGCGAGAAGGGCTTCTTCACGTAGTCGTCGGCGCCGAGCTCGAAGCCCTGGATCAGGTCGTTCTCGCTCGCGAGCGCCGTGACGATCACGACGCGGATGTCGGCGCGCTCCTTCCTCAAGGTGGCGAGCACCTCGAGGCCGCCCATGCCCGGCAGCATGAGGTCGAGCACCATCAGGTCCGGGCGCTCCTTGCGCACCGCCTCGAGGGCCGCCGGGCCGTCGTGCACGACCGTCACCTTCATGCCGGCGTGCTCCAAGGCATCGCGCACGCCGAAGGCGATCGACTCCTCGTCCTCGACGACGAGCACGCGATGGGGCTGGACCTGGTTCTTCGAGACGGGCTGGGTTGAGGTCATGAGGGTCACGGGAGGATATCCGCGGATAGGGCCTGGGGGAGCGAGTTGTCGGCCTGGCCGATTCGTCCCTCTTTACGTGCGCTGTGCCGCGGGACAACGAGTTGAGCGAGTAAAGGAACGTGCATCCGGCGGAGCTCGGCAGCGCATCCCGTGGTGTCTCGAAGCCCATGTCGCGACCGTCGCGCTAGCATCGAGAGGCGTGGAAGCGCGCGCTCCGCCAACCGCCGCCGATCGTGTGTGGCTCCGCATCGGCTCCTTCATCGCGGCCGCGATCGTGCTCACGGTGCTCTTGGGGGCCGTCGTGTTGTGGTCGGCGCTCGGCGCGGACGTCTGGCACGCCTACCCTTCACCCGAGCGGCACGAGAACGTCTCCGTCCAGCGCTTCGAGTTCGGCGCGCTCCCGCCCGCCGATGCGGCGGGTCGGATCACGGCCGACTTCGACGGCGACGGCATCGCCGATCGCGTCGAGACCGAGTACTTCCACATGGAGCCGCTCTTCTCGCGCTCGACCTCCGGCCTGCTGCACGTGATCTCGGGCGCCGACGGCTCGCGCCTCGCGACCCACGCGATCGACACGCCCGAAAACACGGCGTACTGGTGCGCCGATCGCGATCACAACGGAACCAACGAGCTCGTCGTCGAGGACGATCACGCGCTGTTCGTCCTCTCGCGAACGACGCGTGGAGTGCGTTGAGGCGTCGAGACTCGCATCCGCCCCGCTGCGCCACGGTTGGATTCGGCGCACGACGACTTCGATCCGACGGACTTCCGTTCCGCGCGGCGGAACCCGAGCGCCGCGCCGCTGTCGGAGAGGGCGTGGACGTCGCCCGCCTCGCGACCGCCGCGCTCGCGATCTGCATCAGCGGCTCGGCGCCGCAGGAGCGGGCGAGCGGCGCTCGGACCGCGGTGATGCTGCGCGTGCACTCGGGGCGCGGCGCTCCGCGGGCGATTCGAGCTGCGCCGGAACCGTGACGACGATCGGCGGTTTCACGAGGCATGAAGCGGTCGATGCTCTTCGCGCTGTCGATCGTCGGCGCATCCCTGGCGTCGGCCGGACCGCTGCCGCAGCAGGACGGGCCGCCGCAGCTCGAGCGGGCGGGCGATGTGCCGAGCGTGGAGGAACTCGAGCGCAATCCGCGCGTCTGGGGAACGGGCGATTTCGGCGGCTTCTTCGAGCGCGGCCCGAGGCTTCCGCCCGCACCGCCGAGCGTGCTCCGCGACTGGCTCGTCGTGCGCACGGCCGCGGGAGTCGACATCGAGCAGTGGCTCGTGCGTCACGCTCTGAACCCGGATGCGGAGCTTCCGCGCGCGGACGACGGGCTCGGTGAGCGCGCGAACGCTCCGCGTTGGCTCGCGATGACGTCGGAAGCGCCGAGCGACGTTGCGCTCGCGTTCGCGACGGTGGAGCGCGACGCGCCGTGCGTGCGGATGGCGGATCTCCAGGGCGCCGAGCTCCTGATCGTCAACGGCGAGTGCTTCACGGGCGATCCCGAGCGACGCGGATTCCGCGGCGTGCCGATCGCGTTGCGCCGCGGTGTCAACCGGCTCTTCGTCGCGGGAGTGCGCGGCTCGTTCTCGCTGTCGCTCGCGGAGCCGCCGGGAGAGCTCGTGATCGGCACGTGGGACGTCGCGTGGCCGGGCTTCGGTCCCGACGACGACGAGCACGACGTGTCGTACCCCATTTTCAACGCGAGCCGCTGGCCGGCGTCGGTGCTCCATCTGCACTACGGGCATGCCGTGAACGGGAGCGCCCGATGCACGCCGCGGCTCGCTGAATGGGCCGACGCGAACCCCCCGTATCTGCCAGCGCTCGCGCTCAGGCTGGGCAGTCACTACTGGACCGACATCGTCGGCAAGAACGGCGACTGCTCCGAGCCAGGAGCGTTCTCGCCCGTCTGCATCTACGCCGACGATCCCGCGCGCGCCGATCGACGCGTACTGCACAAATCGCCCGGCAGCGGACGAGGCACAGGCTCGTACTCCTCGCGCTCGCACGCGAGCGTCCCCGGTGCGTGGTTGAACGAGCTCGCCGTCGCACCCGTGCTGGTCTATGGCACGCAGGGCACGCCGCACGAGACGTTCGCGCTGCTCGCGCTCGCGCGCTTCGATCAACAGCTCGCGTGGTACCGCACTCGCGGGACGCCGACGATCTACACCGACATCGAGTACGAGGCGCTGCTCTCGAGTTCCGCGAGCTGGCGGCTCCAAGAGGTGCCGTTCTCGTCCCACGGGCGGATGCGCGCCGTCGTGCTCTACGGAAACGCCGACAGCAACTCCGCGTGGAAGCTCGGCGTGGGCGAGCTCGGCTCGATCGACGCGAGAGCGAACTCGCTTCACATCGGCGAGCGGTCGTTCGAGGGCGACGACGCGTTCGGTTGGTTCCTTCCGCCGTCGTCGGGCCGTCGCGTGCTCGCGGTGACCGCGACAGGCGTGCGAGGCGCGCGCGCGGGTGCGCTCATGCGTTGCCTGACGGAGCCGCTCGACGGCGAGCAGCATGCTTTCTGGCGCATCGACTCGAATTCAGCACGAGGACGAAGCGCGCTGGCGCAGCGCTGAGCGGGGCGCGCGCGCGCTGCGCGGGATGGCGGGGCGGAAGGACGATTGTGCGACGGGTTGCCCCACGCCGAGTCGCACGCTCCCCATCCTCCTCGCGCTCATCGAGACCCCGCCCGATCCCACCAAGCGCCGCGCGCCCGACGATGGCCGATTCCGCCCATCGGCCGCAAAATCGAGTCATCCATCGCCACATCCGCACCCCCTCTGGCCACTGGATCCCGTCCCATTCGCTTCAGGCTCCCCTCATGCCCCTCGTCCGCGCGCTGATCGCCGTTCTCGTCCTCTGCTCGTCCGCGCTGGCGAACGTGCTCGTCGTGCGCACGGCCGGCGCGCCGTACACCACGATCCAGGCCGCGGTGAACGCCGCCGTCGACGGCGACGTGATCCTGGTCAAGCAGCCGAGCTCCTACGCCGGCTTCACGATCACGAACAAGGCGTTGACGGTCGTGGGCGACGGCTTCGTCGTCAACGTGACGAGCCGGGTGGTGGTGCAGTCGCTCGCCGCGACGCGCACCGTCGTGCTGTCGCAGCTCGACGTCCATCCTCCGCAGGGCCTCGTGCCGATCTCCGCGCTCGTGCTCACCGGCATCGACGGACAGGTGCGAGTCGAGGGCTGCACGCTCACGGGCAACGACGGCGTGCTCGATCTCAACTGTCCGTCGGGCTACCCCTACGGATGCGGGACCGACGGCGGGCGCGGCGTCGACATCGGACCGGGGACCGGCGGCGTCGCCTTCGTCGGTTGCACGATCACGGGCGGCGACGGCGGCACGATTCCCTCCGGCGATCCCGCCGGCAACAATCCCGGCGGGGCGGGCGGCGACGGAGCGCGCTGCGTCGGCATGCGCGCCTCCATCCACGACTGCACCCTGCGCGGTGGCGATGGCGGCACGATGAGCACGATCGGCGGCGACGCGGGCGACGGCGTGCAGCTGCGTGCCTCGGGCTCGTTCCTCACCCAGCTCCTGCTCTCGAACACGTCCTCGACGGGTGGTCACGGTGGATCGGCGAGCGACGTGTTCGGGCTGCAGGACGCGGGAGACGGAGGCGACGGACTGGACATCGGCACGGGGACGCTCGGGATGACGCTCGACTCGACGCTCGTCGGCGGATCGCCGGGCGGCTGCTTCGTCCCGTGCACGCATCACGGGGCGCCGGGCGTTCCCGTGCGCGCGAACGGCGCGCACACGGCGTTCGCAGTCTCTCACGTCGCGCTCACCGCGCCCGCGGTCGTGCGCGCCGGCACGACGATGACGTTGCAGCTCGCCGCCGATCCAGGCGATGCGATCTACCTCTTCGAATCGTCCGTGACGAGCTTCATCGGACGCGCGTCGTGGCGCGGGTTCTGGCTCGCGCGCGCGCCCGGACCGGTGCTGTTCCAGAGCCCGCCGACGCCGATCGCCGTGCTGCCCGGACTCGGGAGCGCGAGCGTCGTCGTGCCCGCGCCCTCGCTTGCGCCGACCGCGCAGGGTCGAACGCACTTCTACCAGGCCTACCGCGTGTCGCCGAGCGGATCGCTGACGTTGGGTAGCTACGCCGCCGTGACCGTCGTGCAGCCGGGCCTCTGAGCGCGGCGCGGCGTCACAGCTCGAGCGCGCGCTCGGCGAGCTTCGGGCGGTCCTCGCGGAACCACCACAGGCCGAGCACGAGGGCCGACGCGACGTACACGAGATCGAAGACGTCGAGCTCCTTGCGCCACGCGATCGAGAGCCCGAGCGCGAGCGCGAGCAGCCACGCGCGCGCCGAGCGACGCTCGCGCCAGGTCTGCCATGCGACGCAAGCGAGCGCGACCACCGCGCCGAGCTCCGTGACGAACGTCGCCCCGCGTCCCAGCGGCGTCGAGATCCACGTCGCGCCGCTCGAGCTCGCCAGCGAAGGCGTGCGCTCGATCGCGGTCCAGACGACGAAGAGCGCCGCGAGCACGAGGTGCGCGCCGTGCAGCAGGTCTCCGTGCGCGATGCGGCGGCGCAGTTGCGCGAGCTCGTTCGTCAGGGTCGACACGCCGCCCATTGTGGCTCGCGCGAGCGACGGATCCAGTCGCGAGCGCTCGCGCGTGCCGCCGGACGAGCGGCGTCCGCTCCTTACGCCGTCGCCCCGGCGAGCACGACGACGCGGAGCGGCTCCTCGATGCCCACGCTCTTCTCGAAGTTCGCGAGGCGCTGGATCCCCGAGTGCGTGACTTCCTGTCCGCGCGGCACCACCCATTGACCGTTGACCGTGCGCACGTCCTGATCGAGCAGCATTCCCCGACCAGATCGCGCAGGTTGACCGAACGCAGGACGCGGCGCGAGACGGAGGGCTGCGATCGATCGCGGATCGCGAGCAGGCGCGGCTGCAATCCGCCGCGCGTGCGGCACGGGCTGTCGATGGACTTGGGTGCGCTGGACTCGGCCACCAGCACGAGCCGTGCGTCGGTGTCCGCGCAGCCCGGACTGAGGCGATCCGCACCTGGATTTCGGACCGCTCAGGTGGGTTTGCATGCGTCACCGATAGAGGAGCGACGCGCCCCGTTCGCCGAGCGCTCGTCGCATGGCCCCGATCCTCGAACTCTTCACGCGCGCACCGCGCGGCGAGCGAGCGCAGCGCGGCGCGCGGCGGTCCCGTCGATGAACCACGTGCTGTTCGTCGACGACGAGCCGCGCGTCCTGCCCTGCACGCGCCGGATGCTGCACGACATCTCGCCAGACAACAGGAGCCTTCGATGAAGCTGGAACAGACATCCTGGTCGCCCGCCGCCGGTTGGCGTCCGCGCGAGCCCGGTGAACTCGGCGCGAGCGCGGAGCTCGTGCTCGTCTTCGGCGCGACCGAGCTCATGCGCGAGCTCGAGCAGCTCGACGTGCTCTCTCGCGCCTACCCGAACGCGCGCATCACCGGCTGCTCGACCGCGGGCGAGATCTCCGACGTGCGCGTCGAGGACGGCACGCTCTCGGTCACGGCGATGGCCTTCGAGGGCACGCACGTCGAAGGGTTCTGTCACGAGCTCGACGATGCGTCCGAGAGCCTCGCCGCCGGCGCGCGTCTGGCGCGAGCGCTGCCGAGCGCGGGCTTGTCGCACGTGTTCGTGCTCAGCGACGGGCTCAACGTGAACGGCAGCGAGCTCGTGAAGGGCCTCGCTTCGCACTTGCCACAAGGCGTGCGCGTCACGGGCGGCCTCTCGGGCGACGGAGCGCGTTTCCAGGAGACCTTCGTGCTCTGGGACGGACGCGCGCGGCGCAACTCGATCGCGGCGATCGGCCTGTACGGCGACCGACTGCGCGTCGGTTGCGGATGTCTCGGCGGCTGGGATTCCTTCGGACCCGAGCGGCGCGTGACGCGTTCGCGCGGCAACGTGCTCTTCGAGCTCGACGGCAGGTCCGCGCTGGCGCTCTACCGCGAGTACCTCGGCGAGCACGCCGCCGGCCTGCCGGCGACGGGACTCCTGTTCCCGCTCGCGGTGCGCCTGCCCGGCGCGCAGCAGCCCGTCGTGCGCACGATCCTCTCCATCGATGCGCAGGAGCAGAGCCTGACCTTCGCCGGCGACGTGCCCGAGGGCTCGCAGGCGCGGCTGATGCGCGCGACCTACGACCGCCTCGTCGACGGCGCGATCGGCGCGGCGCGCTCGAGCCAGGAGTCGCTCGCCGGCTCCGCGCCCGAGCTCGCGATCCTGATCAGCTGCGTCGGGCGCAAGCTCGTACTGAAGCAGCGCGTGGAGGAGGAGGTCGAGGGCGTGCGCGACGTGCTCGGCCCGCGAACCTGCCTGACTGGCTTCTATTCCTACGGCGAGATCTCGCCCTTCACGCCCGAGGTCGCGTGCGATCTGCACAACCAGACCATGACCATCACCACCCTCTCGGAGCGCTGACGTGGTCCGGGATTCGAGCGTCAGCCACGCCCTGTTGTAGCGCGAGACGCGCCGGCATCTGCCGCCGGACGTCGCGCTGCAGCCGGAGATGCGCGCCTTCCTCGACGCGGTCGACCAGGCCTATCGCCAGTTCGACGAGGACCGCCATTCGAGCGAGCGCTCGCAGGAGCTCTCGTCGCGCGAGCTCCAGGAGGCGAACTCGCACATGCGCGCCGTCTTCCAGGCCGTGCCCGACGCCTTCGTGCGCATCGACGCGCGAGGAACGATCGGCGTCGCTCCCGGGCCGGGAGCGCGGCCGGAACCCCGACACATCCTGCTCGTCGACGACGATTCGAAGCAGCTCGACGCGCTGAAGCGGCACTTCCACGCGTTGCGCGACGAATGGACGCTGACGACCGCGGCCGACGGGCGCGCGGCGCTGAAGCTCGTCGCCGAGACGTCCTTCGACTTCATCGTCACGGACATGCTCATGCCCACGCTCGACGGCATCGAGGTCGTGATGGCGTTGCGCCGCCAGCACAGCGAGGCGCGCATCGGCGCCATCCCCGGCGGCGGGCGTCGCATCTGCGTCGACACTCTCGAGTGCGCGCGTCTGCTCGGCGCCGAACGCACGCCGCGCAAGCCCTTCGCAGCGGAGGCGCTGATCCAGGTAGTGCGCGAGCTCCTGAACGCTCCCGCCGTTCCGAGCGTCGATCGAGCGCGGTTGTCGCCGATGCGCGGCGAGCGCGCGTCGCTGTGAAGACCGTGCTGCTGGTCGACGACGACGAGAGCCTGCGCATCCTCGTGCGCAAGCAGGACGCGAGCCTCGAGCACGTCCTGGGCGAAGTGCAGGGTCTCTCGAGCGTCAGTGCCGCGGACCTGGCGTGCTGATCGCGCGCCGGCAGGCGTCGGTCAGGGCATGGAGAGAGCGCGCGAATCCCAGCCGCGCTCCCGCGCGCGCGCGCGCGCCCACTCCGGAAGCGCCGCGAGATCGCGCGTCGTGAACACGAGCTTTCCGAGCTCGCCCTCGGCCTCGTCGGCCTTGTCCGCGGCCACGAGCGCAGCCGCGTACTCGAGTCGAATGCGCGCCGAGCCAAGAGCCTCGACGACCGCGGTCTGACGCAACGCCTGGCGGTAGCTGCGCACCGCGTCGGCGAACGAGCCCGCGCTCACGTGCTCGCGCGCCCACGCGCGCTGCGCGCGGAACTCGAGCGCGGAGGCGATCAAGCCGTCGTTCACCAGGCGTCGCTCCGCCGCGAGGTCGAACGCGCGCCGCGCATCGCTCGTCGCGTACTCGGGCGCCGCGCGCGCGAAGATCGCCGCGGCGCTCGCGTCGCGCCCGTAGAGCTCCTGGCGCGCCGCGAGCGTCACGAGCCGGTCATGATCGGCGCTGCCGCGCGCTTCGAGACGCGCGAGGTAGCCGAGCGCCTCGTCGACGCGCTCCTCCTCGAAAGCGAGCGTCATCAAGTTCCACAGTGCGCCCGGGTGCAGCGGATCGAGCCGCGCGGCCGTCTCCCAATCCTCGCGCGCCCGCGCGCGGTCGCCCATCTGCAACGCCGCGAGCGCGGACTGCATGCGCGCCTCGACGCGCAGCGGCCGGTGCGCGAGCACCTGGTTCCAGGCGCCGGCGACGAGCTCCAGCTGCGCCTTCTGCTGCTCGAGGAAGCGCGCGCGGAAGGTCGCGGCGAGCGTCGAGTCGGGCCGCGCCTCGAGCGCGCTCTCGATCGCCGCGCGCGTGTCCTCGGTCGACAGCGGCGCGCCGCGATAGAGCGGCTGCATCGCGCGCGTGTGCCGGATCGTCGCGAGCGCCGCCGGCACCTGTGAAGCGAGCAGCGCGGCGACGAGCCACGGCGCGACCTTCGTCACGAGGCGCGGCGGACCGGCGCGCGGCCCGAGCACGGCGCCGAACACGGCGAACGCGAGCGACGACGAGACCGGATCGTGGAAGAGCACGCCGTGCACGAGCGAGTTGGCGAGCAGTGCGAGCGCGGCCGCCGCGAGCGCCGCGTCGAGTCGCGCCGCGCCGCGCAACGCGCTCCAGATGCCGCGCGTGAGCAGCGCGACGAAGACCAGCGCCAGCGCGCCGCGCAAGAGGCCCGCTTCGCAGGCCAGCGTGATCCAATCGCAGTGCGCGTGCTCGACCTCGGTCTCCTGCGCGATGCGCCGCGCGAAGCTCGAGCGCTCGATTTCCTGCGGATCGCGGTGGGGAGGGAACGCGCGCGCGAACTGGCCGAGACCCGCGCCGAGCAGCGGATGTTCGCCGATCAGTCCCAGCGACGCGCGCCAGATGCGCCGGCGCACCTCGAAGCCGCCCGAGTCGCCGCTCGCGGCTGGTTGCGGCAGCGCGCCCGCGCTCGGCGTCGCGTTCGCGGCCGGAGCGGGAGCGGAGCGTTCGCGCACGAGAGGGAGCAGCGCTCCGCCGAGCGCGACGAGCGCCAGCCCGCCGAACGCGAGCCGCGCGCGCGTCGACAGGCGCGCGAGCAGCGCGAAGCACGCGAGCGCGCCGCCACACGCCAGCGCGCCGGCGATCACCGGCACGCGCATGACGTACGCGAGCTGCAGCGCGAGCGCGAGCGCGTGCACGAGGCTCCACGCGCTGCGCCGGTCGGCGAGCAGGCAGGCGCCGGCGACGGCGCCCGCGAGCAGCGCTTGCGACGTGCTGCCCGTGTTGCCGAGCGCTCCGGCGAACTTGTTCGCTCCGTCACCGAGCGCGAACGACGCGTACGCGATCGCGAGCACCGAGAGCCCGCGCGCGAGCACGAAGCGTCCGCGCTCACCGAGGCTCGCGCCCCCCACGAGCTGTGCGAGCGCGACGAGCACGGTCGCGAGCGCACGATCGCGCTCGAAGCTGTCGGAGCCGTCGCTGCTCACGCCGTTCGAACGAGTCAGCGCCGTGCCGCCGAGCGCCGTCGCGAGCGGCAGGAGCCAGATCCAGCCGCGCGCGGAGCCCGCGTGACGGCGCACGCAGAGGACGAGCGTGCTCGCGAGCGCGACGAGCAGCGCGACGGCGGCTCCCGTGGCGGCGGGCAGGAAGTCGGCGTCGAGGAACGCGCCGGGACCTGGCCAGCCGAGGATCGCGGCCGGCGCGAGCAGCAGCAGTGCCTGCAGCACGTCGCCGCGCACGTGGATGTCGCTCGATCCGCCCGAGTTCAGCGGACTCACTGCGCCCGCGAGCGGCGTCGCGAGCTCGATGCGTGCGTGGGGGGCCTCGTTCACGGTCGGCAGCATGCCTGACGCCGGCGCTGGACGCTCGCTCGCGCGCTTGCTTCCTCGTGCTTCGCGCGATCCGCTGCTCGCTCCGCGTCCTACTTCCCGAGGATCGCGTCGACGAAGACCTGCGGCTCGAAGGGCTCGAGCAGGTCGAGCTGCTCTCCCGTCCCGATGTAGCGCACGGGCAGGCCGAGCTGCTCGCGGATCGCGAAGACCGCTCCTCCCCGCGCGGTGCCGTCGAGCTTGGCGACGATCAGGCCCGTCACCTGCACCGCGGCGAGGAACAGGCGCGCCTGCTGGATCGCGTTCTGGCCGTTCGTGCCGTCGAGCACGAGCCACGTCTCGTGCGGGGCGCCCGGCAAGCGGCGCTCGATGACGCGCCGGACCTTCTGGAGCTCGTCCATCAGGTTCTTCTGCGTGTGCAAGCGGCCGGCGGTGTCGATCAGCACGACGTCGATGCCGCGCGCGATCGCGGCGTCGACCGAGTCGAACGCGACGGCCGCGGGATCGGCTCCGGGCTTCTGGCGCACGATCGGCACGCCGTTGCGCTGCGCCCAGATCTCCAGTTGATCGGCCGCGGCCGCGCGGAACGTGTCGCCCGCGCCGAGCAGCACGCTCTTGCCTCGCTGCTTGAAGCGATGCGCGAGCTTGGCGATCGAGGTCGTCTTGCCCGAGCCGTTGACGCCGACGACGAGGATCACGGTCGGATGCTGGGTGAACACGGGCTCGCCGTCGTCGCTGCCGAGCCTCGTGATCAGCGTGCTGCGCAGCGCCGCGCGCACGTCGTCCTCGCCCTTGATGTCGCCGCGCTTGTGCAGGCGCGCGAGCTCGCTCGTCAGCGTCTCGGCGAGCGGGCCGAGGTCGGACGTGTAGAGCAGCTCTTCGAGCTCGCCGAGCAACGCCGCGTCGATCGGCCGGCCGCCCTTGAAGAGGCCCGTGATGCGATCCGAGATCGCCGCGCGCGTCTTCGTGAGCCGTTCCTTGAGCCGATCGAAGAGACCCACGGCGCGCGGCTCAACTTTCCTGGTCGAGTTCGTCGCTCGCGCTGCCGTCGACGGGCGCGACGCGCTGCGCCGGACCATCGTCGTCGCTCTCGACGGGCTCGGCCGATTCGCCGGAGCCCACGGGGCCGACCGCGCCGGGCACCGTCGAGCTCGCGCTCGCGCCCGCGACCACCGGAGGCCGCGCGCGGTTCATGATCTTGTCGAGGATGCCGTTGATGAAGCCGCCGGAGTTCGAGGTCGAGTAGCGCTTGCCGAGCTCGATCGCCTCGTTGATCGCGACCTTGGGCGGGATGTCCTTGCAGTGCAGGAGCTCGTAGGTCGCCAGGCGCAGCACGTTGCGGTCGACGACCGCCATGCGCGCGATGTTCCAGTTCTGCGCCACGCCCTGGATCGTCTTGTCGATCTCGTCCCAGTGCTCGAAGGTGCCTTCAACGAGGCGCAGAGCGAAACGCTGCGTCTCGGCGTCGCGCTCCTCGTTGCGCAGGAAATCCTTGGCCTCCGGGAGCAGGTCGTCGCCGCGCAGGTCGAGCTGGTAGAGGAACTGCAGCGCCAGCTCCCGCGATCGTGTGCGTTTCTTCAAGGTGTCAATCCCACTCGGCGATCTCGTCGAGCGCGGCCAGCGTCTCGATCGCGGCGCGCGCCACTTCGCGGCCCTTGTCGAACTCCCCACCCTTGTCGGCCGGCAGCGCGCGCGCGCGCGCCTGCTCGAGCGTGTTGCAGGTGAGCACTCCGAGGTGGATCGGCGTCTCGGCCGCGAGCGAGGCCTGCATCAGCCCGCTGACCGCGCCGTGCGCGACCCAGTGATCGTGCTCCGTGTCGCCCTTGATGACGACGCCCAAGGCGATCACGCTCTCGACCTCGCTCGCGACGCGCGAGGCGACGCTCGGCAGCTCGAAGGAGCCGGGCACCCAGACGACACGGATGTTCTCGGGGCTCGCGCCGGCGCGCAGGAGCTCGCGCCGCGCCGATTCGAGCATCGCGCCGGTGAGATCCTCGTGATAACGAGCCACCACGAGCGCGAAGCGCGCGTCGTCGCGCGTCAGGCGCGAATTCGCGTGGGCGCGGGGTTGTTCTTCGCGTGCCATCGGGTGGGCTGGAAAGGATCGGCTGGAATCGTCGGGCGGGGCGCCGGGCGTTTCGAGGGGAAGAGAGTGTAGCGGCGCGCCCGCGCGCGTCCAGGCCGGGACCGAGCACGCGTCGCCGGCTCGCGCGCGTTCGCCAGCGGTTGCGCGTCCGCGCGAGCGCGCGCTCGACGCGCTGCGAGCATCGCTGCGCGGCCGGTCGCGTATCCTGAAGTGCTACGAGAAAGGACATGCAGGCCGTCTCCGCACTCCCGGCGTGTCTCGCCATCGCGCTCGCGGCGTTCGCGGCGCGTGCTCTTGGAGCGCGCGAGGCTTCCGCAGCGAGCACGGTCGTCCACGCGAGCGAGTTGACCGTCGCGAGCGCGGACTCGCACGCGGCCGCGCAGGTTCCCGCCGACGCGTTGCCGGCGGAGCTCGCGCTCGAGCCGCCGTTCGGCCTGATCGGCAAGGGCGCGAGCGCGCCGCCGGCGGTCGATGCGGCGGCGGCGCGCATCGGGCGCAAGCTCTTCTTCGATCCCGTGCTCTCCGTCGACCGCAGCATCGCCTGCGCGAGCTGCCATCGACCCGAGCACGGGTTCGCGCAAGCCAGCGCGACCTCGCCCGGCGTGCGCGGCCAGCGCACCGCGCGCAATGCCCCGAGCCTCTTCAACCGCGCGCTCGGCACGCGCTTCATGTGGGACGGTCGCGCGCCGACGCTCGTCGAGCAGGTGCTGCAGCCGATCGAGAATCCCGCCGAGATGGGACTGCCGCTGACGCAGGCGCTGCAGCGCCTCGCGAGCGACGCGGAGTACGCGCGGCTCTTCCGCGAGGAACTCGGCGGCCTGCCGTCGCGCGAATCGCTCGCCCTCGCGCTCTCCTCGTTCGTGAGCACGATCTGGATCGGCGACAGCCCCGTCGATCGCTTCCAGGCCGGCGAGGCGTCGGCGTTGAGCGACGAGGAGCGCACGGGCCTCTGGGTCTACGAGAGCAAGGGCCACTGCTGGCGCTGCCACTCGGGCACGAACTTCAGCGACGAAGCCCTGCACAACACCGGCGTCGGAGCGCGCGAGGGCGCACCCGAGGACGGCAGCTTCGCGATCACGAAGCACGACAGCGATCGCGGCCGCTTCAAGACGCCGACGCTGCGCGGACTCGTCTTCACCGCGCCGTACATGCACGACGGCAGCCTCGCCACGCTGCGCGATGTCGTCGACTACTACGCGCGCGGAGGCAACGCCAACTCGCACCTCGCGCCCGAGATCGAGCCGCTCGAGCTCACCGAGGACGAGAAGGTGCGCCTGGTCAAGTTCCTCGAGGCGCTCTCGCGCACGTCGACGAGCGAGCGCAAGTGACGCGCGCCGCGCGTGCCTACGGCAGCCAAGTCACGCGATAGGCGTTGGACAGGTTGACGCTGCTCGGCGTGCAGTAGGCGGGAACGGGATCGCGGTACCAGAGCTGATAGCTGACGCTCGTGCCGATCGGCGCGAACCCCGAGAGCGGCGTGCCGTGAGGCCCAGGCCATTCGACCGTGCCGGCGGACGTCGCGGCCTGCGCGCCGCGCCGCTCGATCCGGCCGCTCAGGCACAGGTGACCGTCGCCCAGGAAGACGACGGGGCTCTGGCTGTACTGGCCCTGCAGCAGAACGGTCGCCGCATTCGGCGGCAGTCGGTTCGCGAGCAGCCGCACGTTGTCGCTCGCATGGCTCGGAGTGCCGCGGCCGAGGAGCGCCGCGCCCTGATACAGCACGTTCGAGGTGATCGACGAGGCACAGCCGTGCGCGGTGGTCGGGTACGGGACGCCGGACTGGAGCGCTTGATTGCAGGGGCAGCCCGGGTACGTGGGGCACACGGGCTCGCCGGGCTCGACGCGGATCGACAAGTCGTCGACGAACCACCCGCGCTCCTGGTTGATTTGCTCGTCGACGGAATCGAAGCGCAGTCGCAGGAGGATCGTCTGTCCCGCGAACGGGGCGAGATCGATCAGGAATTCCTCCCACGGCGAGAAGTTTCCGAACTTGGTGCCGCCGAGGAAGCCGCACAGCGATCCGGCCAGGAGCCAGCTCGCGCCGCCGTCGATCGACACCTCGACGTCGGAGAGGTCGTAACCGCTGTCGCAATGCTCCGAGCGCAGGAACGTCCACGCGCGCAACCACAGGAAGCGCGACGGGGCCGCGGGCGGAAGCGTCACGCTCACCGTCGACGTGAGCGTGCCCGAGTTGGCGGCTCCCGTGTCGAAGTTGCACGCGGGCGCGAGGCCGTAGTACGCGCAGCCGACGCCGCTGGGGAACGGCGCGATGGGCGAAGCGCAAACGTCCGAGGACTGCGCGGGTTGCCAGAGTCCACTGGCGACCCAGCCGGTGAAGCCAGTCTCGAAGCTCTCGCTGAAGAGCAGGTCCTGGGCGAGCGCGTGCGAGGTCGAGAGAGCGACGCAAGCGATCAGTGTGGCGGCGACGATGCGCATCGGGGGCTCCTTGGAAGACCGGAGTGGCACTCCCGGATCACGGTAGCACTTGTCGCCAACCCCGCCGGCGTATGTCGCGCGACCGGATTTCCTTCAGAGCATCGCGCGCGAACGTGCGTTCGCGCACATGCGCCAGCGCTGCTACGCGCGTGGCCGGTCGCCCGCGTCGAACGCCAGCGTCGACGGTGCCGCCGCATCGCCCGCGACCGCCGGCGTGCCGGCCGACGTTCGCTTGGCGCGCGGGCGCAAGCTCCAGCGCGCCTGCCTGGAGATCGCCGTCGCGAGATCGTCGAGCAGCGTGTACGCCAGCGGCACGACCCACAGCGTGAAGATGGTGGAGATCAGGAGGCCGCCGCCGACGCAGGTCGCGAGCGCGCGGTAATCGATGCCGTCGCCGGGCGGCTCGCTGATCGCCATGGGGCACAGACCGAGCACGCTGGTCAACGCGGTCATCAACACGGGTCGCACGCGATCGCCGCTGCCGTTGATCACCGCTTGCGCGCGCGTGAGGCTCGGATCCTCGCGACGCAGCGAATGGATTCGGTCGATGAGCACGATGCCGTTGTTCACCACGACGCCGACGAGGATGATGATCCCGATCCAGCCGACCGAGTCCATCGTCGTGCCGGAGAGGAACAAGCTCCACATCGCGCCCGTGTACGCGAACGGGATCGTGAAGAGCACCGAGATCGGCAGGAGGAACGACTCGAAGAGCACTCCCATCAGGAGGAACACGAGCACGATCGAGAGCAGGAGCGCGGAGTAGATCGAGCCCATCTCCTCGTCCTGGCGCGCGCGCTCGGAGTCGTCCTGGGCGAGCTCGTAGCCGCGCGGCAGCTCGAGCGCGCCGAGCGCGCGGTAGCCCGCCGCGCTGAGCTCGTGCTGGCGTGCCGGGTTGTCGACGCGCGCCTGCAGCGTGTACGTCGCCTGCCCGTTGCGGCGCCAGATCTGCCGGCTGCCGCGGCCGAACTCCATGCGCATGAACGACGAGAGCGGCACGGAGCTCGCGCCGCGCACGATCTCGAGGTCCTTGAGCGTGCCGAGGCCGGCTGTCTCCGTGTCGGAGTACTCGATGATCAGCGGCACTTCGCGCCCTTGCTCCTGGTAGCGCGGCAACTGGAAACCGCGCAGCGTCCAGGCGACGACGTCGAGCGCATCCCGCGGCGTGACGCCGAGCTTCTGCGCGACGTCCGAGTCGATCGAGAGCTGCACCTGCTGCGGCGAGTCCTCGACCGGCGTGCCGACGCTCACCAGGCCGGGCACGGACTCGAGCACGCTCACGGCCTCGCGACCCAGGCGCGCGAGCACCTCCGAGTCGGGGCCGACGATGCGGAACGTGACGATGTTCTTGTTGCGCGAGTCGCCGCTCTGCACGTCGTCCACGAAGCGCAAGTGATGGCCCGGACGGCGCGGCAGGTGCTCGTGCAGGTCGGCCAGCACCTCGTCGAGGTGCGCGCGCTTCTGCGCGCCGTCCCAGAACATCCGCAGCGACCCGCCTGTGCGCGTGAAGCGCACGCCCATGCGGTCGAACGCGTACTTCTCGCGGCGCGTGTCGAGGAAGTCCTCGTAGTGCTCCATCTCGTCGCTCGCCTGCGCGAGCGTGAAGTTGTCCTCGAGGTCGACGTAGACGCGCAGCTGCGTCTTGCTGTCGTCCTCGCCGAAGGCGGAGACCTTCATCTGACTCTGCGGCAGCATCACGGAGATGAAGCACACGAACGCGGCGATGCAGGCGACGCCGCGATGTTCGAGGCTCCAGCGCAGGAGCGCTGCGTTCGCATCGGTGATCAATCCGACGATCGAGCGGCTGGCTGGCGTCGTCGCGCGGGCCGGAGCGGGCGGCACGGCGAGCGCGGTGCGCGCGGCGGGGATGCGCCACAAGAGGACGACGAGCGCGACCAAGGTCGCCAGTCCGAGCAGGGTCAGCCAGATCGCGCCGAGCGGCACACCGGCGATGCGCGGCGCGAGCGCTTCCGGCGCGTGGAGCGACGCCTGGATCCAGCTCCAGTCGCGCGACACGCGCCAGGCGCACACGGCCATGAGCGCCAGTGCGCAGACCGCGCGCGCGAGCGGACGCGCGAGCACGCCGACGAGCGCGCGCGCCGCGAAGTGCGCGACGCGGCGGAGATGGCTCGCGGACCAGCTCAGCGCGCCGATGGGACGCGCGATCGCGCGCGCGGGCAGCGCGCCCCAGGGCGCGAGCTTGTCGGCGATGCGCTGCAGAAGGACCGGACGCGGTGCGAGCGTTGGAGCCGTCGCGACGGGCATGAAGACGAGCGCCACGACCAGACTGATGAGCAACGCGACGCACAAGGGCAGGCCGAGTTCGCCGAACATCAGGCGCAGGATCGGGTTCTCGGTCATGAAGATCAGCGGCATGAACACCACGACCGTCGTGAGCGTCGAGAGCGTCACCGCCAGGCCGACCTCGCTCGTGCCGCGCACGACCGACTCGCGGATGCCGCAGCCCAGGCCGCGCAGGCGCACGATGTTCTCGATGACGACGATCGCGTTGTCGACGAGCATGCCCATCGCCAGCGTGATGCCGGTCATCGTCAGCACGTTGAACGTGCGCCCGGTGAAGTAGCACCAGGCGATGGCGAGCACGACCGCGATCGGGATCGAGAGCGCGACGAGCAGCGTCTGGCGCACGCGCCACAGGAACACGAACAGGATCAGGACGGCGAGCACGCCTCCTTCCCAGGCCGTGTCGGTCAGCTGCTTCAGCGAGCTCTCGATGAACGTGCCCTGGTCGAAGATCGGCACGAGGCTGAACTCGCCGGCGAGCTGCGGGTCCTTGGCCAGGCTCGCGACCTCCTTGCGCAGGCGTTCGCAGGTCGCGACGACGTTGGCCTGGCCGTCCTTGCGGATCTCGACGAAGTAGGCCTGCTGGCGATCGATGCGGAAGAGCGATTCGCGCACGCTCTTCACCGCCACGACCTCGCCCACGTCGGCGATGCGCAAGCCGTTGCCGATGGGGAAGTCGAGGATCTCCTCCGGCGTGCGGAAGCGCGTGTCGGCGCGCAGCAGGATGCGCGAGCCGCCGTCCTCGACCTCGCCGAGCGAGAGCGACGCGTTGTCGCTCGACAGGCGCCGGATCAGCGCTCCGAGATCCAGGCGCGCGGCTCGCACCTTGTCCTGGTCGAGCAGGATGCGCACCGAATCCTGCAGGAGACCCCAGACGTCGACCTTGCCGACGCCGTCGACGGCTTCGAGCCGCCTTTGGATCACGTTCTCGACCAGGAAGTCCGTGCGCGGCGAGTCGCCGGGGTGGCGCAGCGCGAAGAACATCACCGGCAGGTCGCTCTCGCTCCAGGAGAAGATGCCGACCTCCTGCACGGTGGAGGGGAGCTTGGGCCGCGCGCGCTCGACGCGGTCGCGCACTTCGGCCTTGGCGAAGTTCATGTCCGTCGAGGCATCGAACTCGACGAAGAAGTTGACACTGTCCTCGCGCGACGAGCTCTCGATGCCCTTGAGCGCCGGCAGCGTGCGCAGCTCCTCTTCGACGACGCGCGCGACGCGCTCCTCGTTCTCCTGCGCGCTCGCGCCGATGTTTCCGACGAAGACCATCAGCCCCGGCTCGACGATGCCCTCGGGCATCATCTGGATCGGGATGCGCGACCAGGCGATCAAGCCGATCACGAGCGCGGTGGTGAAGATCGTGGCCAGCAGGATCGGCCGCCTCACCAGCAACGCGAAGAACCGCTGGCCGCCCGTGTGCACGCTCATGCGCCCTGCTCCCCGAGTGCGCCGCTCCCGCGCGGCACCGCGAGCGATTCGCGCGCGCGCAACCGGCGTTCGGCGCGCGCGTAGAACGCATGGTAGATGCACGGGATCACGATCAAGGTCAAGAGCGTCGAGACCGTCAGGCCGGCGACGACCGTGATCGCCATCGGCGCGCGGATCTCCGCGCCCTGGCCGGAACCGAGCGCGCCGATGCCGGGGATCCACTCGAGCCAACCGGTCATCGGCAGGAGGCCGAGCACCGTGGTCGCGGTCGTCATGTAGATCGGGCGCAGGCGCGTCTCGGCCGCGTCGATCAGCGCGGCGCGCAGGGAGAGGCCGCGCGCGCGGGTCTGGTTGACTCGGTCGACGAGCACGATCGCATTGTTCACGACGATGCCCGCGAGCAGGATCATCCCGATGAACACCACGACAGAGAGCGGGATGCCGAGCGCGTCGTTCGTCAGCACGACGCCCACCGCCGCCATGGGGACGGTGAAGAGGATGATCAAGGGCTGCAGCAGCGACTCGAACTGGGACGCCATCACGGCGTAGACGAGGAACACCGCCAGGAGGAGGGCGAAGCGCATGCCGCGCTGCGCCTCGTCCATCTCGCGCTTCTGCCCGCCGAGCTGCACGACGACGTCGTCGGGCGTGTGCAGCGTCGAAAGCTCGCGCTCCACGGCCGTACTCGTGCCGCCCAGGTCGAGCCCTTGCGTCTCGCCGGTGACGATCACCGCGCGCGTGTTGCCGATGCGCCGGATCTCCGCCGGACCGTCGATGGTCTGCGCGTGTGCGACCGACGAGAGCCGCACCGGCGTCGGCGCGGAGGGATTCACGGTCAGGTCGAGCACGCGCTCGAGCGTCGAGAGCTGCACTTCGTCGCCCAGCACGCGCACGTCGATGCGCTGGTCGCCCTGGTTGAAGCGCGTGCTGACGTTGCCGAGCACCTGGTCGCGCACGAGGTTCGTGACCAGTCCGAGGTCGAGTCCGTACTCGAGCGTCTTGTCGCGGTCGAAGACGATGCGCACCTCGGGGTGGCCCGGCCGGATGGTCGTGCGCACGTTCGCGAGCCCGCCGACGTGGGTCCGTCGTCCCTCGCGGTCGCGCGCGACGTCCTTGAGCTGGTCGAGGTCGTAGCCGAGCACCTCGACCTCGATCGGCGCCTCGATCTCGAACGGCGAGGCGCGCGTGACGTCGGCCGAGCGCACGACCGGGTGGCGCGTGACGAGCTCGAGCACCTGGCCGACGACGCGTTCCTCGTTCTCGAAGGAGATGCGCTCCGGCCGCATGCGCACGGTCAGGCGGGCGGTGTGCTTGCCTTCGACCTCGCGCGTGAGCGTGTCCTTCTCGACGCCGACCGTCAGCGCGGTCGTGGCGACGTCGGGGATCGCGCGCACCTCCCGACCGAGCTCGCGCAGCACCTCGTCGGTGCTCTCGAGCGGCGTGCCGACCGGCAGACCGACGTGCACCGTGAACTCGCCCTGGTGGATCTCCGGCAGCAGATCCAGGCCGAGATGGGGGACGCGAACGACGGCCCAGGCGAACAGGCCGAGCGCGATCGCGATCACGAGCCAGCCGCGGTCGAGCGCGGCGCCGAGCAAGCGCGGATAGTTGCGTTCGATCGCGCTCCAGCCCTTGTCGTGCAGCCAATGCAGCGGGAAGAGCAGCACGTTGAGGAGCCAGCCGATCGCTCCCAGGACGAAAGCGCCGCCGCGCGCCAGCAGTCCGCCACCGCGCAATCCAAGCCTTCCGGCGAAGGTCAGCGTGCTCTGCACGCGCTGGCCTTCCCCGAAGCCCAGGCCCTGCTTCAGCCGCGACGGAGACTCCGCCGGCAGCATCGCGGCCGTGCCGAAGAGCCAGCCGCGCGATGCGAGCATCGGGATGAACATGATCGCCACGAGCAGCGAGATCAGCAGCGAGAACACGACCGTCAGCGCCTGGTCGCCGAAGATGCGCCCGGCGACGCCTTCGAGGAACACGATCGGCGCGAAGACCGCGACCGTGGTCAAGGTCGAACCGGTGATCGCGCCCGCGACCTCGCGCGTGCCGCGCACGGCCGCGGCGAGCAGGCTGTCGCCCTCGTCGCGACAGCGAGAGATCGACTCGAGCACGACGATCGAGTTGTCGACCAGCATGCCGATGCCGAGCGCGAGTCCGCCGAGCGACATGATGTTGAGAGTCGCGCCGAACAGGAACATCGGCGCGAAGGTCACGATCACCGAGAGCGGGATCGAGATGCCGATGACGAGCGTCGAGGCCACGTTGCGCAGCGCGAACCAGATCACGATGATCGCGAGCAGTGCGCCGAGCACCGCGGAGCTCTTGACGTCGTCGACCGCGGAGCGGATGAACGTCGACTGGTCGGAGAGCAGTTCCATGTGCGCTTCGTTGCGCAGGCGCCAGCCGAGGAACTCGCTCTGGTCGTGCTCGGAGAAGCTCGCTCCGCCGCCACCGGACCGGTCGTTCGCGTGCTCGCGCGCCCAGGCCTGCTGCTTCTCGTCGCCGAAGACGCGCTGCTTCACGCGGTCGGCGAGCTCGACGATGTTCGCGCCCGCCTCGCGGTAGATCGCGATCTCGACCGCTTCGCGATCGCCGATGCGCGTCACCACCTCGCGTTCGGCGTGCGTGCGCGTCACGCTCGCGACGTCCTTGACGCGGATCACGGCCGAACCGCGGCGCACGACGGCGAGCTCCTCGATCTCCGCCACGTCGTGGAACTCGTTCAGCGCGCGCACGAGGTACTCCGTCGAGCCCTCGCGGATCAGGCCGCCCGAGGCGTTGACGTTCTCCTGCGCGAGGCGCGCGGCGAGCGCCTGCGGGTCGAGACCTTGCGCGGCCATCTTCGCCGGATCGACGCGCACGCGGATCTCTTCCTGCAGACCGCCGCGCACCTGGACCGCGGCGATGCCGGGCACGGACTCGAGCTCGCGCTTGATGCGGTTCTCGGCCAGCCAGCGCAGTTGCACGAGCTCGCGCTCGCGCGAGAGCGCCGCGTGCGATTCGAGCGTGCCCTTGCTCTCGGGCAGCGAGACGCCGATGCGCAGGATCGGATCGAGGTTGGGGTCGTAGCGCAGGATCAGCGGACGATCGGCGCCGGCCGGCAGGAAGACGCCGTCGAGCTTGTCGCGCACGTCCTGCACGGCGTACGACATCGTCGTGCCCCATTCGAAGTCGAGCACGACGTCGCTCGTCTCCGCGCGGCTGATCGAGGCCGAGCGCACGATGTGCGGCAGCGTCGAAAGCGTCTCCTGGATGCGCTCGCTGAGCCGGTCCTCGACGTCCTCCGGCGCGGCGCCCTTCCAGGTCGTGCGCACGGTCAGCGTCGGGTAGCTGATCTCCGGCAGGAGATCGATGGGCAGCTTCGTCAGCGACACGGCGCCGAACACGGCGATCGCGATCATCACCATCGTGATCGCGACCGGACGTTCCGTGACGAAGTGCAGGAACGAGGCCTGCGCGACCGGCTGGACGGGCGCGGCGGCGTCGGGTTCGGGCTCGGCCACGGTTCAGCCCTGCTTGGGCGCCGTCGGCGCCACGTCGGCCTGCGCGGGTTCGGACGGCGCCGGCGCGTCGCGCGTCGCTTCGAGCTCGATCTCGCCGCCGTCCTCGAGCTCGCGATTGCCGACGACGATCACGCGCTCGCCGGCGGCGAGCTTGCCGCGGCGCACGATGACCTCGACGGAGTCGTCGTCGGAGTAGCCCTCGTCGACTTCGACGCGCCGCGCGATGCCGTTGGATTCGATCAGGCCGCTGGCGACGAAGACGAGGTTCAGCTCGCCTTCGCGGCGCAGCGCGCGCTTGGGCACGACCAGCGCGAGCGGATGGCGGTCGGTGACGATCTCGACGCGCACGAGCATGCCGGGCAGGAGGCGCGCTTCGTTCGCGCCGTGCTCGAGCCGCACCGTGACGCGGAAGGAGCCCGAGGCGGGGTCGATCGAAGGGCTGACGCGCACGAGCTGCCCGTGGAATTGCACGCCGGGGAGCGCCTCGGCGCTGGCGCGGATCTCCAGCGGCGCCGCGTTCGCGTCGCTCGTCTTGTGCAGCGCGTCGGTGAACATCGAGAGCTCGCGCTGCGGCCGGTAGAGGATCGCGCGCAGGTTCAAGGCGTCGGTGAGCACGAACGCGGCCGCGCCGGGGCCGACGGAGTCGCCGACCTTGATCGAGCGCTGCGCGATCACGCCGGCGAACGGCGCGGTGATGCGCGTGTAGGAGAACTCGAGCTCGCGCGTCTTCAGCGAGAGGCGCGCCTTCTCGAGCGACGTGACGGCCGACTTGCTCTCCGCCTGCGAGCGTTCGAGCGCGAGCAATGCAGAGCCGTGCTCGGACTGGCGCGTGTCGCGCGCCAGCCGCAGCCCGTCGAGCGCCGACTGCGAGATCAGATTGGCCTTCTCGTTGCGCTCGAAGTCGCGCAGCGCCTGGTCCTGCGCGAGGCGCGCGCTCTCGACCTTCGCTTGCGCCTCGCGCTCCATGATGGCCGCCTTCTTGATCGCGTCCTCGGCCTCGCGCACCGCGACGTGCGCCTCCTCGAGCTGCGCTTCCTTGTCGCGCGCGTCGAGCTCGGCCAGCACGGCGCCCTCGGCGACCGCCTCGCCCTCCTCGACCCGGATGGCCATGACGACACCGCTCGCGCGCGGGAAGATGCGCACTTCCTTCTCCGACTCGACCACGGTCGTCGTCGAGAGCGTGCGCACCATCTCGCGCTGCTCGACTGTCGCGACGCGCACGCGCGTGGGCTCGCGCTTCTTCAGTCCCTCGGGGCCCTTCTTGGCCCCGGCCTGCGCGGGAGAATCTCCGCCACCGCTGCACGCGGTCGCCAGGCAGCACACGACGGCGCAACTCGAGAGCGCCAATCGGCGCACGCATCCAAGGGACGACATCATGAGCGGGGGGACCAGGTGCGCTCCGGCTCGAAGCGCTGCGGCGAGGGGATCGAATCGAACGGGGAACGGGCGCGACGCGCGCGCTAGACTGCGCGAGCGCGATGCGTACCCCCGACGAGGCTATTGCCGAGATTCTACGTCGGATCGAAGGGCCGCGATCCATCGAACTGCTCGCGCTGCAATACGCCAGTGGTCGCGTTCTCGCGCGCGACGTCGTCTCCGACATCGACGTCCCGCCCTTCGAGAAGAGCGCGATGGATGGATTCGCGTTGCGCAGCGCGGACTGCACGAGCGACGCGCCGGTGCGCTTGCGCGTCATCGGCGAATCGCGAGCGGGAGCACCATTCCCCGGCGCGTTGTCCGCCGGCGAATGCGTCGCGATCTACACCGGGGCCGAGGTCCCGCGCGACACCGACGCCGTTGTAATGGTTGAGAAAACGCGCAGCGAGGGTACGTGCGTCGTGATCGAGAGCCGCGCGCACCCGGGCATGAACGTGTGTCACCGCGGCGAGGATCTGCGCACGGGAGAGCTCGTCCAGCACGCGGGCCGACGTCGGTCGCCGATCGACCTCGCGGCGCTCGCCGCGGTCGGCTGCGATCCGGGGCCCGTGCATCCGCGCCTGCGCGTCGCCTTGCTCACGACCGGCGACGAACACGTGCCG
>JBGATX010000037.1:0-37783 GCA_044228975.1 Planctomycetota bacterium | reverse complement strand
TGATCCAGGTCGTGCGCTGCGGTCCGTGCGCCGGCAGGTCGCCGATCTCGCGCTGCAGCAGGCGTCCGAGCTCGCGCCGCGCGCGCTCGACGAGCTGCGCTTCGTTGCGCGCGAGCACGCCGACGAGGAACAGCCGTCCCTCGCGCGTTCCCGCGCCGCGCAAGGCCTCGGCCGGCGGCGCGCTCTCGCCCGCGCGCTCGAGCGCGGCGCGGAACCACGCCAGCGCGTCGTCGTGCACGACGCCGTCGTACCAGGTCCACCACGCGCTCGCCGGATCCGGCTGGCCGCGGAAATCGACGCCGGTGAGGATCGCGAGTTCGCTCGCGACGTGCGCATCGTCGGGATGCGTCGAGAGGATCTGCATCAACGCGGTGACGGGCTCGGCGCTGCCCTGCTCGGCGAGGATCAACGCCGCGTCACGCCGCGCGGGATGGTTGTTCTTGTGCACCGCGCGCAAGAGCTCCGGCCACGCGCGTTCGCGCAGACGCGAGAGCCCCGCGCGCGCGGGCGCGAAGACGGCCGAGCTCGGCCCTTCGCCGAGCATCGAGATCAGGAGCGACGCCGACGCCGGATCGGCCATCTCCGCCAGGCCGCGCGCCGCGGCCGCGCGCACTTCCGGCTCGTTCGCGGAGGCGCCGAAGAGCAGCGCGTCCAGCACGAACTCGCCGCCCAGGCGGCTGATCGCGTCGAGCGCGGCCGCGCGCACCGGCGGCGCCGCGAGGCGCGCGCGCACGATGAGCTCCGTGCGCGCGCTCTCGACGTGCGCCTCGCCGAGCGCGCGCACGGCGGCGATCTCGACCTCCGCTTCGTGGTCCTCGATCATCTTGATCAGCTTCGCACGATCGTTCTCGTCGCTGCTGCGCGCCAGCGCCGGCACGGAGGCGGCGCGCAGCGTGACGCGCGTGTCCCCCGCCAGCGAGCGCGCCACGCTGACGTCCGAGTGGAGCAGCACGGCGGCGATGTCGTCGCGCGCCGGCGGACCGAAGCGCTCGACGAGCGTGATCACCAGGCGCCGCGCGCGCTCGGCGTCGAGCGGCAGGTCGCTGCCCGAGCGGCCGGCGCGCAACGCGAGCCGAGCCAGCGCGTGCGCGCGCTCGCCGTAGCCCGCCTCGGCGCGCAGTACGCCGAGCAGGCGCTCGAAGTCCGCCGTTTCGGCGAGCGCGGGGGTCGCGTACAAGTGCTCGAGCTCCGCGACGGCCGCGTCCTCGTCGGCGCCGCGCGCGACATCGAGAGCACCGAGCACGATCGACTTCAGGCGCAGCGCGCGCTCGGCGTCGCTGTGTTCGGCCGCCCACCACGGCGATTGTTCCTGCCAGAACGCGAGCTGCGCCATGCCCGGGGGCGCGAAGCGCTGCCAGCGGTTGCGATCGCGCGTCGCCTGCGCCGCGGCGGAGCAGCGCTCGAACCAGGGTTCGGCTGCGTCCGCGCCGAAGATGAAGGTCTTGCCTCGTCCGGCGACCGTGATCTCGAGCGTGCGCTCGCCGCCGCCGCGCGTGCCGCGCGCGCCAGGGAGCTTGTCCGGACCGAGCACGCCTTCGCGCTGGAAGGCCGCGAGCAGCTCGCGCGCTTCGCCCTCGGTGAGGAAGAAGCTCGCCGCCTCGCGCGCGTTGGCGACTCCGCGCGCATCGGCGACCGTCGCGACGCCGCTCGGGCGCGACGAGGCCGCGGCGGAGGCGCCGAGGAGCACGAAGCTCTCGCCCGCGCCGTCCCAGCGCACGACGAGCGACGTCTCGTCGCCGGGGCCCGCTTCGATCCACGCGCGCCGCGCGAAGAAGTGTCCGCGCGCCGAGACCCACCACTCGATCCACTTGGGGCCGTCGGCGCCGAAATCCTGGCCGGAAATGAGGCGCAGGCGCGCCAGCGCGGGACCGGCGAGCGCGCTGAAGTCGTCGTGGAAGACCTTGCCCGAGACGGCGAGCACGAGCCGGTCGACGACTTCCTGATCGAGCCAGCCCGTCTGGTGGGTGCGCTGGCTGCGGAAGCCGATGCCCGAGAGCGCCGCGGCGCAGGTGCCGCCGACGAAGGGATCGTTCGACTTCAGGCCCTCGAGCAGCGGTTCGACGTGCGTCTCGTCGAGGATCGGCGTGAGCGCGCGATCCTCGCGGTCGAGGATGCACAAGAGCGCGTAGGAGCTGTCGCGCAGGATCCAGCGCTGCTTGAAGGCGACCGCGAGCAGTCGCGCGTCGATCGCGGTGCCCGGGCGCGACGCGAGCGCGCGACCGGTGGCCAGCGCGACCGACGGCTTGGGATCGGCGAGATGCGCGAAGAGCAGGTCGACGACCGACGGATCGTCGACGTCCGCGAGCAGCCCGACCGCCGCGTGGCGCGTCTCGCCTCGCTTGGATTCGAGCTTCTCGGCGAGCAGCGGGACGAGCGCCGGACCGATCTGCTTGCGCAACGCGCGCTCCGCCGCGCCGCGCATCGTCGCCGTGGGATGATCGAGCAGCGCGACGAAGAAGCGCGGCGACGCGCGCACCGGATCGGCGCGCGAGAGCTCCTCGAGCAACGGCGCGCACGTCGTCGGCGGCAGACGATCGCGCAGGCGGCCGAGCACGAGATCGATGTCGTTCGGGGCGCCGCAGCGCAGCAGCACGCGCGCGGCGACGAAGATGCGCGTCGCGCTCTCGCTCGAGAGCTCGCGCCGCGCGGCCTCGCGGCCGGCGGCGCCCAGGCCGCCCCCGCGGTCGACGGCCTGGCCGACGAGCGGATCGTCGAGCTCGCGCGCCTTGGCCACTTCGGCGAATACGAAGGCCGTCGGGCCGCCGTCCTTCGCGCCGTCGGCGCCCTGGGTCGCGGCACTCGGATTCGCGGGCGGAGCCTCGACCCCCTTGCCGGTCGTCGCCGGAGATGCGGGCGCGCCGTCGGTGGGCGGCAGACGCAATCGACCGTCGCCCTGAGCGCTGCGCGCGGGCTTCTTCGGCTCGACGGCCTCGCTCGCACGGAACGCGACCTCCTTCTTGCAGGTCGCGCAGAAGGCGATCGGCAGCCCCTGCTCGTCGAGCTTCGCCGTGCTCGGCACGTTGTAGTTGCGCGTCCCGCACACCGTGCACACGTGGTGCGGCACGAGGTTGCCCTTGGGCTTGTCGCTGTGCGACGGGAGCTGGATCTGCGCCATCGCGAGCGTCGGGAAGAGGCTCAGCGCACTTGCGCAGGCGTACGCGGCGAGCGCAGAGCGGCCGCGCGCTCGCGCGAGGCTGGAAACGAGGCGGCGAAAGATCGGGATCATGTTCGGAAGCGTCGCGGAGCGACCGCGCGGCCAGGGTGCGGTCTACCCGCGAAGGACGCACAGGATACGGCCGGGCCTGCCACAGGGGTCGCGCGAGCTGCGATTCCGCGCCGCGGCGACGCTGCGGGGCAAACGAGGTCCGGCAGGTGGCTGGAAGGACGCGATTCGGCCCGATTCGGCCCCATTCGCTCGGTTTCGCGGGCCGGGAGCGCGTGCGCAAGCCGATCCGCCCCCCCTCGAAGCGCGCTCACGCCTGCTAGCCTCCCGCACCCCATGGACGCCCCTGTGATGCGCATCGGGAGCCTCCTGCCCGCGTCGACCGAAATCGTCTGCGCGCTCGGGCTCGAGGCGCAGCTCGTGGGCGTCTCGCACGAGTGCGATTTCCCGGCGCGCGTGCGCGAGCTCCCGACGCTCACGCGTTCGCGCGACTTCTCCAACGGCTCGCTGGCGATCGATCGCGACGTGCGCGCGGCGCTCGAGCAGGGCCTGTCGATCTACGCGCTCGATCGCGCGGCGCTGCTCGCCGCACGACCGGATCTCGTCGTGACGCAGGACCTGTGCGAGGTGTGCGCGATCCCGTTCCGCGATGTCGAGCTCGGACTGCGCGAGCTCGGTCTCGCGTCGACGCGCGTGGTGCGCCTGCATCCGCTGCGCCTCGCCGACGTCTTCGGCGACGTCGAGCGCATCGCGCGCGGCGCGCAGGTCGAAACGCGAGGCCGCGAGCTCGCTCGGACGCTGCGCACGCGCCTCGAATCGCTCGCGCGACGGCCTCGCGATGCGTCGCAGGCGCCACGCGTGCTGACGATCGAATGGCTCGACCCCGTGATGGCCGGCGGCACGTGGATGCCCGAGCTGGTCGAGCTCGCCGGCGGCGTGGCGCTCGCCGGACGCGCGGGTGAGCTCGCTCCGACGCTGCACGCGGCCGATCTCGCGCGACTCGAGCCCGACGTCGTCGTCTTCAAGCCCTGCGGCTACACGCTCGAGCGTTCCCTGGAGGAGCGCGCGACGATCGCGCACATCCTCGACCAGCTCGGCGGTCGCGCGCGAGAGCGCGGCGCGGTGTTCGTCGCTGACGGCAACGCGTTCTTCAATCGGCCCGGCCCGCGTCTGGTCGAATCGCTCGAGATCCTGCTCGCCTGCCTGCACGAGACGGCCTGGACGGAGATCGCGCCGCGCTTCGCGACGAGCCTCGCGCGCTGGAGCGAGAGCGCGAGCGAGCGCGCCCCTTCGACCCCTCCGGCGCGCGCGTGAGGCGTGTCGCGGAGCGTTGCGACTGCCCCTCCGTGCATGGATGCCGTATTTCTCAAAGCTCGGCTTGAAAGAGCTTTAGCAGACCGAGAGCCACAATTCAGAACTGAATCTTGCCTTTGCCAGGCGCAGTGTTCAAGCGATGCGATCCGGCGGCCCGCACGCCGCGCGGAGTTCGATCCATGCACACCCTCGCTCTCGTCAATCAAAAAGGCGGCTGCGGCAAGACCACCACCGCCGTCCATCTCGCGGGCGCGCTCGCGGCGCGCGGAGAGCGCGTGTTGCTCGTCGATCTCGATCCGCAGGCGCATGCGACGCTCGCCCTGGGCTGGGCGGCGGAACGCGAAGCGACGCTGGTCGACGTGCTGCGCGATCGCGTGACGGTCCACGAAGCACTGCTCCCCGCTCACGGCGGTATCCGGCTGCTCGCGGGCAGCGCGGAGCTCGCGGAGATCGAGGAGCTCGCGGAGCACCGGCTGGGACCCGAGCAGCTGCTGCGGCGCGCGCTCGAACGCTGCCACTGGTCCTTCGATCACGTGCTGCTCGATTGTCCGCCGCGCGTCGACGGCGTGTTGTCGGCGAACGCGCTGCGCGCCTGCGATACGGCGTTGCTCGTCGTCGAATGCGGCACCTTCTCGCTGCAGGGCGCGTTGAAGGCGGTCAGCGTGCTCGCCGAGGTGGCCGACACGCTCGAGCGGCCCTTCGCGCTGCGCGCCGTGGGCACGCTGCTCGATCGACGGGAGCGGCTCGCGCACGAGATCGCGATCGCGGCGCACTCCCAGCTCGGCCACCTGCTCTTCGACACCTGGATCCGCTCGCACGCGCAGTTGCGCGAGTGCGCCGCGGCCGGGCTGACGATCCAGATGCTCGATGCGCACGGCGACGCGGCGCAGGACTTCGAGGCCCTCGCCGACGAGATCGTCGAGCACGCGCGCGGACTGCAGGCTCAACAGGCTCCGCCCGAACACGCGCGGAGCTCGCAACCGGGCCTCGTCTCGCGCTCGACCTTCGCCCAGGCTCGCGGAGCGCAGCGCCCCGCGCACCGGGCCACACTCGCGCGGCGTTCCTGAAGCGCGCGCCCACGACGGAGTCGAACCATGGAAGTGCTCGTCCTGCTCTGCAACCTCTACGCGGACGGTCCGCACACGCTGCGCCGGCTGCACAAGAGCGGAGTGCGTTCGCTCGAGGAGCTCGAACGCGCACCCATCGGACACTTGACCGATGTCCTGGGCTCGACGCCGGCCAGCGCGCGACGCCTGCAGCGCGAAGCGCGCCTGTGGCGAGTGGGCGCGGGCGCGAGCGCGCTCGGCAACGCGCAGGCGGCCGCGCACGAAGCGCGCGGCATCACGGCCGACTCGAGCGCCGCGAGCGAGCGCGCGCGGACGTCGCCCACCGCGGCGCGCCCCGCCGAGCGCGGGTCGGATGGGCGCGATCCCGCCGCCGCGCTCGTGCGTGTGCCCGCGCGACGCATTCCGGCCTTGCCGCTCGACGAGATCGCGCCCACGCGCGCGCTGCCGTCGACGAAGATCGCACCCGTGGCCGCACGTCAGACCGAGCGCGCGAGCGCGACGCTGTTGCGCGGCGGTCTGCTGCCGGGCCTCGATTCGTCGGCCTGCCCGCGCCTGATCGGCGAAGGCATCCGCACGCTCGCGCAGCTCGCCTGCGCGCCGGCCGCGCGGCTCGCTCCGCTGATCGGCCGGCCGCTCGCGGAGGTCGAACAGTGGCGGGCGCAGGCCCAGGAGCTCCTCGCCGGATCGACGCGCGCGCTTCGAACGCGCGACGCGTCGGAAGACGTCGACCACGCCGAGCGGCACGTCGAGGACGTCGAATCCGAGAGCGCGCGTCGCCGCGACGAGCGCCAGGTCGAGATCGTCCCGGCGCCGCGCGTGCGTCCGCCGGCTGCGGTGTGGAGTTCGGCGCCCGCAGCGCGCATCGACAAGGGTGTCGTGCGCCAGTCCGTGCGTCCGCGCGCGGTGGCGCTCGACGACGCCGCGGGTCCGTTCGCCTGATGCGCAGCGCGGTCGCGGACGCCTAGCTCCGCTTGCGCGCCACTCCCGCGACGCCGAGCAGCACCAGAGCGCCACCCGCGATCGAGAGGGCATCGATGGTCTCGCCGAGCAGCAGCCAGGACAGGACGAGCGTCACGAACGGCTGGAAGTAGAGCAGCACGCCGGCGCGCGTCGCGCCGTGGCGCTCGATCGCGCTCGCCCAGGCGGTGAAACCGATGCCGCTCGAGCCCAGCCCCAGGAAGAGGAGCGCGGCCCACGCGCGGGTGTCGGGCACGAACTCCGTGCGCGGCTCGCCGAGCGCCACCAGCCCCGAGACGAGCGCCGCGACCGCCATGCAGAGCGGCGTCACGCGCCACGCTCCACTGCGCGCGAGCGCGGAACGCGAGAGCAGCGTGTAGGCCGACCACGTGAGGCAGGTCGAGAGCACGAAGAGGTCGCCCGCGCGCGCGTGCTCGAGTCCGTGCGAACGCGAGAGCACGACCAGCGCGACGCCGCTCGACGCGACGGCGATCCCGAACCAGGCGCTCGCGGCGATGCGCTCGCGCAGGAAGAGCGCGGCGCCGAGCGCGATCGCGACGGGGCTGAAGGACACGAGCCAGCCCGAGTGCGTGGCGCTCGTGTAGCGCAGCGCGACCGCCTGCACGCCGATGTGGATCGAGAGCAGGAGACCGAGCACGACACAGCGCCCGAAGTCCGCGCGCTCGGGCAGCACGGGCCTGCGGCGCGCGAGCTGCAGCCCGGCGACGAAGAGCGCGCCGATCGCGAAACGCGCCGCCACGAGCGTTGCTGGCGGGAACCCCGCGAGCGCCTTGCGCGTCGCGACGAACGAGGCGCCCCAGACGAAGATCGCCAGCGCCGCGGGGCCGCTGGCGAGCTCGAGCAGTCCCCCAGCGTTCCCGGTCGCGGCGGACGCTCCGCCTTGCACCGCGCCGGAGGCCGCCGGCGGAGCCGCGGGCTTCACGACGACTTGGGCTCGTCCGGTTCGATGTGCACGTGCCGCAGGTGCACGGGGACCACGACGCGCCGCAGTCGGATGTTGAGGATCTCGACGAGCAGCGAGAACGCCATCGCGAAGTACACGTAGCCCTTCTCGATGTGCTTGCCCATGCCTTCGGCGACGAGCATGACGCCGATCAGGATCAGGAACGAGAGCGCGAGCATCTTGATCGTCGGGTGGCGCTCGACGAAATCGCACACCGCGTTGGCGAAGACCATCATCACGGCCACGGACAGGACCACGGCCGCGATCATGATCGCGACCTCCTTGACCATGCCCACGGCCGTGATCACGGAGTCGAGCGAGAAGACGATGTCGAGCAGCATGATCTGGAAGATCACCGAGCCGAAGGAGGCGCCGCGCGACGTCACGCCGGGCTTGTGCTCCTCGCCCTCGAGCTTGTCGTGGATCTCCCACGTCGCCTTGCCGATCAGGAACAGGCCGCCCCCGAGCAGGATCAGGTCGCGGCCGGAGAACTCGCGGCCGAAGAGTCCGAAGAGCGGTTCGACGAGGCGCGCGATCCAGGCGATGCCGAAGAGCAGCCCGACGCGCATGAGCATCGCCATCGCCAGGCCCACGCGGCGCGCCTTGCTGCGCTGCTCCGCGGGCAGCTTGCCCGACAGGATCGAGAGGAAGACGACGTTGTCGATGCCCAGGACGATCTCGAGCAGCGAGAGCGTCAGGAGCGCGATCAGGTTCTCGGCGGTGAGCAGGTCGGACACGGGTTCCTCGGCTCGGGGGCCCCGCTGGGCCCGGGTGGGCGCGGGGTTCTACGTCAGCGGCCCGCGCGCTGCAAGCGGGCGCGCCGGCGCGCGACGACGTCGGAGCGCGCCAGCCTCTTGACGCGCGCTCCCGACGAGTGCATTCTTATGCACCGGTATGGCTAAGATTATGCACAGCTCCCCGTCGACCTCGGGCGCCGCGAGCCACGCGTCGCGCGGCGCGCACGGCGACGCCGCCCCGGCCCAGGCCGACGCGCGCGACGAGCGCCGCCGGCGCATCGCGGAACTCGTGCGCGAGCGCCGCATCGCGAGCCAGATGGAGCTGCAGCGCCTGCTCGCGCGCGAGGGCATCGTCGTCAACCAGGCGACGCTGTCGCGCGACGTGCGCGCCATGGGCCTGCTCAAGGGCCGCGAAGGCTACGAGCTCGCGCCCGAGGCCGCCGCGCAGGAGAGCGACGCCAGCGTGGCCCTCTTCCAGGCGCTCTACGCGTGGCTGCTCTCGTGCGAGCCCGCCGGCAACCTGGTCGTCGCGCGCACTCCGGCGGGTGGAGCTTCACCGCTCGGCATCGCGCTCGACCACGCGCAGATGAAGGACCTCGCCGGCACGATCGCGGGCGACGACACGCTGCTGCTCGTGTGCCGCTCGGCGGCGGCCGCGCGCCGTGTCTCGCGCTCCCTGCTCGCGCTGCGCGAGCGTCGCAAGCGCCCCGGCGAGGCGCGCGCGAAGGCGAAGCGCCCGACGCGCCCGAGCTCGAGTGCGATCGACCGGTCGAAACGCTCGAGTGGACGCGCGTCGCGCGCTGCGAGGGTGCCTTCCTGTGCACGCCGCACGGCGCGTCGGCGCTGCTCGCGCGGCGCTGTCTCGAGCTCGGCCTGAAGGTCGTCGATCTCTCGGCGGACTTCCGCTTGCGCGATCCCAGGCTCTACCAGGCGACCTACCAGCACGCGCATCCGGCGCCCGAGCTGCTCGGCGAGGCGGTCTACGGCTTGACCGAGCTCGCGCGCGAGCGCATCGCCGCCGCGCGCCTCGTCGCGAACCCCGGGTGCTATCCGACGTCGATCCTGCTCGCGCTCGAGCCGCTGCTCGCCGCGGGACTCGTCGACAAGAGCACGACGATCATCTGCGACTCCAAGAGCGGCGTCTCCGGCGCGGGCAAGAATCCGAGTGCGCGCACGCACTTCGGCAACAGCCACGAGAACTTCCTCGCCTACGGTGTCGGCAACCATCGCCACGGCGCGGAGATTCGCCAGGAAGCGGGCACGCACGATCTCGTCTTCACGCCGCACCTCCTGCCGGTCTTCCGCGGCATCCTCTCGACGATCTACGTCGCGCCCAGCTCGAGGAACGGCGCGAAGTACACCGCCGCGCAGCTGCGCGATCACCTGCGAGCGACGTACCGCGGCGAGCGCTTCGTGCGCGTCTTCGAGCACGGTCTGCCCGAGCTCAACCGCGTGCAGATGACCAACGAATGCCACCTCGCGCTCGTCGACGCCGGTGCGCGCATCGTGATCGTCTCGGCCATCGACAACCTCGTGAAGGGCGCGTCCGGGCAGGCGCTGCAGAACATGAACCTGATGCTCGGCGTCGAGGAAAGCGCGGGCCTCGCGTGAGGATCCTCGTCAAGGTCGGCGGGGCGCAGCTCGAGCAGCCGGCGGCGCGCACGGAGCTCGCGACGGCCGTGCGGCGCGCGCGCGACGCGGGCCACGAGCTCGTGCTCGTGCACGGCGGCGGCAATCAGATCCGCGAGCTCGTGCGGCGTCTCGGACTCGACGAGCGCTACCACGAGGGACTGCGCATCACCGACGCCCCGACCGCGGACGTCGTGCTCATGGTGCTCGCGGGCCTGGTGAACAAGGAGCTCGTGCACTCGCTCGGCGAAGCCGGCGTGCGCGCGGCGGGACTGTGCGGCGCCGACGGTGCGAGCTTCGACGTCGAGCCCGTGCGCGCGCAGGCCGCGATCGACCTCGGTTACGTCGGCTCGCTCGTGCACGTCGAGCGCGCGCTGGTCGAAACGCTGCTCGCCGGCGGCTACCTGCCCGTGATCGCGACCGTCGCGCCGCTCGCGCGCGAGCACTCGGCCGCGCGCGATCACTTCTACAACGTGAACGCCGACCTCGCCGCCGGTCCGCTCGCGCGCGCGCTCGAGGCGCAGGTCCTGCTCTTCCTCACGGACGTGCCCGGCGTGCTCGACGCGCGCAAGCAGCGCATTGAATCGTTGAGCGCGACACGCGTACGGGAGCTGCGCGAGCAAGGCGTGATCGCCGGCGGGATGATCCCGAAGGTCGACGCCGCGCTCGCGGCGCTCAGCGAGAACACGAACTGCCTGGTGAAGATCGCGCCCGCGTCCGGCACCGATGCCGTGTTGCGGGCGCTCGACGTTTCGACCGGAACCCGCTTCCTAGCCGAGCCTGCACGATGACCACGCACCTGCTCAACACCTACAACCGCGCGCCCGACGTGTTCGTCGGCGGGCGCGGTGCGGAGCTCGTCACCTCCGACGGCCGCGTCTTCCTCGATTTCCTGGCCGGAATCGCGGTCTCGGCGCTCGGCCACGCGCATCCGCGCCTCGCGCGCGAGCTCTCCGATCAGCTCGGGAAGGTCGTGCACGTCAGCAATCTCTACCGCCACGAGTACACCGAGGAGGTCGCTTCGCGACTCGCGCGTCTCACCGGCCTCGAGGCGGTGTTCTTCACGAACAGCGGCACGGAAGCGATCGAGGCGGCCATCAAGCTCACGCGCAAGCACTTCTACGCGCAGGGCGCGCCGCGCGCCGGCCTCGTGGCGCTCGAAGGCAGCTTCCACGGCCGCAGCATGGGCTCGGTGTCTCTGACGCACACCGAGAAGTACCGCAAGCCCTTCGAGCCGCTCGTCCCCGGCGTCGAGTTCGTCACCGCCGGCGACACGGCGCGTCTCGGCGCGCTGCTCGAGACGAAGCGCTTCGGCGCGCTCTTCCTCGAGCCGATCCAGGGCGAGCAGGGCGTGCGCGAGCTCCCCCACGACTTCCTGCGCGCCGCGCGCAAGCTGTGCGACGCGACGGGCACGCTGCTCGTGCACGACGAAGTGCAATCGGGTTGCGGACGCACGGGCACGTTCCTCGCCGCCGACGCCGCGGGCGTGAAGCCCGATGTCGTCGCGCTCGCGAAGCCGATCGCGGCGGGCCTGCCGATGGGTTGCATCGTCGTGCGCAAGGAGCTCGCCGACACGTTCCAGCCCGGCGACCACGGCTCGACCTTCGCCGGCGGCGCGCTCGTGTGCCGCGGAGCGCTGGTCTTCCTCGACGAGCTCGAGGGCGGCCTCGCCCAAGCCGTGCGCACGCGCGGCGCGGAGCTGCGCGCGGGACTCGCCGACCTGCAGGGCGACTTCCCCGTGATCACCGAGCTGCGCGGTCGCGGCCTGATGCAAGGCGTGCGTCTGGCGCGCGGCGCGGAGGAGATCCAGAAGTCGCTCTACGCGAAGGGCTTGATCGTCAACCGCACCGCCGGCGACGTGCTGCGCATCGTGCCGCCCTACGTCATCACCTCCGAGCAGATCGCGCGCGGCGTCGCGATCCTGCGCGAAGCCTTGGCAGAGCTCTGAACTCGCTCGATGACTGACCATCTCCACAAGACAATTTCCGCCCCCCGAGCCCCGCGCAGCGTGTGGGCGGCCGCCGCCCACACGCTGTGCGGGGCCCGCGATGCGGAGCACGCGTGTGTGGCGCGTTGCCCAGCTCCGCCCTTTGCGCCTGATCCGGCATTCGCGCCCCGACCGACCTCGAACACACCGTCCCATCCTCCTCACCACTCCCTCTGACCAAAGCAAGGAGCACCACTCCATGACCACCACCGCTCCCTTCGGCACCTTGCCCAAGAAGGACCTGCTGACGATCGCGCAGCTCGGCACCGGGGACATCGACACGATCTTCGACGCCGCGCGCACGCTCAAGGCCGATCGCAACGGCTACAGCGACCTGCTCAAGGGCAAGCGCCTGGCGATGATCTTCGAGAAGGACTCCTTGCGCACACGCTTCACCTTCGACGTCGGCATGCAGGACCTCGGCGGCTCGGCGGTCTTCATGGACCACCGCGACGTGCGCCTGGGCTCGCGCGAGTCGCTCAAGGACGTCGCGCGCAACCTCGAGCGCTGGGTGCACGGCATCGTGGCGCGCACGTTCAAGCATCGCGCGCTCGAGGAGCTCGCGGCGAACTGCTCGATCCCGGTGATCAACGGCCTCTCCGACTACCTGCACCCCTGCCAGGCGCTGGCCGACTTCTTCACGCTCACCGAGAAATGGGGCGAGGTGAAGGGCCGCCATCTCGTCTACGTCGGCGACGGCAACAACACCTGTCATTCGCTGGTGCACGTCGCCGCGCGCCTGGGCGTGCACATGACCGTGTGCTCGCCCGAGGGCTACGAGCCCAACGCGCGCGTGATCAACGAGGCGATGCTCATGGCGCGCGAGTCGGGCTCCGACATCCGCATCCTGAACGACGTCGAGGAAGGCGTGCGCGGCGCCGATGCCGTGTACACCGACGTATGGGCCAGCATGGGCCAGGAAGACGAGATCGAGGAGCGCTCGTCGATCTTCAACGACTACCGCGTCGACGAGGAGATGATGGCGCTCGCCAATCCCGACGCCTTGTTCATGCACTGCCTGCCCGCGCACCGCGGCCAGGAAGTGACGGCGCCGGTGATCGACGGCCCCAACTCGATCGTCTACGACATCGCCGAGAACCGACTGCACGTGCAGAAGGCCGTGCTCGTGCTGCTCCTGCGCGACAAGGAAGTCTGAGAGCGCGCTCCCTTTTCACCGACGTCAACCCCCAACGCAGCCCCAACGCAGCGAAGAAGAGACACGCACATGGCTGACAAAGTGGTGCTCGCCTATTCAGGCGGCCTCGACACCTCGATCATCATCCCCTGGCTCAAGGAGACCTACGGCCTCGAGGTCCACGCCGTCTGCGGCGACGTCGGGCAGGGCGAGGACGAGCTTCGGGGCCTCGACGAGAAGGCGAAGAAGACCGGCGCGCGCTCGTGCAAGGTCGTCGACGTGCGCCGCGAGTTCCTCGAAGGCTACGTCTGGCCGAACCTGCGCGCGATGAGCGTCTACGAGGGCCGCTACCTGCTCGGCACGAGCATGGCGCGCCCGATCCTGGCCAAGGTGCAGGTCGACTACGCGCGCGAGATCGGCGCGAGGTACGTCGCGCACGGCTGCACGGGCAAGGGCAACGACCAGGTGCGTTTCGAGCTCACCTACCAGGCGCTCGCGCCCGATCTCGAGATCATCGCGCCGTGGCGCGAGTGGGACATCAAGAGCCGCGAGGACGCGATCGACTACGCCGAGGCGCGCAAGATCCCGATCACCGCCAGCCGCACGAAGATCTACTCGCGCGATCGCAACCTCTGGCACATCAGCCACGAAGGCGGAGCACTCGAGGATCCGGCCAACGCGCCGCCCGAGGACGTGTGGGTGCTGACGGTCGCGCCGGAGAAGGCGCCCGACAGGGCCGAGACCGTCACGCTCGGCTTCGAGGGCGGCGTGCCCGTGTCGGTCAACGGCAAGACGCTCGCCGCCGAGGCGCTCGTCGCGCAACTCAACGCGCTCGGCGGCAAGCACGGTGTCGGCCGCGTCGACATCTGCGAGAACCGGCTCGTCGGCATGAAGTCGCGCGGCGTGTACGAGACGCCGGGCGGCACGATCCTGCTCGAGGGGCTGCGCACGCTGCGCGCGCTCACGATGGACCGCGATACGTTCCGCATGTGCGAGAAGCTCATGCCCGATTATGCGGACCTCGTCTACACGGGCCGCTGGTTCGCGCCGTTGCGCGAGGCGCTCGACACGTTCTTCGTCGAAGCGACTCGCCCGGTGACGGGGACGGTCGACGTGAAGCTGTTCAAGGGCACGGCGACGGCGCTCGGCGCGAAGAGCAAGTACTCGCTCTACAGCGAGGACCTCGCGACCTTCGGCGACAGCGCGAAGTACGACCACAAGGACAGCAAGGGCTTCGTGCGCCTGTACGGACTGCCGGGAATGGTCGCGGCGAGCGTGCGGCGCTCGACGGGGCTCGATCGGTCGAATTCCAGCTCGAAATCCGGCTCGAAGCCCGTGTCGAAGCTCGTCAAGGCGACGCCGAAGTCGCAAGCTCCCGCGCTCGCGACGAAGACGAACGCGAAGAAGCCCGCGTTGGCCTCGACCAGCGCGAAGAAGAAGGTCCGCACGTGAAGAAGCTCTGGGGAGGCCGTTTCGAAGGCGCCATTGATCCGCGTTTCGACGCCTTCAACCGCAGCCTCTCTTTCGATCAGCGCCTGTGGCGCGAGGACGTCCAGGCGAGCATCGCCTGGGCGCGCGCGCTCGCCCGCGCCAACGTCTTGACCGCGGCGGAGGCACGCGAGCTCGAAACAGGCTTGCTCTCCGTCGCGGCCGAGATCGAAGGCGATCCCAAGCTCATCGGCGCGTCCGACGCGGAGGACGTGCACAGCTTCGTCGAAGGACGGCTGCGCCAGCTCGTCGGCGATCTGGCGAAGAAGCTGCACACCGGCCGCTCGCGCAACGACCAGGTCGCGACGGATCTGCGCTTGTGGATGAAGAGCGCGGCGCGCGAGCTCGAGGCGTCGATCGTCGATCTGCAGCGCGCGTTCGTCGAGCTCGCCGAGCGCGACGGCTCGATCGCGATGCCGGGCTACACGCACTTGCAGCGCGCGCAGCCGATCACCGTCGGCCACCACCTGCTCGCCTACGTCGAGATGCTCGAGCGCGACCGCACGCGCCTCGTCGATCTCGTCAAGCGCTTCGACGTCTCGCCTCTCGGCAGCGGCGCGCTCGCCGGCACGGCGTTCCCGATCGATCGCGAAGCGCTGGCGAAAGAGCTCGGCTTCGCCGGCGCGACGCACAACAGCCTCGACGCCGTCAGCGATCGCGACCACGTGGCGGAGATCGCGTTCGCGTGCTCGCTCGCGCTCGTGCACCTCTCGCGCCTCGCCGAGGACTGGATCTTCTTCACGTCGCAAGAGGCCGGATTCCTGCACCTTTCCGACGCTGTCGCGACCGGCTCGAGCTTGATGCCGCAGAAGAAGAATCCCGACTCGCTCGAGCTCGTGCGCGGCAAGTGCGGACGTGTCGCGGGGCGCTTGAGCGGGTTGTTGATGACGATGAAAGGCCTGCCGCTCGCCTACGACAAGGACCTGCAGGAGGACAAGGAAGCGCTCTTCGAGTGCGTCGACACCGCGCGAGCGTGCCTCGAGATCGCGGCGATCGTCGTGCGCAACGCGCGCTTCGACGCCGATCGCTGCCGCAGCGAGGCTGCACGCGGTTATCTCAACGCGACCGACGTCGCCGATCTGCTCGTGAAGGCCGGTGTGCCGTTCCGCGTCGCGCACGAGCGCGCGGGAGCGACGGTGCGCGCCGCGCTCGAGCGCAACGTGGAGATCGAGGAGCTGCCCGAAGAGCTGCGCCGCTCGCTGCTGCCCGAGCTCGCGCACCTCTCGACGAACGATTTCAAGAAGGAGCTGTGCGTCGAAGCCGTGCTCGCGCGCCGCGCGGTGCTCGGTGGAACGGCGCAGAGCCGTGTGCGCGCGGAGATCGCCGCCTGGAAGAAGAGGCTGGAGCCATGGAACAACCGATCCTGACCCGTTCGCGCGTGAGCGATGCGCGCCCCGTCCTGCCCACCGGCTTCAAGGCGAGCGCATTGCATTGCGGCATCCGCGCCCGCAAGAACAAGCTCGATCTCGGCCTGATCGTCGGCGCGCAGGCGTACCCGGCGGCGGCATTGTTCACGAAGAACCTCTTGCTCGGCTCGCACATCGTCGTGTGCCGCGAGAGTTTGAAGAAGTCGAACGGCCGCGTGCGCGCGCTGCTCGTCAATTCGGGCAACGCGAACTGCTCGACGGGCGAGCAAGGTCTCGAGGACAACCGTCACATCCAATCGCGTCTGGCCGAATTGATCGGTTGCCCGCCGGAGCAAGTGCTCTTCCTCTCGACGGGCGTCATCGGCGCGCGCCTGCCCGTCGAACGCATCGTCGACGTGCTCCCCACGCTGCTCTCGAACACGAACGAGCGCGGCCTCGGCGATTTCGCGCAGGCGATCATGACGACCGACCTCGTGCCGAAGGTGCGCACGGTGAAGGTCGAGGAGCGCTCCGGCCCGCCGTTCCGAGTCACGGGCATCGCCAAGGGCTCGGGCATGATCCACCCGAACATGGCGACGATGTTCGGCTTCCTGCTGACCGACGGCCCGCCAGTGAAGGAGCCGCTGCGCACGCTGCGCGCGCTGGCGGACAAGAGCTTCCATCGCTTGACCGTTGACGGCGACACGTCGCCGAACGACACGGTCGTCCTGTGGAACTCGCGCCAGAACGCGAGCCCGGACCCGAGCGACATGAGCGAGGAGCTGCAATCGCGCTCGCTGATCGACGTTGCCCAGGAACTCTGCCGAACCATCGCCGCGGATGGCGAAGGCGCGACGCGTCTGGTGACGGTGCAAGTGCAAGGAGCCCCGACCGAGGAAGCCGCCGCCATCGTCGCGCGCACGATCGCCACGAGCCCGTTGACGAAAACCGCCGTGCACGGCCGCGATCCGAACTGGGGCCGCATCCTCGCCGCCGCCGGCCGCAGCGGCGTGGAGTTCGACCCGCGCGTCGCCCGCGTCTGGATCGGCGACGCGGATGTCTACTCCAACGGCAAGCCGCACCCCGAGAACGAGGGAGCCGCTCACGAGCACCTCTTGAACAACCACGAGGTCATCCTCGGCGTCGATCTCGCGAAAGGAACCGCGAGCGCCGAGGCTTGGACGTGCGACTTCAGCGCGGACTACGTGCGCATCAATGCGGACTATCGGTCGTAGGGCAGAACGCGCGTGACCGAGTCTTCCATCGACGACGGAAGCGCTGACTTGAGGCGGTGGGCCCCGTCGATCGAGGCGTACGCCGAGTGGATAGATCGAGCTGACTTCACTCGTGCAGCGGAATGGTGCCCTCGATTGCGGAGTGCTGATGGCGCCGAGGGCGCGGTCGCCGAAGCCGTCGCATGGGACTGGTTGATTCACCGCGTCGACAAGCTCGAGGCGACCGCGACCACAAACGACAAGACCGCCGACTTCGAGTGTCATCAAGCTGGTACGAGCTTCTACGTGGAGGTGACGAATATCAGTCGTCACACGATGACCACCGACACTCATCTCGAAGACAGTGCCACCAATCCGTACCGCGCGGAGCCCCGTCGATACACGCCGCCTTTCGACAGGCTGCGACAGTCCATCCTGCGCAAAGTCAAGAAGGGCGAATCGTCCAGGTGTCCGTACTTGGTTCTCGTGACGACACTCCACGGACAGGGCTCGCGCTGCATGCAAGACAGTCGAGTGGTTGAAGCGGTTCTGCACTCGCAGACGTCAATCTGCGGGCGTATTGATTCGCGAGGCGACGCGATTGGCCAACCAGTGATCGCAACCGACCTGAAGCGGTCTGCGTTTACGGCCACCCAGGCCGTCACAAGCGTGAGGCACTGCGTGTCCGGGGCGCTGTTTGGCCCCTTTGGGCTGTATCCGAAAGGAGTTGACGTCTTCGGGCTTCTGCACCCTGAACCGCTGCACGCATTCAGCCCGACGCTCCTGCCTGACGTTCGATTCTGCCGCTTCGCGCAGTGGCCGCCGTCCAGCGGACGAGTCGACGTTGAATGGGTGCAAGACGAGCAGGTCATTGCTCCCGCTCGTGGCCGCGTCGAGACGCGTCGAATCGTTTCGATCACGTCGCCGGAGGCTTGGCCGTGGCTGCGGGAACCGTCAGCCTGAGCTCCACTCCGTCGAGAAGCGAGTAGCGAGGCGCGGCGCCGGCGAGCGCCTGCGTCTCCCGCACGATGATCGGCACACCTTCCCCGCGCTTATCCATGATTCGCGCACGACCGAGGTCGGAGCGCGAGTCGATCGTGCACTTCGCTAGCAAGCTCGCGATGAGTTCGTTCCGCGTCGATTGGCGCAGCGGCATGCTCTCGACGGTCAGCGTGTTCGCGAGTGCTCCGGGCGAGTAGAGCTCGAGTCGATCGGCGAACATGAAGAGACGGATCCGCGAGCCGTGGATCGAGTAGTCGCGGTGCGCGACGGCATTCACGATCGCCTCGAACACCGCGCGCACGCTGTACTGAGGGCGATCGATTCGCCCGGGTGCCTTCACCGCTCCGACGAGCATATTGCGCTCGACGAAGAACAACGCGTCCGCAATCTGCCGATCGAGCGGACCCGTGATCGTGCGCGCGTCGACCTGCGTGTTCGCGTCGCGATCAGCGCCGGCGTAGTGCACCGCTTCGATCTGCGCGTTCGGCAGCCAGCGTTCGGGATGCTCGGTGCATAAGAGCACGCCACCAACCGTCGCGCGCCAAGTGCCGGTGTCGTCGCGCACGATCAGCTTGAGCTTGTCCAACGTGACGAGCGGGTCCTCCTCCACATCGCCCGCGAAGCGCTTCCACAAATCGCGCACGAGCGTCTCCGGCGTCGTGCCCGGCACGGCCTGCTCGTCGAAACGGATCAATCTCGTCTGGCTGCGTTGCTGGAAGAGACGCGCGAGCAGTTCCGGCGAGAGCTCACGCTTCGAGCTGCCGACGCGTTGCATGTACCCACCGGGACTTCGGTGCACGAACAAGCTGCGCGGCACGTCGACGCGGATGAACCCGTGCGTCGCTCCGGCGGCGCCCGGAACCGCATAGCGGATGATGTGCACCATCGGCGGCGGCTTGATCGAGTCCTGGCAGACCTCGCGTACGAACGCCTCAACGGCGTCGAGGTGCTCGATGGCCACGCCCTCGAGCTTGCGCGTCTTGTCGTCCGCGCCGAGCACGAGCACCCCGTCCGCGGTGTTGGCGAACGCCGCGATCTCATCGGCGAGGTCGTCGCGCGCGGGAGCTTCCACGCGCGCCCCTCGCATCCGCACGGCTTTCAGCTCGAGGCGCGAGTCCTCGCCAAGTCGGATCTTCTCGATGAGTGAGTCTTGCGAGTCGAACATCCCGCTTCATGGTCTCGTCGAGTCCACGTGAACTCAATGCCGACGACTCCCGCCGCCCCGCGGCCAGCTTGGCTGGGCCGCCGGCCTTCAGACCGTGACCCACGCGCCCAACACCGGTAGACCACGTCCAGAGGTTCCCATGAAACACGCTGCGCTCGCTCTCGCCGTCTTGGTCGCCCCTGCCTGTGTCGTTCACATCCATGTGCACGAGGCTCCGCGTCAGGCGACCGCCGTGGCGGAGCACGCGCCCCACTCCGGTCACTCGTCTCCGCACGACGGGTCCGAGAACGTCCGGGGTGTCGTGATCGACGCGCAGGGTCAACGCGTGAAGGCTCGCGTCGCCGTCGTCGGGAAATCCGGCTCTTACTCGAGTTGGAGCAACGACAATGGCGAGTTCGATGTGCCTTCGGGCAGCTGGCCGGAGGCTGTGATCCACGCGAACACCGAGAACGGTCAGGTCGCCGTGCAGCGCGTGAATCGCGGAGAAAGCGATCTGCGGCTCCAACTCCGCCCCGGTTCGACGCTCTCGATCGACCTCGCGGCACCGCAAGCCGTGCGCTGCGCCGTCTTCGCCGGAGAGCTGCGGATCGAGGACTTCACGCTGCGACCCGGCGAGACGGCAACGGTCGTCGTGCCGTCGGGCGCGGTGCGCGTGCAACTGTACGACGGCGATCGAGTTCACGAGGAGCGCACGGTCGAGCTCGCGACCGGCGACGCGCGCTCGCTGCGCTTCGATCTCGCCACGAAGTCGTGAGCCGTGCTCATCGACTGCTCGTTCCGCTCGCCGGCGGCTCGAGCACGTACGCGACGCCTCCATGTCCGAACCAGCAACGCTCGAGGTCCGCGCGCGAGTACGCAAGCTGTCCGTGCGCCGCGTCCACCGCGGCAGGGTCGTTCACGAGCACGCGATGCTGCGCGTCGAATCCGCACAGAACGAGCAGATGACCGTCGGTCTTCGCGTAGGGAGCGCCGTGGAGCTCGCCCTCGGCCGCGGCGATGGAGATCACGAGCGGCTGGTTCGCGCGGATCGACTCCTCGACATCGACCCAGCTCGAGAAGCGCGCCGCGTACCCGCGCACGCCGAGCGTGAACGCGCCTTGGATCGCGCGGGTCCAGTTGCCGTAGAGGTCGTGCGCGCGGTCGTAGACGAGCGCGGCCACCTCCTCGGTCGTGCGCTCGACACCGCGGAACGCGAGCACCATTGCCAGTGACGTCGGGCTGCAACACCGCGGCGCGAGCTCGGGCGGGAGCGCGCGCTGGCTGCGGAACGGCACGTCGATCCGTCCGGGAGCGAGCGGCGCACGTGGCGCGGGTTCGGTGCAGCCACGCGACGGCCGGAAGCGCTCCCACGCGACGAGGTGCGGCGTCGTTCGGTCGCTCACGCACAGGGACACGCGCTCGAGCGTGATCGCCGTGCTCGGGCTCGAGTCCGCGCGCCACGCGCGCACGCGCACTTGCGCTCGATCCCACGCGGATTCGGAGCGGAAAACGTCGACCTCGACGCGTCCGCCGTCGAACGAAACCACCGGCGTGGCGGGCGCGCGCTCGCCCCAGTCGCCGAGTTGCAGCCAGGGCGACCAGCTCCCTTCGTTGCGCGCGACGCGAAGCTCGACGATCAGCCCCGCGTGATCGGGCACGATCGCGTTCCACGACACGAGCGCATCGCGGAACGCGGGGCCCGCGTGGGCCGGGAGCTCGATCGATGCGGCCGCATCAAGCCCGGCCGCGCTCGGCGAGAGGAGCAACCCGCGCGACGTCGCTTCGGCGCGGAGTCGCGGACATGCAGCGAGGGCTTCGAGTGAGAGCGTCCGAGCGGAATCGGCGAGCTCCCACGCGACGTGCTGCACGAAGTAGCAGCTCGTGAGCTCCTCACTGGACGTCGCGCGCGCGACCACAGCGAGGACGAACGGTACAAGCGGGCTCACTGGGGCTCCGTAGTCGCGCGCCGAGCGCGCGTCACGTCTTCTTCGGATCGTCGACGCCGTCCCAGCAGTTCCACGTCCCGATCCCCGCGTTGCCCGCCGCCTTCGCGTAGAGGAAGAGCTGCATGCGATACCCGGTCGCCCAGCGCACGGGCCCGTCGAGCAGAGCCGCGGCGAGCTTCGTCTTCGTGCCGTTCATCAGCATCGATTCCTGCGAGGCGAACTGCTTGTCCGTCAGGCGCTCGAAGTACTCGACGATCTCCTTCTTCTGGCGCGCCATCTCCGCGGGGAAGTCCTCGAGGCGCATCGTCGCGAGGCGCTTCTCGTTCGGCTCCCACGTCTCCCACTTCATGTCCGTCATGCCGCGCAGGCCGTCGATCGAGCTGTGCGCGACGTGGCGCAGGAGCTCGAGCGTGCTGCGCTGACCGGGCGTCGGCCGATAGTCCGCCGCGCCCTTCGGCAGCTTGCCGTGCAGATGGACGCAGACGTCGCACTCCTTGAGGAGCATGTCACGGATGTCGTTCTTGTCGAGCATGGTCGAGACCTTCGAGGTTGGCCGGAGCCGCCGCGCGGACGTGCGCGAGCGGCGCAGCAGTGTAGTCGCTCCGCCGCCGGGGCGGAGGATGCGTCAAACACCTCGCGACTGCGCGCTCTTGCGCACGCTCGCGACCCGTTCCTGAAGCACGGCGACGACGATGCGCGTCTCGCGCACGAGCAGGACCGAGCCGTGCACGATCGCGCCGAGCCCGGCGATGCCGAAGAGCAATGCCGCGAGCTCGAGCCAACCGCCGACGCCGGACTCGAACACGAGCGCGATCACCGCGCCCGCGAGCGCGAGGATCGTCGCGCTGCCGAAGCAGCCGAGCGCGATGTAGAAGTTCCTCAGCGCCGCCGTGAGCATCAGGCTGCGGAGCTCGGTGCGCTCGAGCTCGCTCATGCGACGGCGCGCGTCCGAGGATACGTCGCCCGCGGCCTGCTCGAGCTGCTTGGCGAGCTCGCGCGCCCGGTCGACCGCGCGCGCGAGCCGGTTGCTCGTGCTCATCGACAACACGGTCGACGCGTTCGTCAAGATCGCGGGCGCGACGATGAGCGAGAGGATCGAGAGCGGGCCGGCGCCGGTGGCTTGCATGCGCTGGTTCTACCGTGAGCTCCATGGGTCCTGTGCGAACGCGGCGCGAATCGGGGCGCTCGACGCCGCCGACGGACCCACGGCGCGGCGCAAGCGCCTCGTGCGCATCCGCGCGCGGGCTCGATCGCACGCGGACGCGATCGGCGACGTGGGCGGCTCCCCATCGGCGTCCGCCGGGATAGGCTTGGGTCGTCCGCCCCCCCGCCGCTCCGTGAATCCCCCCCAACTCTCGCGCCTTGGCGTGTTGTTCCAAGTCGTGCTGACCGGCGCGACGTGCGCCTGGATCGCCGCCCTGACGTGGAAGTCGGGCCAGCCGTTCCTCTTCCCTTCGCTCGGCGCGTCGACGTTCATCGTCCTCTGGGTGCCGCACATGCCGCCGGCGGCGCCGCGCAACGCGATCTGCTCGCACGTCGTCGGCGCGGCGATGGGTTGGCTCGCGCTCACCGCGCTCGGCCATGCGAACCCGTGGTTCGCCGACGAACCGCTGTGGCTCGAGAAGATCGGAGCGCCGACGGTTGCGCTCGGCGCGACGTGCTTCTTCATGCACACCACGGGCTTCGCGCATCCGCCGGCCGGAGCGACGACGCTCGGGTTCGCGATGGGGATGCTCACGAACCCGCTCGCGATCGGGGTCGTCGGCCTCGGTGCCGTCGGCGTGTGCGCCTCGGCGTGGATCGCGCATCGAGCCATGGGACGCCTGTACCCGCTGTGGTCGCCGATGAAGCACACGCCGGCAAGCCTGGCGCGGGTCGCGGAAGAGCTCGTGCGCCGGAGCGCGTGAGCGCGACTCTCGGTCGGCACGCGTGAGCGCGACTCTCGGTCGGCACGCGTGAGCGCGACTCTCGATCGGCACGCGTGAGCGCGACTCTCGATCGGCACGCGTGAGCGCGACACGACATCGGCACGCGTCACGCGAATCGAATCGGCGCGCATCGCGCGACCTCGACCTCGAGCGCGAGTCGGTGCGGGCCGTGCGTTCTATCGCTCGCGCGGCACGATCGTCCGGTGGCGCTCGCGCAGCGGACCGAAGCGCTCGAAGTCGACGCGCTTCTCGACCCGCTTCCCGCTCGCCGGGTGACGCGCGAGCGCATCCTTCGGCCGCACCGGCCTGCGCTCGAAGCCGCCGCCGCAGTTGGGGCAGACGTTCTCGAGCACCTCGCTCACGCAGCGCGTGCAGAACGTGCACTCGAAGGAGCAGATCCACGCCTCCGCGCTGTCGGGCGGGAGCGGCGCGGCGCAGTGCTCGCAACCGGGTCGCAGCTCGAGCATGGAGCGCTCAGCGCGCGTGCATCTCGAGCCAGTCCGCCGCGAGCATCGCCATCACGCGCGCGCCGCGCGGCAGCGCGCTCTCGTCGACGTAGAAGCGCGGCGAATGGTTCGAATCCGCCGTCTTCACCTTGTCCTCGGGCGTGACGCCGAGGAACACGAAGAGGCCCGGCACCTTGCGCGCGAAGAACGAGAAGTCCTCGGCGCCCGTGATCTTGCTCACGGGCACGACCTCGTCGCCCGCGACGCGCCGCAGCGTGGGGAGCATGCGCTCGGTGAGCTCCGCATCGTTGACGGTCACCGGATAACCGTTCTCGAGCGTCACGATCGCCTTCGCGCCCGACGCCTGCGCGATCGACTCGGCGATGCGCTTCACGCGCGCGTGGATGTCGGTGCGCATGCTCTCGTCGAAGGTGCGGATCGTGCCGACGAGACGCGCGCGGTCGGGGATGATGTTGTTGCGCACGCCGCTCTCGAAGAGCCCGACGGTGACGACCGCGGGCTCCTTCGTGATGTCGATCTGGCGCGAGACGATCGTCTGCAGCGCGCCGACGATCTGGCTGCCGACGACGATCGGGTCGATGCCGGCCCAGGGCTTCGAGCCGTGCGCCTGGTGACCTTCGACGATGATCTCGAAGCGATCGGCGGCGGCGAGGATCGGCCCCGTGCGCCAGCCGACGAGACCGGATTTCTGCCCGGCGAAGACGTGCAGGCCGAACACCGCGTCGACCTTCGGGTCATCGAGCACGCCTTCCTTGATCATCAGCTCCGCGCCGGCCGGTTGTTCGTCGGCGGGCACGCTCTCCTCGGCGGGTTGGAAGAGCAGCACGACCTTGCCCGGCAGGCGTTCACGCACGGACACGAGAGCGCGCGCGGCGCTGAGCAGCATCGCCGTGTGCGCATCGTGTCCGCAGGCGTGCATCACGGGCACGGTCTTGCCTTCGTAGGTGCCGGTGGCCTTGCTCGCGAAGGGCAGATCGACTTCTTCCTTCACGGGCAGCGCGTCCATGTCGGCGCGCAACGCGACGACCGCTCCCGGACGTCCGCCTTCGATCACCGCGACGACGCCGTTGCGCGCGACACCGGTGCGCGGCTTCAAGCCCATCTCGCGCAATCGCTCGGCGACGAAGCGCGCGGTCTCGACCTCGCGGTTCGAGAGCTCGGGATGCTCGTGCAGGTGCCGGCGCCAGGCGATCAAGTCCTTCTCGGAGGCGCGCAGGCTCGCATCGATGTCCGCCGCGAGCGGTGAAGGAGTGCTGGCGCGCGCGCTCGCGGCCGGAGCCGCACTCGCGGAGGGGTTCGAGGAGCTGGGTGTCATGGCGCAGGCGGCGGCGAGCGCGATGCTCGCGAGACCGAGGAGCGGAACGGTTTGGATTCGCATCGATGGAGACGGAACGAGGGGGCGGAGCGCGTTTCGAAGCGCGGGAGTCTAGCAGCCGAGCGCGGAACTCCCGCCGCGAGCGACGCCGTGGTCGCGCGACCCGCGCGGCCGCGAGCTCCACATCCTGGCCCGCTCCGCCGCGGAAGGAATCGTTCGCCGGGCTGCCACGCGTTCGCGCTCCGACTAGAATCCCGCGCCCCGACTCGACGGGTCGAGCGTCGTGCTCGCGCACGCGACTCCCGTGGCGCGGACGACCTCGCGCGCAGACAGTGAACGGACCGATGACGAGCTCGCGACCCCGAACCTCGACCCCCGATGCGGCGCCGGCGCTGGAATCCTCGGCCTTTCGTGCGCTCGGCCATCGAGTCATCGATCTCCTCGCCGCGCATCTCGAGCGTTGCGAGCGCGGCGAAGGTCCCGTCCTGCCGCCGGTCGAGCTCGCGCGCGAGATCGAGCTCCACGTTTCCGATCTCGGCGCGCGGCCCGCCGGCATCGAGACTCTGCCGGCGCTGCTCGAGCAGGTGCTCGCGCACTCCAACCACCTGCACCATCCCGGCTACGTCGGTCATCAAGTCGCGGTCGTGCATCCGGCGGCGGCGCTGTGCGAGCTCACGGCCGCGCTGCTCAACAACGGCATGGCCGTGGTCGAGATGGGACCGGCCGCGACGGCGATCGAGCGCGCGCTCGTGCGCTGGCTCGGCAACGCGCTCGGGATGCCCGCGGCGAGCGACGGACTGCTGACGTCCGGTGGTTCGCTCGGCAATCTCACCGCGCTGCTCGCAGCGCGGCAACTGCGCGCGGGCTGGGATGTGTGGAACGAAGGCGCGCACGCGGGTCCGCCGCTCTGTGTGCTCGTCAGCGAGCAGGCGCACTACTCGATCGCGCGCGCGGCACAGATTCTCGGTTGGGGGCGCGAGGGCGCGTGGCCCGTCGCGGTCGACGAGCGCTACCGGATGCGCGTCGACGCGCTCGAGAGCGCGCTCGCGGAAGCGCGCGCTCGCGGACGCAAGCCGATCGCGATCGTGGGCAGCGCGTGCACGACGGCGACGGGCTCCTTCGATCCGCTCGAGCGCATCGCGGACCTCTGCGCGAGAGAACGCCTCTGGTTCCACGTCGACGGCGCGCACGGAGCTCCCGCCGCTCTCTCCGACCGGCATCGGCACCTCGTGCGCGGACTCGAGCGCGCCGACTCGGTCGTCGTCGACGCGCACAAGCTGCTGCACGTGCCCGCGCTCTCGACGGCGGTGCTCTTCCGTGATCCCGCTCACGCGTGCGCGGCGTTCGCGCAGGAGGCGTCGTACCTCTTCAACGGAGCGCACGATTCGGCGCTGCGCACCGTCGAATGCACGAAACGCATGCTGGGCCTCTCGCTGTACGCGCTCCTGCGCCTGGAGGGCCGCGAGTCGCTCGCGACGCACGTCGAGCGGCTCTTCGATCTCGCGCGCGACTTCGCGCGACGCATGCGCGAGCGCGGCGACTTCGAGCTCGCCGTCGAGCCCGAGGCGAACATCGTGTGCTTCCGCCTGAGACCGGGCGGCTCCGCGACCACCGAGGAGGAGCTCGACGCGCTCAACGCGCGCTTGCGACAGCAGATCGTCGCCGAGGGACGCTTCTACCTCGTGCAGACGCGCCTCTCCGGCCGCCTGTGGCTGCGCGTGACGTTGATGAACCCGCGCACGACGCTCGCGGACCTCGATCGATTGCTCGAACGCCTGGCCGAGATCGCGAACACCGCGAGCTGAGCTCGTCGAGCTACTGCGCCGTCAAGCGCACGTCGTCGAAGTCCGTCGCCGAGTGCGGCGCGGTCGACGTCGTCGTGAAACGCACCGTGAGCGCGCGGCCGCGCCACTTCGCCGGCACATCGGGCCCGCAACTCAACGTCGCATCCTGGAACGTGCCTGCCGCGGGCACGAACGTGTCGGTCGCGAGGGCGATGACGTCGTTGCCGGCGAGCAGCTCGATCTTGAAGCCGCCGTACACCGTGCCGCTAGGATTGCCGCGCAACCGGCGTCCGACGGCGACGCGCAGCGTGTAGGTGAGCCCGTTCTCCAGCGTCGTCGCCAAGGTCTGGAACGCCACCGCGGCGGCGTTGCGTCCGACGTCGTCGGAAAGGTAGAGCACCTGCGCTCCCTCGGCTCCTTGCGGCGTGCCCAGGCCCGCCGCGCCGGCGTACGAGCTCGCGCCGGGATTGTAGATGCCGCGCGCGGCACCGACGGTCGCGCCGAAATGCCACGCGGTGCTCGTCGGGGCTTCGAGGGATTGTCCGTCGAGCGCAAGCAGCGGGAGCTCGAAGCCTCCGTCGGCGAGGGTCACGCTGCGTCGCGTGGGCGGCGGCGGCGCGATCCAGTTCGCGAGCAGCGCCGCGCTCCACACGTTCGCCATGCGGATCTCGCCCGCGACGTTGGGATGCAGCCCGTCGGATTGCAGGTGGCTCGCGACGTCGAAACCCGTGTTCTGATCGACGAGGTACACCGGCGACGCGGGCGAGCTCTCCGCCTGCACGATCGCAGCGAGCTCGACGTTGAACACGTCGACGAGCGGCGCGTAGTCGAAGTACCCCGTGCCCGGACCGATCGGGATCAGCTGCGCGACGAAGATGCGGACGGCGGGCCGCGCGGCGCGGATGTGAGCGAGGATGCGCGGCAGGTAGAAGAGCGCGTTGTTCAGCCCGAGCGGACCGTACTGGCCGATGTCGTTCGTCCCCAGGTGCACGAGCACGAGGTCGGGCTGCGCCGCGAGCGCCGCCGAGTACGCCAGCGCGTCGACCTGGTCCGTGCGGATCCCCCACCAGCCCTCGTGATCGCGGTCGAAGCTCGTGTAGTAGTTCGTGTAGACGAGCGTGTTGGGATTCCCTGGCCCGTCGCCGTTGAACACGATCGAGCGCGAGCCGACGAAGTCGACCGCGTGCGCGGAGGAGAGCGCGAACCACAGCGGATAACGCCACGACGCGAAGCCCTGTCCGCCCTGCGTGATCGAATCACCGAGCGGCATGAGCCGCGGCACGAGTCGCTGCGCCGCCGGAGCGAGCGACGCATCGGCGTGCGTCTCGATCTCCGCCTGCGCGAGCGCGGTCGCGCGAGAAGCGCCTAGACCCGCGAGCGCGATGCAGGCGAGGCGGCGCGCGTCATGGAAGCGCGTGAACGTGAACATCCGTCGCATCGTAGCCCGACGATCCACGATGGGTAGCTCCGCGCTGGTGCGAGCTCACGCGCTCGCGATCGAATCCGCTCGATCGTCGCGAGCGCTCGGACCGGCGAACCCGGCGGACACGGCGAGCCGCGCGAACCCGGGGTGCGCAGTGTGCGGCTCCAGTGAGCGCTGCGCTCGCGGCGAGCGATGACGGCGCTCGCCGGGGTCCGAGCGCGCGAGAGCGCTGTTCGGAATGCGCGCGCCGTGGATTCGGGGCACTGAGGCGCGACGAAACGTCGCCCTCGCTCGCGACCGCAAGGATGCGCAAGGTCCGGTCGCGAGCCCTCGAACCCGACCTTGCGAAGAGGAGTCTGTCATGAAGCATGGAATCCTGACCGCCACGACCCTGGTCCTCGCGTTCGCGTTCGCGCAGCCCGCGGCCGCAACCCTGGCGACGACGCCGATCGACACGCAGAGCGCGACGCCGATGGCGCAATGCGATGCGGCTCTCCAGCCAGCGGAGCCGTCGACGGTGCTCGCCGTCGTCATGTCGGCGCGGCAGCTGCTCGGGAAGGACATCGACCCGCGCCAGTTCGCGAACAACATCGACAAGCTCGTGCGCGGTGGCAACGTCTGGCCGATGTGGGTCTGCCAGTACGCCGACGGGACGCTCGTCTACAACAAGTTCCGCTGGTACCGCGACGCCGCGGCGGTGTTGCGCTACTTCACCGGCCGCCCGGACGAGCACGACTGCGACGCGCGGGTGTTCAAGCGCTACGAGTGGTGCACGCAGTACGCGGCTCAATTCGCCGCGCAGCACGGCGGGATCGTGAGCGCGTACTCCATCGAGTGATCCGCCCGATCACCCCCGCCGCCAGCGATCGCCTCCGCCTCGAGCCACGGCTCGAGGCGGAATCGTCTTCGCGTCCCGCCGCCATTGCGCAGGTGTCGTGCGGCGGAGAGCGGGGTCAGCGCTTGTCCCAGATCAGGCGCAACATGCGTGCTTCGGTGAGTAGGTCGCGCAGTTTGACCGTCCATTCCGCATCCGGATCGCGCTGCATCAGCTCGCCGCACCAATCTGGCACGCGGTTGAGCCAGCGCATCGCGGCGCTGTGCTCGGCCAGACAGGCTCGCGGGTGATGGGACGCCGCGTCGAGCCGGCGTGCGGCCATGGCGGCAGCAAGCCACTCGACGGTGCGCGCCGCGAGGTGCTGGCGCTCCTCCGGGGCACACTCCGGGGCGAAGCGTCCTCCGAGTGTGCGGCGCGCCGCCGCTTCGGCGGCCGGCTCGAGTACTTCCCAGGCGTGGAGACCTGCTCGCTCACACAGCACACTCCAGGGTGGCGCAGGCCCAAGCTCCTCGGCGAGGTGCTCGAACGCGCGAACGCTCTCCGCGAAGTTCCAGCGTCGGAACGCGCCCACGCCGAGCCACAGCCAGTCCTCGTCCGACACCGGCACTGCGCGGCCGTCGACGAGCGCAGCATGCTCACGAATACCGACGGCCTGTCGGATCCAGCGCTTCGAAGGCTCGCGCCAGCCCGCCGTTCGCGCGCCGAGTTCGTCGCCACGTGTGAGCAGTTCGACCGCCCGTGTGTCGTCACCGCGCCGCATCGACCGCCAGGCAAGTCTGCAGCACGCTTCGGCATTCTCCGGATGCATCGCCAGGACCGACTCCAGGCATTCAGCCGAGCGCTCGACGTCGCCGAGTTCGAAGAGGATCGTCGAGAGGTCGAGGTAGCGTGGAACGCCCTGGGGATCGAGACTGATCGCAATGGTGTAGTGCTGCTTGGCCGTCTCCAGGTCACCGAGCGTATGCGCCGAGCACGCCAGGTACGCGTGGGCGAATGCGTACTTCGGGTCCGCCGGGTGCGCCGCAACCATCGCTTCGTACCTGCGCAGTGCAGCGCGCGTCTCGTCCATGCCGCGCGCGATGTCGCCCTTCGCAAGACGCACGTGCCCCAGCGTGTGCAGCGGCTCCGGATTCGTTGCGTTCTGCGCTCGGGAGCGATCGAGATCGACGATCGACTCCTCATACTGGCCGTTCTCGTAGTACAGCAGGCCGCGCATCGCATTCGCGCGAGAGCTCGTCGGCACAGCTTCCAGCCATCCCGTGCACGCTTCGATGGCTTCCGACGTTCGTCCTTCGGCCTGCAGGAAGTTCGTGAGCGAGATCCACGGCAGCGCGTAGCTGGGACGGACCGCAGTCGCCATCCGGTACGTGGCCTCCGCGTCGGCTGCGCGTTGAGCGCGCTCGAGCACATACCCGAGCATGTGGAGGTATTGCGCCTCGTAGGGCGCGTCTTCGACGGCCTTGCTGCACCAGCCGATGGCTTCGTCGATCCGTCCGTGTTGCTCCAAGTGCGCGCCGTAGTCGTTCTCGAACGCACCCCAGCCGTTCATGCGGGTGAGCGCACGCTCGTATGCGTAGACCGCGAGTTCGTTGTCCGCGCTCGCATCCAGCAATCCCGCTCGTTCCACAAGGGACGGACCGTGGTCCGGGAACACCTCGAACGCACAATCGATGTCGGCCAGTGCCGCGGCAGGATCGGAACTCGCCGTTCCGATCGTCGCACGAACCAAGCGCAGGTCCGCGTCTTCGCCGTTCCGATCGATGAACTGGTCGAGGTACCAGCGGGCGGCGTCGTACTTACCGGCGCGCTTCAGGGCGGTCGCGAGGCGACCGGCAGCGACCGCGGACGACGGCGCATGCTGCATGGCCGAGCGTTGCGCACGCAGTGCCGCATCGCTCTCGCCCTTGCGGTAGAGCGCTTCCGCAAGGACCAGATCGGGCCAGGCCGCGTTCGGCTGGCTCGCGAGCGCCTGCTCGGCTTGGCGAATCGCGTCGTCATCGCGTCCGGTCTCGAGCGAACCGCGAGCAAGGACGAGGTGTGCCCAGTAGTCGCTGCCCTGGGCGAGAACGCCGCGCGCGTAGTCGATGCTCCGTTCCCATGCCGCGTTGCGATTCGCGGCCAGCGCGAGCCAACTCAGCTCGTCGCGGGAAAGGCCCTCGGCAGCCGGCCAGACGAAGCGTTGCGGCTCGTCCTCGACTGCAAGGAGCTCGCGACGCATGGCCGCGATTCTCGGATACGTCTCGAGATGTTGAAGCAGGGTCTCCACGCACCCCACCACACCGCTGTCCCGCTGTGCTGCAGCGGACGCGGGCGAACGGTGCGCCGCGGTCTTCAGGTCGTGTCGGAGAGCGTCGAGAGCCTGGATCGTCTTGTCGAACAGCATCGGCGAGCGCCCGCGCATTTGGTCGAGGATCGTCGCCGAACGCTCGACACCTTCGGACGCAGACAGGGAGACGCCGACGCGTTGGAGCTCCCGCACCGTCCGACGCCACGCCCGATCCGGCGCCGCATACTCATCGATCCCTCGCACGACTTGCTCGCCACGATTGTCGTCGAGCACGCGTTCGAGCTCCGCGTCGCTTTTCACGAGCGCCTGCCGCGCCAGCTCGACGCGCCGGTTCTCCGAGCGCGCTTCGAGCACGAGGCTCGTCGTCACGCCGCCCACCAGGATCACCGCCGCAGCCGCCGACACGAGCGCGATCGCGCGGTTGCGCTGGAACCACTTCTTCGCCTCGGCCCACGCACCCGTCTCGTACGCCTTCACGGTGCGCCCGAGCAGGAAGCTGCGCAGGTCCTCGGCGAACTCGCGCATGTCGGCGTAGCGCTTGTCCAGGTCGCGCTCCATCGCCTTGGCGCAGATCGCCTGGACCTCCGGCGGAGTCGCGGCGGGCAACGCTTCGAGTTCTTCCGTCACCACGCGCTCGCGGATCGCCGTCGGCGTGTCCGACTCGTCCGAGTGCTGGAACGGCGCGCGCCCGGCGCACAGGTGGTAGAGCATCGCACCGACCGCGTAGACATCGGAGCGCGGCCCCATGCGCGCGCGGTCGCCGAGCGCCTGCTCCGGCGACATGTACGACGGGGTGCCGACGACGCCGCCATCGGCGGTCTGAGCCGCGGCGATCGGCTCCGGGCTGGCGTCGGACGCATCGGTCGCCACGTCGGGCTCGCCGATGCGCCGCGCGATGCCCCAGTCCATCACGTAGACCTCGCCGTGCTCGCCGACCATGACGTTCGACGGCTTGAGGTCGCGGTGGAGCACGCCCTTCTCGTGCGCGTACGCGAGCGCCTCGCACACGCGCAGCAACACGTCGAGCACGCGCGCCTGCGTCCACTCCGACTGCGGACCTCGCGCAAGCTCGAACACCGCGCCGAGCGTCTTCCCGCGCACGAGCTTCATGACGAAGTACGGCCGTCCATGCTCGTCGACGCCGATCTCGTGCACCGGCACGATCGACGGGTGCTCGAGCTGTCCGGTGACGCGCGCCTCGTTCAGGAAACGCGCGAGCAGACGTGACGACACGCGCGGCGCCGACGCGCCGAAGCCGAGCTCGCGCTGCTCGCGGATGATCTTGATCGCCACCTCGCGGCCGACGTCGCGGTCCTGCGCCTCGAGGATCACGCCCATTCCGCCGATCGCGAGCTCGCGCAGGACGTGGAAACGGCTGGCGAATGCACCCTCGCGCGCGCGATAGCGCGCGAGCAACGCGGCCGCCGCCGATGCACCGCCCGGACCGGCGGGAACGAGCTCGGAAGTCTGCAATCCTTCGCCGAGGCTGCTCCAGATCGCGTGCAGCGCACGCAACTCTTCGGCGTGCGTCGGGTGCGCGGCGCAGAACGAGTCGAGCGTCAGGCTCTCCCCGGACTGCAAGCGGCTGACGTATTCGTCGAACAAGCCCTCCGCCGTCGAGGCGGTCGAGCCACGGGGAGCGTCGCTGGTCATCTCTTCCTCGTGCCGCCGCGGGGTTCGTGGCGCGCCGCGCGGATGCGAGTCCGGTCGCGGGGGGCGCGCGGCCGAGTCCAGGGTAGCGTGCGCCGCCCGAGCGGTCTCGGCGCAGCTCGAAGGCGCGCCGGACCGCAAGTTCAGGCGCTGGCCGGATCGTCGAGCAGCTCGGGCAGCCGCCCCTGCTGCAACTTGCGGATGACCTTGGCCACCTTGGGGAGCAGACGCGTGCAGGCCATGCGCGCCGCATCCGCGGACTCGAAGCCCAGGTCCTGCGCGATGTCAGCCCAATCGCGGCCGTCGACCTCGCGCGCGAAGAGCAGCTCCCGATCCGATTCCTGCAACAGCTCCAGCGCGAGACGCATCCACGCGCGCTCGACTCCGCGCGCCACGACGCGCGTCGGTCGCTCCTTCGTCGAATCGACTCCGAGCTCCAGCACGGCGTCGCCGTAGCGTTCGCTCGCATCGCCGCTCTTGGTCTGCTGCACGAGACTGCGCAGCCGACGATGGCGTTTCAGGATCTCGTTGAGCGCGATGCGTCGCATCAGAGCGCGGAACTGGGCCTGGTTCGCCGGCAAGAAGCGCGGACCGTGCGTCAGGAAGCGCAGCACGGCGGACTGGGCGAAGTCGGCCGAATCCTCGACGCGCCGCACGCGCGCACCCAGCGCGGGTCGGATCGCGGCGCGCAACCACGGCTCCGTCTCCTGCAGGAGCTCGGCCAGGGCCTCGCGGTCACCCGCGTGCCAACGACGCAGGCGCTCGACGGTGGAGTCGGCGGCCGGCGCGGGGTGGGTGGGGTCTGCGGCAGCGGCCGACGAAGAGACGGCGCGCTCGGGATCGGAACGAGTCGGACGTGCAGGTCGCTGTGAAGTCATGGGAGTGGTGCACCGATCGAAAGGCGCTGGTCGAGAATCCGTGGCATCGGGAAGTCGAACACGATTTCCGACCAGAACCGTGCGGCAGGTGGGCGGGAAACGATCCTACGTCCTCAACGCGGCGCGAGCGGAACCTGCGCGGCCTTCAGGCAGCGTGCTGCGCCGCGCAAGCTCAGTCGCCCGCGGCCGAACAGGTCGTCCTCGCCTCTCGCACCCAGGTCGTCACAGGTCTCGAGCAGCAGCGCCTCGGCCTGCACAGGCGTCAGCGAAGGCTGCACCGAGAGGATCCAGCCGAGGGCGCCGGCGACGATCGGTGCGGCGAAGCTCGTCCCGCTGCCGACCGCGTAGAGATCGGGGCTCGCGGTGCTGAGCACCTCGACGCCGGGAGCGACGAGGTCGATGAACGGCCCGCGATCGGAGAACTCGGCCAGCTCGTCGTGCGCATCCGTGGCACCGACGACGAGGACGTCGGGCCAGTCCGAGCCGATGACGTCGAGTCCATCGTTGCCGGCGGCCCACACCAGCGAGGCACCCTGACCGCGCACGAAGGCTCCGGTGGTCTCCACCGTATGCGCCGTGACGCCGCGGTAGGAAACGCTGCACACGCGCGCTCCCTGCCGCGCCGCCCAACGTGCTCCGGCCGTCACGCGCGAGAGGTGGGTCCAGCCGTTGGCGGCGTTCGTCACGCGGACGGACATGATCAAGAGGCTCGGTCCGGATCCGACGACGCCGACGCCGTTGTTGCCGCGTGCTCCCGCGAGCCCGGCGCACATCGTTCCGTGACCGATCCGGTCCTCGGAGTCCGTGTTCTCTTCGACGACGTTGTACCCGGCGACCTGAACGATGTCGGCGTGGCGCGTGCTCACGCCGGTGTCGCAGATCGCGACGATTACATCGGAGTTCGAGCGCAGGTCCCACGCCGCCGGCGCGCCGATCCTGGCCCATTGCCACTGCCGCGAGAACAGCGGATCGTCGGGCACGCCCAGCGGATGGACGATCCAGTCGGGCTCGACGTACTCGAAGTGGTCGGTGGCGAGCAGCGCGGATGCGGCTTCCTCTTCCGTGATACCCAGCGGCAGCGGGACGATGTACTCGTCGACCTCGGGCACGAAACGCTCGGCGAGGCGTTGAACGAGGTCCCGGGCCGCGCGGCGTCTGGCTTCGATCTGCAGGCGCACGAGACCGCGCTCACGCAGCGCCGTGACCTGACGAGGGCGCACGACGAGCTTGCCCGAGCGTTCGCACTGTCCGGGTCGATCGTGGAACTGCAGCGTGATGTTGGCCGGGATCGGAAGGTTCGCGAAGCGCCGCGAACCAATGTCGGTCTCGGCCGAGCGCAGTCCGAGGAAGCTCGCGGGCAAGAACAGGCAGAGAGGCAATGTACGCATGGCGCTGACCGTGGGGACGAGGGTTGTCGAAGCCACCTGCGTCGCCGCGACGCGGGCTGACCACCTCCCTCAAACCACGGCTGTCACCGGGCGAACAGCAAACCACTGCCGGCGCACGCAGACGCTAGCGCTTGCGCGCCACCGAGTGCAGCACGAACGGAATGCCGTCGGGGTCGCGCAGCACGGCCATCTGCTCGCCTTGCGGCAGCGTCTGCACGGGCAGGAGCACTCCCGCGCCGAGCGCGGTCGCTTGCGCGACGGCGCTCGCGACGTCGGGCACCTCGATGTGCAGTTGCACGAAGCCCGTCGCTTCCGGCGGCGCGGGCCAGATCCCGCCGTCGATGCCGCGGCCGGCGCCGGTCGAGAGCACGCGGTAGCGCAGCGGGTTGTCGGCGTTCACCGACCAGCCGCAGAGCTTGGAGTAGAAGGTCGCGAGCTTGTCCGGATCCTTCGTGACGATCTGAAAGTGCGTGACGGGATGTCCCATGGTGCGTGGCGCGTTCTCGAGCGAGCGTTCAGCTCGCCGTCGGGGGTCGGGTCAACGGAAAGAGCCGCGTCTCGAGGCGGTAGACCTCGTCGCGCGGTGAATCGGCTTCGAGCAGCGCCGCGATCTCCGCGTGGGCGGCGTGCAGTCGCGTGATCGCCTCGGGCAGGCGGCGCGTGCTCACCGCGAGCGTCGTCGCGCTGTGCTCCTGCGGCAGGTCGTTTCGCGCGGAGCGCGCGGGCGCGAGCGCGCTCACGCGTTCGAGCAGGGCGCGCGCGGCCGCGGCTCCGAATGCGCTCGGGTCGCCGGCACCGCCGCGAAACACCGTCGGGCCCGAGACGTCGAGCCACGTGCGTTCATCCTGCATCTCGAGCAGGCCCAGGTGCATGAGTCGATTCAGCGCGAGCGTCACGGCGTCCGTCTCGAGGCCGAGCACGCGCGCGATCCAGCCGACGTCGGGCTGGAAGCCGCGCACGTGCGTGAGCTCGAGCAGCGCGAGATGCTCCCACTGCGTGACGATCGCGGCGGCGTACTGCGAGAGCGTTTCGATCTCGTGCACGCGCGCGTGGTCGTCCAGACGCGGCTCCCCGTCGCGCTCGTGCTCGGCGTGGCGCACGCACGCATCGATCTCGTCTTGCGCGAGCCGCAAACGCTTGCCCAACCGTTCGATCGTCGTCCGCGTCAGCGCGCGCCGGCCGCGCAGGAGCTGCGAGAGCGTGGCATGGTCGATGTCGAGATCGAGCGCGAAGGCGCGCAGCGAGTACTGCGCGTTCGCATCGCAGCGCCGCACGAGCTCCGCTTGCAGGCGCGCGCGCAGATCGGCGGCGTGCGGGCCCTCGGACGGCCTCGGAACGTTGGACGAGTGCGTCGATTTCATGCCCAGGCGGTGTACCGCGCCGCGCGCGCGGCGTCACGGCCCGTACGACGGAGAGCGGGGCAAGACGTTGCACCAGGCGCGCGCCCGACACGCCGCGGCCTGGCGGCTCGACGCGCGGCCTTGGGCCGAGCGCTCGGGTCCCGTAGCCTGGGGAGTTCGATGTTCGCCCCGATCCTGATGGCGCTCTCGAGCGCCGTGGCGAGTCCGACCGCTCTCGCTGCGCAAACCGCCGCGAAGCCGGAGCTCGCGCAGCTCGGCGGATTCGTCTCCGAGCTCACCGATCTCGACCAGCCCAGCGCCGCCGCCTTCGCGCCGAGCGGAGAGATGCTCGTCGTCGAATCGTTCCGCCATCGCGTGCTCGTCTTCGATCGCGAGCGCCATCGTCTGCGCGAGATCGGCGGCTGGGGCGGCGCGCCGGGCAAGCTCTGCGATCCGCACGGCATCGCGCTCGCGCCGAGCGAGGCCAAGATCCCGCCCGAGATCTACGTCGCCGACACCGCCAACCACCGCGTCGCCGTGTTCGCGTTCGACGGCACGTTCGTGCGCACGCTCGGAAAGCGCGGTCACGGGCCAGGAGAGCTCGATTCGCCGCGCGGGCTCGCCGTGAACGCGCAGCACGTCTTCGTCGCCGACACGCGCAACCACCGCATCGTGGTCTTCGAGCGCGGCGGCGCGTTCGTGCGCTCCTTCGGCAGCTACGGCGGCGGCGACGGCGAGCTGCGTTTCCCCGCCGATGTCGCGCTCGATGCCGCGGGCCACGTCTACATCGCCGACCAGGACAACCACCGCGTCGTGAAGACCGACGCGCAAGGCCGCGTGCTCGGCAAGTGGGGCTCGTTCGGCCCGCATCCCGGACAGCTCGCGTCCCCCACCGGCGTCGAGGTCGCGGGTGAGCGTGTGTTCGTCGCCGATCGCGACAACCATCGCATCGCGGTCTTCGACACGCAGGGCACGCGCCTTTCCGACTGGGGCATCCACGCGCTGCGTCCGCACGAAGGCGCGGGCAAGCTGCACTATCCCGATCAGATCGCGCTCGACGCGGACGGGACGCACGCGCTCGTCGTCGAGGGCTTCGAGAATCGCTGCCAGCTGTTCGGCGCGGCGCGCGAGTCGGATCTGGCGGCGACGCTCGGGCAGGAGCGCAACACGGCCGCGCACTTCGGAGCGTCGGTCGACGCGGCCGGCGAGCTGATCGTCGCCACCGAGCCGGGAGCACCGGGGATGCTCGTGCTCGACACGACGCTCGAGGAGCCGGTGGAGATCACGCGCTGGGGCGGTCTCGGCACGCGCCTCTCGCAGTTCGTGCGGCCCGAGGCGATCGAGCTCGACCGCGAAGCGCGTTTCGCGTACGTCGGCGATTGCGGCGCGCGGCGC
>JBGATX010000036.1:0-38014 GCA_044228975.1 Planctomycetota bacterium | reverse complement strand
AGGGGCGGGAATCCTAGCGGCATGACTGCGCCGGTGGAAGCGCCCGGGCGAGGGGGAGAGCGCGATCTCGTTCCGCGGGGGCAATCCGGGCCCCGTCCGGGCCGCCGATCGGGCCGTGCACGCGGTTTCGCTCACGCCGTTCGCTGACCGCGCGCAGCTTGGCGCGCCGGTCCCGGCTGCCGCGATCCGCGCGCGCTCAACCCGCCACGCGCAGTCGCGCGCGCTGGCCGGCGACGTCGAGCGCGGCGACGCGGTAGGCCTCGGCGAGCGTCGGAAAATTGAAGACGTTCTCGACGAAGCTCGACACCGGGAGACGCGCGACGATCGCCATCTGCGCGAGATGGATGAGCTCCGTCGCGCCCTCGCCGAGGATCTGCGCGCCGAGCAGCGCTTCGCCCGCCGGATCGCAGATGAGCTTCATCAAGCCCTCGGTGTCGCCGTTGATCTGTCCGCGCGCGAGCTCCTCGAACTTCGCGCGGCCGACGATGGCCGAGCCGTTGCGCTGGATCGCTTCCTGTTCGGAGAGTCCGACGCTCGCCATCTCGGGGATCGTGTAGATGCCGGCCGGAATCGTCTCGGGTGCCGGGCCGAGCGGCAGGCCGAGCGCGTGGCGCACGGCGCGGCGGCCCTGCTCCATCGACGACGCGGCGAGCGCGGGCGGTCCGATGACGTCGCCGGCGGCATAGATGTGCTCGACCTGCGTGCGGCAGGCCGAATCGACGGGCAGGAAGCCGCGCTCGCTGGGCGTCAGTCCCGCGTTCTTCACGTCGAGGCCCGCGAGGCTCGCCGTGCGGCCCAGCGCGACGAGCACCTTCTCGCCCGTCACGACCTCGCCATCCTCGAGCTGGACGTGACAGCTCGAGAGCCCGTCGTACTCGACGCGCGTGTGCTTCCTTCCGGCGACGAAACGTCCGCCCATCGCGTGGAACTGCTGCACGAAGAGCTCGGTGATCTCCGCGTCGAGGAACGCCAGCGGTCGCGCGCCCTTGTCGATCAGGGTCACGCGCACGCCCAGCGCCTGGAAGATCGTGGCGAACTCGCACGCGATGACGCCCGCTCCCATGACGATCATCGACTGCGGCAGGTAGATCAGCGAGAGCACCGAATCGCTGTCGAGCACGTGCTCGTGATCGACGGGGATGTCGGAGGGCGTGCGCGGCCGGGAGCCCGTGGCGATGACGATGAAGTCGGCCTGCACCGTGTGCTTGCGGCCCTCGACGCCGGTGATCTCGACCGTGTGCGCATCGACGAAGCGCGCGCGCCCGCGCGCGCGCGTGACGTGGTTGCGCTCGAGCTGGCGGCCGATGTAGGTCTCGTGCGCGCCGAGCACCTGCGACAGGCGCAACATCAGGCTCTCGACGCGCGCGGGCGCCGCGCCTTCGCCGGCGGCGGCGTGCGCAGCGTGCGGCCCGCGCGGTCCACCGCGCAACGCGCTCTCGCGCAGCGTCTTGCTCGGGATCGTGCCGCGGTGCACGCACTCGCCGCCCGCGCGTGCCTCGCGGTCGACGAGCAGCACGCTGCGGCCGGATTTCGCGGCCTGGACCGCGGCTTTCTGGCCCGCGGGACCGGCGCCGATGACGAGGAAGTCGAAGTGTTGGGGCAGGAGCTGCATGGTCGTGGGGAGCGGCGCGTCGCGCGCGCGGGGTTCGCGCGCGAAATCGCGGACTACTGGAAGGCGCTGGCGACTTGGAGCACCTGCTCGCGCCGCGCGAACAGCGCATCGACCTCGTCGACGTAGAGGTCGAGGTCGGCGAGCACCGGATGCTGGCGCAGCGCGGCGTCGGCGAGCGGGTCGGGATGCGTCGAGGAGTGCGCGAGCAGGTCGGCGAGCTGCGTCGTGCGCGACCACTCGACGTGTTCGCCCGCCTGGTCGGGATCGTGGTGGTGGCGCACGGCGGCGATCATCCAGACCGGGAACTTCCAGCGCTCGAGGATCTGCGCGCCGAGCGCGGCGTGGAACTCGTGCATCAACGCGTCGCAATCGACCTCGGTGGGCGTCGAGCGCGACGCGGACGCGAGCTCCAGCGTGCACTGCAGCACCGCGGGCTTGCCCACGTCGTGCAAGAGGCCGCACAGGAAGGCGCCTTCGACGTTCTTGCGGCGCGCGCGCGCGATCTCCTTGGCCCATGCTCCCGCCTGCGCGGAGTGCGTCCACAAGCGGCGCGCGCGATCCTCGCGGCCGCGCAGCGCGAAGACCTTGCCCTTGATCGCGACCGCGACCGCGATCTCGCAGATGACGCGGAAACCCAGGCGCGAAATGGCCTGCGGCAGGGAGACGATCGGCTCGCGCGGCGCGTAGGCCGCGGAGTTCGAGACCGAGAGCACGTGGCCGGTGATCCCCGCGTCGTGCTGGATGAGCTCCGCGAGCTTGCGCGCGTCGCAGCTCGCCTCGTTGCAGACCGAGAGCACCTGCGACGCGGTTTGCGGCAGCATCGGGACGTCGATGCGGCCTGCGGCGATGCGCTCCGCGAGGCTGCGGCGCAGGACCTCGAGCGGCGCGGCTTCCAGGGGGATGGAGCTCATGCGTGGCCCCGCACGCCGACGAGAGAGTCGAGCGCGGGGACCAGCTTCATCGACCCGCGGGTCCGCGCGAGTTGACGCGATGCGCGCGAGCGGGATGTGTGGACGCGCTTCTCTGCTGATGGGCGACGGAAGCTCAGGTCTTCGAGCGCCGCACCTGCTCGCGCAGATCGCCGTAGTGCTGGTAGGCGGCCCACAGCGAGCCGTAGTCGTCCTGCCGGGCGTAGAGCACGCGTCGCGCGGCGAGCACGGAGCGGCCGATCGTCTCCGCGGGCGCGCGGCGCTCCGCCGCGGCCGCACCGCCGCCGAGCAGCGTCTCGTAGAAGGTCTGCGCGAAGAGCACCGCGCCATCGTCGTCGACCTCCCACGCCGTGCCGACGTAGTTGCGCACGCCGCGGTGGAAGAACTCGTCGGCGAGGCTCGGGAGGAGATCGGCGTCGCCGATCTCGTTGTTGCGGCGCTTGACCTGGCTCGTGCGCGCCGACGTGCGCGCCGAGAGGCACGCGTTGGCGACGACCAGGCGCGGCGCGAGATCCATCTGCTTCAGCTCGCGCGACGTGAGCAGCCCGCTCGCGAAGACCCAGCCGACGCGTTCGGGATCCTTGGGATCGAAATCGCCGTGGCCGCAGTAGTGCAGCACGTCCCAGCGCTCGCTCGTCAAGCGATCGAGCACGTCGAGGCGGCTGGCGGGAGCGATGCTCGCGAGCGCTCCGTGACGCTGGATGTCCGGCGCGCCGATCAACGGCACGATCTCGAGCGCGAGCCCCTGCTCGTCGCGCAGCTTCTCGAGCAGCTTCAGCACGGCCAGCGCCTCCGCCCGCGCGCCGGGCAAATCCCAGCCTTCCTTCGGATCCCCCGGATCGCCGACGACCAGGATGCGCAGCGGCCGATCGCTCGTGAGCTCGACCAACGGTGCCGGCGAGTACTCCGTCCGCATCTGGCGCGCGAAGGGGATCAGCGTCGAGAGCGGATCGATGTGTTGTCCCGGCTGCGTCGCGAGCGAGAGCATCTCCCAGTGCACCGCGGCCGTGTAGCGATCGACCTCGACCGCCAGCGTGCGCGCACCCGCGAGCACCGCGCGGAACTCGCGCGGCACGATCAGGCGTCCGAGCAGCGCGCCGTCGTGCGCGGCGGACTCGGTTTCTGGATCGACCATGCGTTCGACGAGCTCGTCGACGAGCGCGAGATCGATCGAGGTCGTGCGCTCGGGGATCACGGCCGACTCGGTCAACGCGGACGAGCGCAGCTCGTTGCCCGCGCGCACCCAGCTCATGCGCGTGGGCTCGGGCTCGAGCGGTTCGCCCGCGCTCGCGCCGCCACCCGCGGCCTTCTTCTTCTTGGGGGCGAACTTGCCGGCGAGCACCTTCGGCTCGACTTCCAGGCGCAGGTTCTGCTTGAAGGCGGGATCCAGCGCGAGCGACTGCGCGGCCGCGAGCACGTCGGCCGCCTTCGCCGCGTCCATCTCGACGAAGACGACGCGGCGCACGCTCGAGCGCTCCGTCGCGCGCGGCTTGGACTTCGCGCCGCGGCGGGCGCGCGCGGCGCCGTCTTGCGCTCCGCCGTCGCCGATCTGGTTCACGGCGTCGGCCACGCCCGCGAGCAGTCCGCAGACCGCATCGTGCGTCGTCAGGTTGCCCGCGCCCGAGCCGATCACGACCGATGCGACCGTGTCGACGTCCGGCAAGTGGATCGCACGCAGCGCAAGATTGCGACCGAGCTGCCGCAGCGAGCTCGGCCCGAACGTTCCCGGCGAGCCCATGCCGACGACGGCCACGAGCTTCTTCGGATCGGCAGCCCACGGATAGAGCTGCACGCTGCCGAGCTCGCCCGTGAGCAGTCCGCGCAGCGATTCGCGGCGCAGCACCATCTCGTGCGGCTTCGCTCCGGCTCGCGAGACGACGCTGTCGAGCGCCTTCTCGGCGAACTGCGGCAGCACGTTGAGGTAGTGGCCGACCGCGTAGAGCTGCGCGTCCGCGAAACGCGTGATGTCGCCGTGCACGACGGCGACCGAGAGCGCGGGCGGCGGAGCGCTCGGGGCTTTCGATTTGTCCGTGCGCGAGGTCGATTCGTCGCTCGAGCCGAGCGCGGCACGAGCGAGCGCGCGCTGGATCTCGTTGGCTTCCTCCTCCGTCCACTTCGGCTCGCCGCGCTTGCCCCGAGACTGTCCGCGCTTCGCGAGCTCCTCGAAACGCGCGCCGACCTCTTGGTTCGCGGGCAGCGCCTGCCAGCCCGGAGGCGCGCGACGCGTGGCCGAACGCGCGGCGATCTGCGTGTCGAGGCGCTCCGTGCGGCCTTGCGTCAGGAGCTCGTCGATCGTGTCGAGCACGCGACCGTTCTTGGGCAGGTCTCCGTGCTCGGCGCGCACGTAGTAGGTGCGCACGTCGGCGAGCAAACCGAGATCGTGCGGCACGCGTCCGTCGCCGTCGCGCGTGATCTGGTACTCGAACACGCCGGGCTTCTTGACCTTGATGCGGTACGGCGTGTCCTGGTCGTAGCCCGCGACGTAGATCAGGCGCTCGGGATCCTGCACGTCCTCCATCTCGCGCTGGAACTGCAGCCCGCGCTCGACGAGGCGCGGGTACACGGCCCACTCGCCCCATTGCCTGGGATCCTGCAGCTTCGCGCGGTCGTCGTTCTTCGCCGGGTCCGGCGGCGGGAGCATCTGGTAGCTGCCCGCGAAGCCGCGCAGGAGCGACACGACCTTCTTCTTGCCGTGCCAGAAATCGAGCAGCGAGAGCTGCTTCACGATCTTCTCCTCACCGGTGAGGAAGAGCGAGATCGCGAACGAGCCGCGGTTGGGCGTGCCGAGCTGGATCAAGCGTCCGCCCGCGCGCCGTCCGTTGGGATCGTCGATCGCGTTCCACATGTCGCGATGGCGCTGCGCGAAGCGTCGCGCGACGAGACCGCCCATCGAGTGCGCGACGAGGTGCACCGGTTGTCCGTGCGCGAAACCCTGGATCGCCGCAGCGAGCTTGTCCGCGCTCTCGTCGACGTCCATGCGCCAGTCGTAGGCGAACGGGAGCACGTCCCACTGCTTCGAGAGCTCCGCGACGAGCGGCAGATAATCCTCGTACAGCCCGTCGACGCGCACCTCCGGCGTGCCGAGCGTCGCCTTGCCGTTGGCGTCGAGCGCGAGATCGCTCAAGCGGCCCTTGGCGATGCGCCAGTAGTGCACCCACACGCGATCCCAGCTCCCGCCCGAATCGCGCGCGTCGAGGTTCGAGCCCATGATGCCGTGCAACACGACGACGCGGCCGAGCTTGGGTCCGCTCGTCGAGCCGCGCGCGGCGCGGAAGAGGCGCTGGAACGCTTCCTCGCCGAGGCGCTCGCGCAACGCGCGGCGATCGTTCTCGGAGAGCGCGAGCAGCGCCGACTGGATCTCGCGCGGGTCCTCGGGCACGAGGAAGAGCGGCGGCGCGTCCGTGGGTTCACCCGCTCCGCGCGACTTCGAGCGCACGCCGCGCGCCTTGCGCGTCCGGCGCGGCTTCGCTGTGCTGCGGCGCGCCTTCGACTTGCGAGCACGCGAACGGGACGGAGAAGGAGCGGGGGACTTCTTCGAGGTGCGAGCCATCGGGGAACTCCTGGCCAGTCACGCCGACGCGACGGTGCGCCGCGTTCGCCGCGCGAGCGATCGGCGCGGGATGATACTGCGCTCGATCGCTCTCGCCAGCGGTGAGAGGAGCGATCGCGCGCGAAGCGATGGAGTCTTTCGCGATTCACTTCGGCGACGGAGCGAAGCCCGCCTCGCTCGTCCGTGCGTCGAGTCGCCGGCCGAACGCAGCGGGCTCCGTGTTCCGTTCGGCTCGCGTCGCCTACCTTGGGCGGCATGCGCATCGTCTCGATCCCGCTCGGCCTGGTCCTCCTCGCCTGTTCGTCGTGCACGTCTCTCGCTCCCGCGCCGCGCGACGAGCCGTGCGCGGTGCTCGTGCTCGTCGACGGACTGCGCTGGCAGGAGGTCTTCTCCGGCGCGGAGGAAGCGAACCTCTCGTCCGAGGTCGGAGGCATCGCGACGAAGGCCGTGCCCGCGGTGCACGAACGTTTCTGGCGCGCGAGCGCGGAAGAGCGGCGCGCGGCGCTCATGCCGTTCTTCTGGAGCACGATCGCGAAGGAAGGCCAGTTGCTCGGCAATCGCGAGAAGGGCTCGACCGTGCGCGTGACGAACGGGCTGAAGTTCAGCTACCCGGGCTACAGCGAGATGGTCTGCGGCTTCCCCGACGCGCGCATCGACAGCAACAAGAAGGTGCCCAATCCCAACGTGAGCGCGCTCGAGTGGCTCGCGCATCGCCCGGGTTTCGAGCACGCAGTCGCCGCGATCGGCGCGTGGGACGTCGTGCCGTCGATCCTGAACCGCGAGCGCTGCGGTTTTCCGGTATACGCGGCGTTCGATCCGATCCCGGAGGTGGCGACGCCGCGCATGCAGCTCTTGGATGAACTCAAGCTCCAGGTGCCCGCTCCCTTCGATTCGATGCCGTACGACGCGATCACCGTGCACGCGGCGCTCGAGTACTTGCGCGTGAAGCAGCCGCGCGTGATGTGGCTGACGCTCGGCGAGACGGACGAGTGGGCGCACTCGAATCGCTATGACGAGTACTTGGTCGCCGCGCAGCGCACGGATGCATGGATCGCGGAGCTGTGGAGCACGCTCCAATCGCTGCCGCGCTACAAGGACAAGACGACGTTGATCGTCGCCGCCGACCACGGCCGCGGCAACGGAGCGAAGTGGACCGACCACGGCCACGACGTCGACGACGCCGAGTTCATCTGGATCGCGGCGCTCGGCCCGCGCGTGAGCGCGCTCGGCGAGCGCACCGATCTCGCCGAAGCGACGCAATCGCAGATCGCAGCCACGCTCGCGGCCTCTGTGGGCGAGGACTGGTGCTCCGCCGAATCACGCGCAGGCTGCGTGCTCCCGCAAGTCCTCACAATCACGCCGACAAAGCCGTGACGTCGAATACGGTGCCAGAGCAATTCGTTCACAGTTATCTCGCGCCGTCATCTATGGAGAAATTGCACTGGCACCGTATTCCGGATCGGTCGTGCCGAATCCGCGCCGAAGCGCGCGTCGCCCTGCATCAGAAGCTCGAGTCGACCCGCACCGACGCGAGAGGCGGCAGGAGGTAGCTGCTTCCGCCCGCTGCGCTGAACACCGGCTGCGCGAGCCATCGCACGCCCTGCACGCCGGGGCCGAGCTCTCCAACGGTTCCGCCGATCGACAGATGTCCGTTCCCGGGGATCGTGCCCACTTGCAGGACCGGACTCGGCTTGCGCAGCGAGTAGAAGCGCACCGAGTCGAGAGTCGGTTGCCAAACGAACACCGGCGTGTCGAACGGGACAACGTCCACCCGCTCCCCTGGCACTCCGGTGAAGGACCACCCCGCGGTCTGCTGCTCGCGGCGTGGCGGCTCCACGAGCACGTACCGATTCGGAACCGCGACGCTGTTGGGCGCGAGCCCGGCACTCGCGGCTCCCACGGGGCCATGCGAGCCGCAACCGAACGCGGGTGACGGCTGTCCGTAGTTGCCGCCAGCGAGGAGACCACCGCGCAACTCGGTCTGCTGACCGCTGATCCAGTTCAGTCCCAGCCCGCCCGCGCCGCCGGCGCCGCAGAACGACGCCATGGGCCAGACGTAGCCGTTGCCGCCGCGACCGCCCTCGATCGTGGTGATCGCGCCGAAAGTGAACGACTGCTCGTTCTCCAGCCCGATGCCGCCCGGCGAGCCGTCGCCGTAGGCGTATGGATTCAACGCGTCGCCACACGGAGCGACGTCGTTGCCTCCGCGCCCTCCGGTGATTCCGCAGTGATCGAGTGCGACGGAGCTCTGGACGATGCGCATGCCTTTCCCCGGCGGACCCCAGTTCGAGTTCATCCCGCCGCCGCCCTGGACCTGGCACCACACGAAGCACGCCTTGGCGCAGCGCTCCAGGAGCGCGCCGTTGCCGACGGTGCACGATCCGTCGAAAGCTCCTTTGCCGAAGAGCTGGCAGTTCTGCACGAGCAGCAGACCGTCGACGTCGTGCGCGTAGAGACCGTGTCGCGTGAACGCACTCGTCGTCTCGATCCCGACGGAGCGCAGGCCTTGGAGCATCAGCGTGCGGTTCGATTGGTTGGGGCCGATGCGGATCGGTCCGCTGATGTCGACCAGCGCGCCGGAGTCCGCCACGATCGTGAGCTCGATGTTGCGGACGGCGAACGACGAGTACGCGCCGGGCTTGACCAGCACGATATCGCCGTCGTGGGCGGCATCGATCGCGGGCTGGATGTCCGTGTACGGCGCCCCGCTGGGCGCGACGACGAGCACGTTGCCCGCGACTGCCGTCGTGGCGAGCAGGCTGATGCTGGCGAAGCGAGCGATGCTGGTTCCGAGCTGCATGGCGGGTCCCTCCGAGGATTGCGCAGGGAGTTGCACGGCCGAGCCCGCGCGTTGCGCTCATTCTCGCCGAAAGGCTTCGCGACGGCCGCCGGGGAGCCGGGCGCGGACCGAATCCGTGGAGGAATGCCGCTGGCCGCTCGTTCAGCGCCGCGGCCGCTCGGTCGAGCGAGAGCGGAGCAGCCGCCACGCGAGGATCACGCCGTAGTCGTCGACGCCGGCGACGTGGACGAGCGCGAGCACGTCGCGGCGCTCGACGCGGATCGAGCGCACGAGATAGGTGTGTCCGAGCACGACCGGCGCCTTCGATGCGCCGTGAAGACGGTAGAGCTCGGTCTCGAACCTGTTCGCGGCGCGGCGCACGGTTTCCGCGAACGCCTGCTCCGCGCGGGCGCGCTCTCCGGGCTCCTCGGGCAACGGCGCGGTCCGCTGCGGGAAGTCGCTGCCGACGACGAGCTCGCCGAGCTCATGCGCGATCCCCGCCGCATCGTGCTCGTCGAGCGCGGCGAAGGCGACCGTTCCCAGATCGATCACCGCGCCCGTGTCGTCGCCCGGGAAGTCACAAGCGAGCGTCGCTTGCTCGCCAGCGCCTTGGAGCTCGAGGTCGGGAGCAGCCGAGGTGTGGCCCTGCCCGGAGAACGAGAACGTCGCACCGCCGCCGCGCCGCCGCGCGATCTCCGTCCAAGGACCGTTCGAGCCGATCAAGCGCACGAGTCCGGCCTCACGACGGTCGAGGAGCTCCGCGAAGCGCGCGGTGAGCTCTCCGGGGAACCCATCGAAGAGCGCAGCATCGCCCAGGCTCACGAGCTGCTCGAGCTCGGCGAGCAGCTCCTCGGTGGAGAGCCGCGCGATCTCCGGCGGCGCCGGCGGAACCTCCTCGGAGAGCACCGCGGGTCGCGGCGGCGCCTGCGCGTCCGCCACGGGGCGCGAGTCGAGGAGCTGCCAAGCCATCGTGCACTCCTCGTGCGCGGCGCGCAGGAGGTGCAGCGCGACGATCACGTCGCGACCTTGGAACTCGCGAGCGCGCATCAGATAGGTGTGGCCGGGTAGCGCACGCAGGGCGTCGGACGCGTTGCCGTGCGCGAGCCTCCCGTGGTCGGCCCACTCGATCCGGCCTTCGATCAACGCGAGATCCAGCGTCGCATCCATTTCGTCGCGCAACGCGTAGGCCGCTTCGCGCCGCTCCTCGGAGATTGGCGCCCAGATCGCGCGCCAGACGAACGAGTCGCGCGCGTCGAGACCCGGCGGCGGCGTGCTCGCGTCGCGCGGTACCGCGCTCAGCTCGAGCTCGCCGAGATCGAGGAGCAACCATTCCGAGAACCCGTGGACCACCCCGGTGAGGTGGCCGTTGTCGAGCCGGATCTGCGGATCGCGGTTCGAGTCGTGCACTCGCTCGCTGAACGAGAACGACTCGCCGCCGCCGCGGGCCCACGGCAAATCGAGCGCGTCGCCGTCGACGCCGCGACCGCGAAGCTTGGTCACGCCGCCCGTGCCGCTCGACTCGAGCCACGCAAAGCGCTCGCGGTCCTCCGGCGGTACGGCGAGGCGGCGCTCGAGCACGAGGCGCTTGATCTGCCGCATGCGTTCGAGGAGCGCGGGGAGGTCGTCGAGCGTCGCGCGATCGCGGGGGAGCTCGCGCCGGGTGATCGCGGGGGAGCGCGCCGACGAGAACTCATTGCCGACGGCGAGCGCGTCTTGCGCCGCGTGAGTCGGTGGCACGTCGAGCCCGGCGATCGGTGCGTGCTCCTTCGCTTTCCGCGGCCAGGCGAGGTACGTAGCGCCGAGAAAAAGCATCACGGCACCGACCGCCGCGATCCATGCGACGCTCGAGGACGTCGCCGACGCTCGCGCGAGCTCCGCGCGCCCGCGCAGCGAGCCGACGAGCGCGACGCTCCACGCGCTTCGATCGCCGTGCTCGCGGTCGAGCTTCACGCGCAACTGCTCGAGCGCGCGCGAGAGCTGCGAGCGCACCGTCGCCGGCGGAACTCCGCGGCGCGCGGCGAGCTCGTTCGGCGTGAGACCCTCGAAGTACGTCGCGATGACGACGCCGCGGTACGGCTCGTCGAGCGCGAGCACCGCGGTGACGACGCCGTGTTGCAGCTCCAGGCGCTCGCTCGCCGTCGTCGCCGCGTCGACGGCTTCGGGCCGCGCGGCGAGCTCCTCACGCCGCTCGCGACGGCGCGAGCGCGTGCGCGCATCCGCGGCGCGATGCTTCACGACGCGCGCGAGCCAGCTGCGCAAGGCCGACGGCTGCGGCGGCGCGCGCAGGGCGCTCATCATCGTCTCCTGCGCGATGTCGCGCGCCGTCGCGTCGTCGCGAACGAGGCCACGCGCGAGCCCCAGGACGAAGGACTCGTGTTGCAGGAGCAGGTCGGGCGTGAGCGGGCTGGGAGCATCCATGAGCGTGCTTTGGGGTTCGAGGCTACGCCCACGGAGACGTCACGGGTTCCCCGGCGCTGCAAGCGCGGACGAAAAAGTGGGTTCGAGCCCCTCGGACGGCCCTCGCACGTCGACGAGGTGCGCGCCACAATCCTCGCGCGCCGGCTCCGGGTGCCGCCGCGTAACTCCCGCTCGCCGCTTGCATCGAACCGAGATCCCCATGACCACCGGCGCCACCGACATCGACCTCCTCGCCATCAACACGATCCGCACGCTCTCGATGGACGGCGTGCAGAAGGCCAACTCCGGGCATCCGGGCACTCCGATGGCGCTCGCGCCCGTGATCCACACCTTGTGGCAGGAGTTCCTGCGCTACGACCCGGCGCAGCCGCGCTGGGCAGACCGCGATCGTTTCGTGCTCTCGTGCGGGCACGCGTCGATGCTCCTTTATTCCACGTTGCATCTGGCGGGCGTCAAGGACCTCGACCACGCCGGCAAGCCGACCGGCAAGCTCGCGGTGCCGATGGAGGAGCTGCAGCGCTTTCGCCAGCTCGGAAGCCTCACGCCCGGACATCCCGAGGCGAAGCACACGACCGGCGTCGAGACGACGACCGGCCCGCTCGGACAGGGAGTGGCGAACTCGGTCGGCATGGCGATCGCGCAGCGTTGGCTCGCGGCGCGCTACAACAAGCCCGGCTTCGAGCTCTTCCGCCATCGCGTCTGGGTGCTCAACGGCGACGGCGATTTCATGGAGGGCGTGTCGTACGAAGCGGCGTCGCTCGCCGGCCACCTGCAGCTCGGCAACCTGACCTGGATCTACGACAACAACCGCATCACGATCGAAGGCGAGACGCATCTGGCGTTCAGCGAGGACGTGGCGACGCGCTTCGTCGCGCAAGGCTGGGAAGTGACGCGCGTCGCCGACGCGAACGACGTGGCGATGCTGCGCCGCGCGATGGAGTGGGCGAGGAAGCACACCGATCGTCCGACGCTGATCATCGTCGACAGCCACATCGGCTACGGCGCGCCGAAGAAGCAGGACTCGCACTCCGCGCACGGCGAGCCGCTAGGCGAGGACGAGATCAAGGCCACGAAGAAGGTGTACGGCTGGCCGGAGGACGCGAAGTTCCTCGTGCCGGACGGCGTGCGCGAGAGCTTCGCGGCGAAGCTCGGCGCGCGCGGTGCGCGGATCAGTGCCGAATGGACGGCGCTGTTCGCCAAGTACAAGGTGGAGCACGCGGCGCTCGCGGCCGAGCTCGAGCTCTTGCTACGCGGCGAGCTGCCGAGCGGCTGGGAAAAATCCCTGCCGAGTTTCCCCGCCGACGCGAAGGGTCTCGCGACGCGCGACGCGTCGGGCAAGTCGATCAACGCGCTCGCGCCGGTGATCCCGTGGTTCGTGGGCGGCTCGGCCGACCTCGCGCCGTCGACGAAGACGTTGATGACGTTTCCCGAGGCCGGACACTTCTCCGCGAGCTCGTACGGCGGCCGCAACTTCCACTTCGGCATCCGCGAGCACGCGATGGGCTCGGTGATCAACGGCATGGCGCTCAGCGGCCTGCGTCCGTTCGGCGCGACGTTCCTGATCTTCAGCGACTACCTGCGCCCGACGTTGCGCCTCGCGTCGTTGATGGAGCTCCCGATCATCGAGGTCTTCACGCACGATTCGATCGGCGTCGGCGAGGACGGACCGACGCACCAGCCGATCGAGCAGCTCGCCTCCTTGCGCGCGATCCCGGGCCTGATCACGATCCGTCCGTGCGACGCGAACGAGACCGCGGAAGCGTGGAAGGTCGCGCTGCAATCGAAGACGCAGCCGATCGCGCTCGCACTGACGCGCCAGGCGCTGCCGACGCTCGACCGCACGAAGTTCGCGAGTGCCACGAACCTCGCCAAGGGCGGCTACGTGCTCGCCGAAGCGAGCGGCGGACAGCCGCAGCTCATCCTGATCGGCACGGGCAGCGAAGTGAGCCTGTGCCTCACCGCGCGCGAGAAGCTCGAAGCCGAAGGCATCCACACGCGCGTCGTCAGCCTGCCGTCGTGGGAGCTCTTCGAGAAGCAGCCGCAGAGCTGGCGCGACAGCGTGCTCCCCGCCGATTGTCGCGCACGTGTCGCCGTCGAAATGGGAACCACCTTCGGCTGGAAGCAGTACGTCGGCGACCACGGAGCCGTCGTCGGCATGACGACGTTCGGCGCGAGCGCGCCGCTCGCCGACCTGCAGAAGAAGTTCGGCTTCACCGTCGAGAACGTCGTCGCGGTCGCGAAGGAGCAGCTGAGCCTCGCGACGGCGTGAGCCCGTGTCCGTCGTGAGCGGTCACACCCGACCGCGGGCTTTCTCGAGCTCGTTCACGAGCTGCTCGAGTCCGACGACCTTCACTTCATGCTCGCCCGCGCGGCGAGTGAAGGCGCGATCGACGTCCCGAGCGACGACATAGCACGCCGCGCGCGGATACCGGCGAGTGAATGCCGCCATGCCCGCGGGGTCGAAGTGGTCCGCCGACCACTTGCATTCGACGGCGATCGGTGCGCGCCCGCGCGGCGCGACGACGAAGTCGACTTCGTGGCCCGCCTTGTCGCGCCAGTAGCGGATGTCGCTCGTCTGCAGCCGGCCGTGGAGCTCGTTGAGCACGTAGTGCTCCCACAGCGCTCCGCGATCATCATTGCGCAATGTGTGCCAGCCGCGCGCGTGGGACACGAAGCCGGTGTCGAACGCATAGACCCGTGGTGCCGAGACGACCTCCGCCGATTTCGATGTCGAGTACGGGCGGACGACGTGCGCGACGCTCGTCGCCTCGAGCATCGAGAGATAGCTGGCGATCGTCGTACGGCTGACTTCGCACGGAGCCGCGAAGCGCGTGGCTTCGAAGCTGCCTCCGCTCGAGGCGAGAACGAGTTCCATGAAGCGCAGGAACGAGTGACGCCGCTCGAGGCGGAACAACTCCTGGATGTCCTTGGCCCAGTAGGAATCCAGCCACTCCTGATAGTCGCGTTCGGGAAACTCGGGTGCGAGCAGAAACGGAGGCAGCCCACCTTGCGCGAGTCGACGATCCATCGAGCGAGTCTTCAGCGCGGCGAGGTCGAGGCTGATCGCCGGAGTCAGCCAGACCTCGACCTTCCGGCCCGCGAGCGTGTCCTTGAACTTGCGCGTCGCCGCGAGCGTCGACGAACCGGTGGCGATGATGCGCAGTCTCGGAAAGTGGTCGTGGGCGATCTTCAGCAGCTCGGACGGATTGGGGAGTCTGTGGATCTCGTCGATCACGACGCGTCGTGCCGGCGTCGAACCGCCGTCGGTGAGCGTGCGCAGGAAGGCTTCGGGGTCTTCCATCTCGCGGCGGTGACGCGGAAGCTCGCAGTCGAAGTACTCGACATCGGCGAGCGCGTGGCACAGGGTCGTCTTGCCCGAACGCCGCACCCCGCGCAACCAGACCAGTGGCCGCTTCCGCCAGGCACTTTCGAGAAGTTCGATCCAGTACGGTCGCGGCTGCATGCAACCAGGGTTGCGTTTGGTGCTACCAAACGCAAGCCTAGTTGCGTTTGGAACATGCCCGGCGGGGCTTGATCGGCCAGGCGTTCTTGCCGGGAGGACGCCGATCCACTGCGGGCGTTCGCGACGGTGTCGAAGAGCTCGCCGTGACGGGCTCGGCCGGGGATCCTGGGAGATTCGCGGCGCGGTTGCGCGAAACCCGCGGATGGGTCGCGGCATCTGAAGTGCGCCGCGTCCGTTGGCGATCGGCGTTCGAGCGAGAAGCGGTGCGCGAGCGCCGTGCACCGACGGAAGCCGTCGCACGAGTTCGGCGGCCTCCACGCTCCTCATCCTGGACGTCGCGTGGCGTGACGCGCATCCTGTGCCGTTCTCCGCCGCGTTTCCGGCGCGCTCGATCCTGCGAGCGCGCGCTCCCCTCGCCCCGACGCACGAGTTTCGACATGAACCCGCTCCGCCAGCTCAACGGTCTCGGTCAGTCCATCTGGCTCGACTTCATCAACCGCAAGCTGCTCGAGTCGGGCGAGCTCGCGCGTCTGGTCGCCGAGGATGGCATCCGCGGCGTGACCTCGAACCCCGCGATCTTCGAGAAGGCGATCAGCGAAGGCAGCGAGTACAAGTCCGAGATCGAGCGCTTGCGCAAGACGAAGAGCGGCATCTCCGCCTTCGAGATCTACGAGACGCTCGCGATCAAGGACATCCAGGCGGCCTGCGACGTGCTCAAGCCGCTCTACGAGGAGACGCGCGGCCGCGACGGCTACGTCAGCCTCGAGGTGACGCTGCACAAGGGCGAGACGCGCGACGCGATCCTCGTCGAGGCGCGCCATCTGTGGCAGGCGGTCAGCCGCCGCAACGTGATGATCAAGGTGCCGGGCACGAGCGAAGGCATCGCGGCGTTCCAGGAGCTCACCGCGAACGGCATCAACGTCAACGTGACGCTGCTCTTCTCGCAGGAATCGTATGCGTCGGTCGCGTCGGCCTACGTCGCCGGTCTCGAGCAGTTCGCGGCCAAGGGCGGCGAGGTCTCGCGCGTGGCGAGCGTCGCGAGCTTCTTCGTCTCGCGCATCGACAGCTCGATCGACAAGCTGCTCGAGAAGAAGCTCGAGGCCGCGGGCACGGCCGCGACGCGCTTCATGCTGCGCGCCTTGTGCGGCCAGGCCGCGATCGCCAACGCGAAGCTCGCCTACGCGCACTCGAAATCCGTGTTCAGCGGTCCGCGCTGGGAGGCGCTCGCGAAGAAGGGTGCGCAGACGCAGCGTCCGTTGTGGGCCTCGACGGGCACGAAGAACAAGAACTACTCCGATGTCCTCTACGTGGAGGAGCTCATCGGTCCCGACACGGTGAACACCGCTCCGCCCGCGACCGTCGACGCGTTCCGTGACCACGGCCGCGCGCGCGCGACGATCGAGAACGGGCTCGATCAGGCGCGCGACACGCTGGCGACGCTCGGCACGCTCGGCATCTCGCTCGAGGAAGTGACCTCGGCGCTGCTCGTCGACGGCTTGAAGCAGTTCTCGCAGGCCTTCGAGAAGATCCTCGCCGCGATCGAGGGCGCGAAGCCGAGCTCCGCGCCGCTCGCGACGTTGACGCACACCTTGCCCGATGCGTTGCGGCGCTCGGTCGACGCCGTGTTCGAGGAATGGAAGGCCGCGGGCAAGGTCGAGCGCGTGTGGAAGAAGGACGCGAGCCTGTGGACCGGCGCCGACGAGGCGAAGTGGCTCGGCTGGCTCGACGCGCCCGAACAGGCGCAGCGCGGATGGCGCGAGCTCGCCGCGTTCGCGGCGGAGATCCAGTCGGAAGGCTTCACGCACGTCGCGCTGCTCGGCATGGGCGGCTCGAGCCTTTGCCCGGAAGTGCTCAAGCTCACCTTCGGCTCGAAGCGCGGCTTCCCGACGCTCGAGGTGCTCGATTCGACCGATCCGCAGCAGCTCGCCGCGCTCGAGAAGCGCATCAACCTGTCGAAGACGCTTTTCATCGCCGCCAGCAAGTCCGGCAGCACGCTCGAGCCCACGATCTTCGAGCAGTACTTCTGGGAGCGCGTCGTGAAGACCGTCGGCGCCGCCGAGGCGGGCAAGCGCTTCATCGCGATCACGGATCCGGGCTCGAAGCTCGAAGCCAACGCGCGCGCGAAGGGCTTCCGGCGCATCTTCCCCGGCGTCGCGTCGATCGGAGGGCGCTTCTCGGCGCTCTCGAACTTCGGTCTCGTGCCCGCGGCACTGATCGGCATCGATCTCGAACGATTCATCGCGCGAGCGCTCGACATGCAGCGCGCGTGCAAGAATCCAGACGCGCCGAACAACCCCGGCGTGTTGCTCGGCGCGATCCTCGGCGCGGCGGCGAAGAGCGGGCGTGACAAGCTCACGTTCGTCATCTCGCCCGAGCTCGCGTCGATGGGCGCGTGGCTGGAGCAGCTCGTCGCGGAGTCGACGGGCAAGCTCGGCAAGGGCATCGTGCCGGTCGACCTCGAGCCCGTCGGCACGCCCGACATGTACGGCACTGATCGCCTCTTCGTGTACATCCGTCTCTCGAACTCGCCCAACGGCTACCAGGACGGATCGATCAACGCGCTCGAGAAGGCCGGCCAGCCCGTCGTGCGCATCCACGTCGGCGACGTGATCGATCTCTCGGCCGGTTTCTTCCGCTGGGAGTTCGCCACGGCGGTCGCGGGTGCGGTGCTCGGCATCCATCCGTTCGACCAGCCCGACGTCGAAGCGAGCAAGATCGCGACGCGCGCGCTCACGAACGAGTACGAGAAGAGCGGCGGGCTGCCGGCGGAGAAGCCGTTCTTCGTCGAAGGCTCGATCGAGCTCTTCACCGACGCGCGCAACAGTGCCGCGCTCGCGAAGGCCGCGGGAGCGAACGCGACGCTCGCGAGCTTGCTGCGCGCGCTCTTCGAGCAGACGAAAGCCGGCGACTACTTCGGCCTGCTCGCCTACATCGACATGAGCGCGGCGCACATCGACGAACTCGGCGGGCTGCGCAAGGAGGTGCGCGACGCGCGCCACGTGGCGACCGTGCTCGGCTTCGGTCCGCGCTTCCTGCATTCGACGGGTCAGGCCTACAAGGGCGGACCGAACAGCGGTGTCTTCCTCCAGATCACCGCCGACGACGCGGCCGATCTCCCCGTGCTGGGCTCGAAGTACACCTTCGGCGTCGTGAAGAGCGCGCAGGCGCGCGGCGACTTCCAGGTGCTCTCGGAGCGCGGACGGCGTTGCCTGCGCGTGCACATCAAGGGCGACCTGAAGCAAGGTCTCGCGCGCCTGCGCGAGGCGGCGCACCAGGCGCTCGCTCGCCCCGAGGCCGCGCGACGTTGACGCGTGCCGCCGCCGACGCGCGTCGCCGGAGCGACACGCCTGCTCACGCGTTCGCATGAGCCGCGACAGCGAAACGGATCTCGACGCCGGCTTCGATGCCGGCGTCCCCGTCTTCGGCGAGCGCGAGCCGAGCTTCGAGGTCGTCGTGCGGCCGAGCGCCTACGGTCTCTTGTTCGACGGCGAGCAACGCATCGCCGTCGTGCAGACGCGCAAGGGTCTGTGGCTTCCCGGTGGCGGCGTGGAGCACGGTGAATCGCGCGCGCAGGCCGTGGTGCGCGAGTTCCGCGAGGAGTGCGGACTCGTCGTCATCGCGCGCGAGCTGCTCACGCGCGCGCTCCAGTACGCCTGCGACGCGCGCACGCGACGTTGCTACGCGAAGACCTCGAGCTTCCATCGCGTCGAGCTCGCCGGTCCTCACGGCACGCCGAGCGAGCTCGGTCACGTGCTCCGCTGGCTCCCGGCGCACGAGGCGCACGCGGAGCTCTTCGCGCGCAGTCATGCCTGGGCCCTCGAGCAGTGCGTGCGAGTGCGATCGTAGGGAACACCGCGGGGGAAGAACAGGACCGGTTCAAGCGGCCGAGCCTGGATCCAGAGCGTTGATGTGCTCGTCCGGAGTCAGTCGAGAACAGGGTTTTTTGGATTGGCCGCGTGATGAATCGCCTGGGCGACACGCGCGGGCATGTACGCTGCGAGATCGGCGATCGTGTGTATTCCTATCCGATTGAACAGGGCAGCATCGGCGGCGGTGACGGATTGAAGAGCAGACACAGGAGCGGCCAGCAGTTGTTGCCAGCTTTGAGTTTGATAGGCGGCCGTCACCATCCCAACCTTGGCGGCTGGGACGCCCCCGAGCAGTCCATCCCAAAATGCCTGTTCCGCTGCTGACATGTTGACGTAATTGTCCCTGAGGAAGTCCGTCAGTTCGATAACCTTCTTTGGCAGTCCATAGCCAGGAACCTGAGGCATGCCTTTCCATGCCAGCCGTCCGGCCTTTCCTTCAGGCGTGGCCTCCAGCACGACTCGAGTCGAATGGACGGCCTTGAGGAGCGCGTCCAAGGGATCCATCGCGATGCTGTCGAAGAAAATAAACCCCTTCTCTACGGGAGCCGGATTGGGGTTGGGTTGCAAGCCGAGGATCTGAACCGAGCAGCGAAATCCAACAAATCCGGATGTCGCGTCCGTGAAGGCTTCAGGCTTTCCGATGAGCAGGTCGACGGTCGTCACAGTCCCCGAGTCGTCCGTGCGACTCAACTCCCGGAACACGAGTACTTCTTTGATCTTGGTATGTGCCATTTCCGTGTTGCCTTTGATCTTGACTACGCAGCTGCGAGAACGACAGCTCCACCGGGGCCTGTCGTGACGATCAACACGACCGCCGCGATCACGACGATCGTTCCAACTACCGCTCCAGGGTTGTTGGCAATCCAATCCGCGCATGCCGCTCCGAAGTCGAGGACCAGGACGCAGGCGCTTTCGATTCCGTTGATGGCGACTCAGGCCATGTACTCGGCCTGACGAACAACGTTGCAGCAGTGCCAGTACCAAGCCTTCCGGTCTTCTGGAAACCACCACGGAATCGGATCCGTCCAGCATGCCCTGCAACACGCATTGTATTCGGCTGCACAGTCAACGGGAGGCATGACACATCCTTCGTCAATGAGTTTCGGGAAGCATGACTCCGCCCTTCACATCGCCTCGGCGGCGTTCCTCAGGTCACGTAGCGTACGAACGCGGGAGTGTGGTGTATAGGGGAGGCCCAATGTCTTGGACGCGCTCTTGGGTTCCTGCCGAACGCACAGCACATCCTTCCCGCGCCAAAAGCGCCGTCTCACGAGGAGTGCGGCGTCGAGATCGCGACGTGCGCGCTTCGAGTAGGTATGCCGCGATACGCACCCGACTGGGCAACGTCATATGAAGATCCCGAACTTCGACACCAGCGCGTGTCCGGGCTCGACACCAGCTCGCGCCTGTGCGAGTGAGCGTGCCCACCCTTCGCGGGCGGGCAACGATTCGATGGAAGGGTAGTGGCTCATGGTGGGAGTCCGGGAACGCCGCGCCAGCGATCGACCACACGGAAAAGGCTAGCGAATCGCTCGCGAGCTTCTCGAACCAACCACGGGCACGGTTTCCGCCCGCTCGGACTCGCGAGGAACAGTCGCAGCCGCATTCGCGCACCTGTACGCTGACCGCCCGACGGCGAGCGCGCCGGGCGTAACCGTTCGGCCGCGCGCTCATCCAAGCAGCTGAGAGGTACTCGATGGAACTGGGCATGTACGGTCTGGGACGCATGGGCGGCAACATGGCGCGGCGCCTGGTGCGCGGCAGCCACGACGTCGTCGTCTTCAACCGCGATCTCGCCAAGGTCGACGAGCTCAAGAAGGTCGGAGCGCGCGGCGCGAAGTCGCTCAAGGACCTCGTGAGCCAGCTCAAGAAGCCGCGCCACGTGTGGGTCATGCTGCCCGCGGGCGACGTCACCGAAGGCGCGATCGACGAGCTCGCCACGCTGCTCGACGCCGGCGACTGCGTCATCGACGGCGGCAACACGATGTTCAAGGACGACGTGCGCCGCGCGCAGAAGCTGCGCACGAAAGGCATCCACTACGTCGACTGCGGAACTTCCGGCGGCGTGTGGGGGCTCGAGCGCGGCTACTGCTTGATGATCGGCGGCGATGCGGAGCCCGTGCGCCGCCTCGATTCTGTCTTCAAGACGCTCGCGCCCGGCATGGGCGACGTCGAGCCGACGCAAGGCCGCCGCGGAGGCAGCGCGGAGCAGGGCTATCTCCATTGCGGTCCGGTGGGCTCGGGCCACTTCGTGAAGATGGTCCACAACGGGATCGAGTACGGCCTGATGCAGGCCTACGCCGAAGGCCTCGACATCCTGCGCAACGCCAACTCGCCCAACCTGCCCGCCGATCAGCGTTACGACATGAAGCTCGAGGAGATCACCGAGCTCTGGCGCCGTGGCAGCGTCGTCGGCTCGTGGCTGCTCGACCTCACCGCGCGCGCGTTGACCGAGGATCCCAAGCTCGAGCGCTTCGAAGGCGTGGTGCAGGACTCCGGCGAGGGTCGCTGGACGATCCAGGCCGCGATCGACGAGGCCGTGCCGTGCGACGTGCTCGCCGCCGCGCTCTTCGTGCGCTTCCGTTCGCGCCAGCAGCACACGTTCGCCGAGAAGTGCCTGAGCGCGATGCGCCACCAGTTCGGCGGACACGTCGAGCCCGCGCGGCGCTCCTGAACATGTCGACCCCGCCCAAGACAACGAGCCCGAGCGTGATGGAGGAGATGCTGAGCGTGTCGTCCGACTTCTCCGGCCTCGTCAACCCCTTCGCGGCGCCGGTTGGGCCCGCGGTGATCGTGATCTTCGGCGCGGCGGGCGATCTGACGAAGCGCAAGCTGATCCCGTCGCTCTACAACCTCGCCGCGGCGAACCTGCTGAGCGACAAGATCGCGATCGTCGGCGTGGGGCGCACGGAGCTCGACCGCGACACGTATCGCCGGAAGGTCGCCGAGGACATGCGCCAGTACGCGACCGGCGACGTCGATCCGAAGGTCGCGGCGTGGCTCGAGAAGCGCGTCTACTACCTCGCCGGGACCTTCGAGGATGCGGACACGTATGCGCGCCTCACCACGCTGCTCGGAACCGTCGATGCGGAGTGCGGCACGCGCGGCAACTACCTCTACTACCTGTCGACGGCGCCGAACTACTTCTCGGTCATCGTCGGCCAGCTCGGCGCGAGCGGGCTGACGCGGGGGACGAACGGCGCCGAGCCGAACGACGGTGGCGCGCACAACCACGGTTCGCACGGCCCCGGCTCCACCGGAACCTGGCGGCGCGTCATCGTCGAGAAGCCCTTCGGCACCGACCTCGACAGCGCGCGCATGCTCAACGCGCAGTTGCGCGGCACGCTGCGCGAGGACCAGATCTATCGCATCGACCATTACCTGGGGAAGGAGACCGTGCAGAACATCATGGTCTTCCGCTTCGGCAACGGGATGTTCGAGCCGATCTGGAACCGCCGCTACATCGACAACGTGCAGATCACGGTCGCCGAGTCGCTCGGCGTCGAAGCGCGCGGCGGCTACTACGACACGGCCGGCGCGTTGCGCGACATGATCCCCAACCACCTGCTGCAGCTCCTGACGCTCGTGGCGATGGAGCCGCCGACCTCCTTCGCCGCCGAAGCCGTGCGCGAGGAGAAGGCCAAGGTGTTGCGCGCGATCTCGCCGATGACGCCCGAGAAGGTGCTCACGCACGCGATCCGCGGCCAGTACGGCGACGGTTTCCAGGGCGCCGAGCGCGTCAACGGCTATCGCGAGGAGGAGCGCGTCTCGCCGACCTCGAACACCGAGACCTACGCCGCGATGCGCCTCTCGGTCGACAACTGGCGCTGGGCCGACGTGCCCTTCTACCTGCGCACGGGCAAGCGCATGGCGCGGCGCGTGTCGGAGATCGCGATCCAGTTCCGCCGTCCGCCGCAGCTGCTCTTCCGCAACACGTCGGTCGAGCACCTCTCGCGCAACGTGCTGCTCATCCGCGTGCAACCCGACGAGGGCATCTCGCTGCGCTTCGGCGCCAAGATCCCCGGACCCAACGTGCGCATGGGCAACGTGGCGATGGAGTTCAAATACAAGGATGCCTTCGGTCCGACGCCGAACACCGGGTACGAGACGCTGATCTACGACTGCATCAAGGGCGACCCGACGCTCTTCCAGCGCGCCGACATGGTCGAGATGGGCTGGTCGATCGTGAACCCGGTGCTCGAGGTGTGGAAGGCGCTCCCGGCGCGCACCTTCCCCAACTACGTCGCGGGCTCGTGGGGACCGGAGGAGTCCGAGGAGATGCTCAAGCGCGATGGCCGCACGTGGCGGCGGATCGAGGATTGAGAGGCGCCGGGATGCACCTCGTCGCTTCGACGCGCTCGTCACCCGTGAACGCGCGCGGATTGCCGGCGGTGCGCGCCTGCTCGACGCGGCTCGCGGCGTGCTCGTCGCTGCCGCTCGGCGCTCGTGAAACGCGGATCGTCCCGCGTCGGCGATCGAGTCGGCGGAGTTCTTCCCCCGACGGCGAGCCCGAACTCGCGGTCGCGAGGCCGGCGCGATGAGCGCACCCGACGTGCGCGTGCTCGCCGACCTGCCTGGCGTGACCTCCGCGGCGCGCGAGCTCGTGCTCTCGATCGCGCGCGAGGCGATCGAGAAGCGCGGCCGTTTCGCCGTCGCGCTCTCGGGCGGTTCGACGCCGCGCGCGCTGTACGCTTCGCTCGTCGGCGCGCCGCTCGACTGGGATCACTGCCAGATCTTCTTCGGCGACGAGCGCTGCGTCCCGCCGGAGCACGCCGACAGCAACTTCCGCATGGCGCGCGAAGCGTGGCTCTCGAAGGTGCCGCTGCTCCCCACGCACGTGCACCGCATCTACGCCGAGAGCGACGACGCGAACGCCGCGGCCGAGGAGTACGCGCGCGAGCTCGAGCGCGTGCTCGCTCCGCCGCCGGGCGAGCTGCCGCGCCTCGATCTCGTGCTGCTCGGCCTCGGCCCCGACGCGCACACCGCATCTCTCTTCCCCGGCACGCGCGCGCTCGCGGAGACCAAGCGCAGCGTCGTGGCGAACGACGTGCCCGCCCTCGGCACGCGGCGCATCACGCTCACGTACCCGGCGATCAACGCCGCGCGACACGTCGTGTTCCTCGTCGTCGGCGCCGACAAACGCGCCGCGTTCGAGTCGGTGACGCGCGGTGCGCGCGATGTCTCACGCTTTCCGGCGCAAGGCGTCGCGCCCAAGGGCGGCGAGCTCGTGTGGCTCGTCGATCGCGCCGCGGCCGGCGCGGTCTGAACGCGCGCGCAACTCTCGTGACGCGCCGCGCTCAACCCGCCGCGCGTTTCGACTGCCACGCCGAGACGGGCCAGTAGAGCAGCAGGAGCAGCGCGAGCAGCAGCGCGCCCCACGAGAGCTCGGTGCGCACGAACGATCGCCCCTCGACGAGGAACACCCCCAGCGCGAGCGCGAAGACGTCGAGCATCGCCCAGCGGTTCACCTGCGCGATCCGGCGGCTCCACGCGGCCGTCGCGCGGTTTCGACGGCGCGCGAGCAGCACGAACAGACCGCCGAAGGCGCCGAGCACCGGCGCGACGACGAGGAACGCCGCGACGATCGCGGCCAGAGGCCGCGCGCCGGTTTCCCACAGTCCGAGCACGGCGCCGGCGATGCTCACCGGCCGGTCGACGAGCAGCCAGTCGTCGATCTCGACGAAGGGCACGCACAACGCGGCGATGAGCAGCGCGCACACGACGAGCTGTCCAGCGACGTGGTGCCGAGCCACCGGTGCGCGCGCTCCGGTCGCGGGCCGGTCGCGGTGCTCGCGCGCGTTCATGGCGCCACTCGCGCCCATGCTCAGCGCGATCGCGAGCGTGAAGCACAGGATGCCGTAGCGCGGGCTCGCGCCGACGAGCAGCTGGTCGTTGGCGAGCGCGATCATCAGGCACACGAGGAACACGTCGAGCATCGACCACTTCCCGAGGCGCTCGAGCAGCTCGAGCTGCGCCCGCCGCGCGCGCGCCGGCAGCGCCGTGGTCAGGATGCGCAGCAGCACCGCGAGCTTGGCGAGCGGGAAGAGCACCGAGAACACGACCACGATCGCTGCAAGTACATAAAGCTGCTTGCGCCACAGGAGCTCGACCGAGCGCGGCAGGCTGTAGCTGTCGGTCGAGAAGCCGCGCCTCAGATCCAGGAACGGCATGAAGAGCGCGATCACGTTGAGCAGCGCCGCGAGCGGTACGAGCACGACGACGAAACTCCCGCGCCAGCGCGGGCGCACCAGCGGCCGCCGCCTGCGAGCCGCGCTGCGCGAGCGCGCGCTCCTGTAGGGCAGTTCACTCAACGCTCGCGCAGCCTTGCGGACGCAGGGGCGGCCCGCAAGCCGCGGCATCGCCGTGCCGCATCGACGCGGACGGCCGAATTCCGTCCCACGCGCTGGAAGGAACTCGTTCCAACTCGCTCCCGATGCCCGCGGCCCCTGATTCCGCTCTACCCTGCGCGCGAAAGCGCCGATGCGCGCTCGGGCGGGCCCGCGGCACGATCCTTGGGAAGCGCGGCCCCCGTCCGTGACGAATCGACCCGCCCACGCGCGCTCGCCCGCCGGAGGATGCTCCGCGGGACCTGGCCCGCGCGCGGGTCCACACTCGCTCGCCAGGTGAATCAACCGCATGTCCCGAACGACGACCCTCTCAGCTCGAATCCTTTCTCTTGGTCTCCTGCTGCTCGCCGCGTGTGGCGGGGGAGGTGGTGGAGGAGGAGGAGGCGGCGGCGGCCCGACGTTGCCGGCCGACAGCGTGACCACGACGGATTCCGTCGGCATCGACGCGGCCGCGGCCGGCGACAGCATCGCGGTCGTGCACTGGTCGGCGCTCGATCCCGAGGGGCAGACGCTGCCGGTGGCGATCTTCGGCAGTACGGCGCGGAACACGGTCTACTCCGGCGCTCCGCTCGATGCGACTCCGACGGGCGGCTCGACGGTGCTCGCCAGCCTGACCAACGGCCAGGAGTTCTTCATCGGCATCGCGATCGACGAAGGCGGCGGAGCGTATTCCGCGACGGGTCCGATCCTGCGCGTCGTGCCCAATGCGCCGATCTACGTCGACGCGGCGTCGACCGCGGTCACACCCGACGGCCTGACGCCAGCGACCGCGTTTCCCACGCTTTCCGCAGGAGTTGCGGCGGCTCTCCTCGCCGGGGGCGGCAACGTGTGGGTCGCGGCGGGCACCTACACGAACACCCAAGTCTCGATTCCGCCCGACGTGCACGTCTACGGCGGCTTCGAATCGACGTTCGACATCTCGCTGCGCGATCCCGCCGCGCACGTCACGCGCCTGCAGCCCGCCGGCACGAACACGGTGCTCGAAATCACCGGCGGACAGCCGGAAGCGATCGTCGACGGCGTGACGGTCGACGGCAACTCGACCGCCAACTTCGGCATCGACATCGCCTCGAGCGACTGCCTGCTGCGCGACGTGCTCGTCGAGAACTGCGCCGACTGCGGCGTGCGCGCGAGCTCGACCTCGACGACGATCGCCTACACGCTCAACGCTGTCCGCCTCGCGTGCGTGGACAACACGAACCAGGGCCTCACGCTCTCGGGCGGCTTCAACGTGACGCTCGACGGCTGTCGCTTCAGCAACAATGCGGAGCGCGGAGCCGATCTCAATGCGCTCGTCGCGCTGGACGACGTGCCGGTGCGCCTCGCCGTGCGCAACTCGCGCTTCTTCGGCAACGGCTTCAACGGCATGAGCGCGCGCCTCGCGGCGCCGGTCGGCGGGGGAGCGAACGGCTCGAGCTTCGACGTCAGCGTCAGCGGCTCGACTTTTGAACAAAACGGAACTCTCGGCACGGCAGGCAATGCCTCCGGCCTCGTCCTCGACGTCGACTACGAGACGGCCGTCGGCTGGACTTCGAAGATCGTCGTCAGCGGCTGCCGCGCGCGAGCCAACGAGACCGACGGCGTCGCGCTCGATCTGGATTCGAACGCACGCACCTTCGTGCAGCGTCTCTCGAGCGCGGCCAACGGCGGCGACGGCGTGCTCGTCAGCTCGAGCGCGATCGACGGCGTGTGCACGCTCACGTCCTGTGCGCTCACCGGCAATCTGGGCTACGGCGCGCGCGCAACGGGCGGCGATGTCGCGCTGCTCGTCGCGCACAGCGTCGTCTCCGGCAACGGGCTCGGCGGCATCTCGAGCGACACGGTCGAGTCCTCGGCCTCCTCGAGCATCGCCTGGTTGCAAGGCACGCCGTTCACGCTGACGCGCGAGCACTTCGACCACATCGAGACGATCGTGGCCAACCTGCCGTTCTTCAACGCGCCGATCGGCTTCTACACCGTCTCCGCGGCGACGACGGGACATCTCACGCTCGACACGACGACCGGGCTCGCCGCGGCCGACAACGTCGAGGTCTCCGACGACGGCACGGTGCGCACGATCTCGACCGTCGGTGCGTCGACCGTGGACGTCACGCCCGCGCCGACGGGCCTCAGCGTGCCTTCGACGCTCTTCGACTTCGGCGCGTCGTCGGATCCGGTCGAGGACTGGCTGCTCGCGCCGGGATCGACGGCCGCGGCCACCGGCATGCCGCCCGCGGGCGGGGGCACGGTCGACAGCGGTCCGTTCGCGGCGCCGCACGGCGGAGCTCCCGGAGTGGAAGACCTCATTCCGCCGGTGTTCTTCTTCGCCAGCGACGTCTCGCCTTCGGTCGCGACCGGTGTCGCCGCGACGGACACGATCCTGATCAGCTTCACCAATGGCATCCCCGCGTTGGCGACGGTCGACGCGACGACGGTGCAGGTGCGCGACGGAGCGGGCAACGTGCTCGCGCCCACGCTCTCGGTCGCGAGCGCGCGCATCAACATCGCTCCGCCCGGCGGCACCTGGCCGTCGGGTGATCTGACCGTCGAGCTGCACGTCGGCTTGATGGGGACGAACGGCCGACCGCTCGCGGTGCCCGTCGCGATTCCGTTGCACGTGCCGTAGCGACGAGACTCACGCATTCGAAGCGGCCGCGGGTGCAGACTCGCGGCCGCTTCGCGTACCACGGCCGCGAGCTGCTGCCGTCGCCGCTGCGGCTCGTGAGCGGAGGTGGTACGGCGCGTTCGTTCGCGCTGCCGCGCGCTGCGCGAGTGGATGTGCGTGCGTCAGGCGAGCTGGGCGAAGAGCTTCTGCGGATCCCAGAAGGCCTGGATCTCGCGGATGCGGCCTTGCGAGTCGAAGCGCATCACGTCGATGCCTTCGAAGACGAAGGGCTTGCCGTTCGACTTGCCGATGCCGCGGCCGATCCACTTGACCGCTGCCTGATCGCCGCAGATGTAGATCTGCTCCTCCATCAGGCCGATCGACGAGGCCAGCCCGACGATGGAGTCGAAGAAGCGGCGCAGCTCCTCGTGCCCGCGCGTCGGCGGCGCGCCGACGGGATCATGGGAGACGCCGTCGGGTGTGAAGCAGCGGATCCAGGCTTCGCGGTCCATGGCGCGCGTGGCGGCGAAGTAGGCGTGGATGGTGAGTTCGATGGGGGTGGGGGGCGTGGGGGGCATTGGGGGTTCGAGGGTGTACGGGGGTGGGGGCTCCGTGGATGTTCGCGCGTGACGATGGGGCGCGAATGCCAGAACTGGCCAAAGGCAGAGTGGCGGGCAACGCGCCACACACGCGTGCTACGCATCGCGAACCCCGCACGACCGCGGGGCGGAGGACCGCCCCACGATCGCGCGGGGTGCTGGGGCGGAGGCGGAGGGACTTGAGGGCGCGTCGAGTTTGGGGTGATGCCGGGTGTCGGGTCAGTTGGCGTTGACGAGGTCGGTGATGACTTGATCGAGGCCGTGCACGACGCGCGCGAGGCGTGTGTAGTCGAGCCCGTCCGGCGTGTCGCTCGCGTGGTGGTAGTTGGGGTCGCGGAAGACGGCGGTGTCGGTGATCATCAACGCGGCGTAGCCGTGGGTCCAGAAGGAGCGGTGGTCGGACCAGTCGACGCCGGGGATCGATTCGAGGAGCGCGGCTCCTTCACTTGCGATGCGCGCGGACGAGCGGAACGTGGCGATGCAGCGATGGACGAGATCGCGCGAGGCCTGGTTGCCGACGAACGCGATGAAGTCGCCGCGGTCGGGGTAGATCCAGGAGAGGATCGGAACCGGATAGCGCTGGCTTCCCGGGCGGTCGTCGAAGCAGCCGAGGGTCTCGAGGCTGAGCATGGCGACGATGTTCTCGCCGCGCTCGCGGCACGCGCGAGCGCACACGGCGCTGCCCATCTGGTCGGTCGCGAAGTAGGGCGGCTCCTCGTTGGCGAAGGCGACCAGGCGCAGCGTGCGCGCGCTCGAGCGGCTCGCGAACGCGCGCGCGAGCTCGAACAGGGCCGCGCAGCCCGATGCGTTGTCGTTCGCGCCCGGAGCGCCCTCCGCCGTGTCGTAGTGCGCGCCCACGAGCACGATCTCGCTCGCTCGCGAGGTCCCGGTGAGCTCGACGGACAGGTTCTCGGCGCGCATGCGCGTGCCGGCGACGGCGAAGGGCTCGTGTTGCACGCTGCGTCCGCTCAGCGCGAGGCGTCGTTCGACTTCGAGCACGGCGGCGGCGAGCGCTTGCGGTCGCGCGAGGTTGCGCTCGCCGATCGAAGCTCGCTCGGAGGAAGCTTGCGCGGGAGACACCCGCTCGTGCGCTTCTCGCTCGGGCGACGTCCCGGCGAGCGCTTCGACGTGCTCGCGCAGGCGCGCGGCGAGCGAGAGCTCCTCCGCGCTCGCGGTCGGAGCCGCCGCCGTTCTCGACGGATCTTGCATCGTTGGGCCGCGGAAGGGCGGGCGAGAGACGTCGCGAGCACGCCGAACTTCCCTGGGGCGAGCGAGCGCGTGTGCGTCCTGTCGCCTCGCGCGCTCGGACCTTATCATCTGCGCCCCCGAAACTCCGCGAGGACGCCATGCACGATTCCTTCCAGACACGCGGCACGCTGACCGTCGACGGCAAGAAGTACGCGATCTATCGCCTGACGGCGCTCCACAAGCGCTTCCCGACGGCCGCGCGACTGCCGTATTCGCACCGCATCCTGCTCGAGAACCTGCTGCGCACGGAGGACGGCGTCGCCGTCGGAGCGGGCGACATCGAGGCGCTCGCGCGCTGGGACGCCAAGGCCGAGCCGGCCAAGGAGATCCAGTTCACGCCCGCGCGCACCGTGCTGCAGGACTTCACCGGCGTGCCGTGCGTCGTCGACCTCGCGGCGATGCGCGACGCGATGAAGAAGCGCGGCGGAGATCCGAGGAAGATCAACCCGCTCTCGCCGGTCGAGCTCGTCATCGACCACTCGGTGCAGGTCGACCACTTCGGCACGCCGCAGTCCTTCGAGCAGAATGCGGAGCTCGAGTTCGAGCGCAACGGCGAGCGCTATGCGTTCCTGCGCTGGGGCCAGACCGCGTTCCAGAACTTCAAGGCCGTGCCGCCGGACACCGGCATCGTGCACCAGGTCAACCTCGAGTACCTGGCGCGCGTCGTGATGGACGCGAAGGATGCGCGAACGGGCGAGCAGCTCGCCTATCCCGACACCGTCGTCGGCACCGACTCGCACACGACGATGATCAATGGTCTCGGCGTGCTCGGCTGGGGCGTCGGCGGCATCGAGGCGGAAGCGGCGATGCTCGGCCAGCCCGTCTCGATGCTCATCCCGCAGGTCGTCGGCGTCAAGCTCGCCGGCCGCCTGCCGGAAGGCGCGACGGCGACCGATCTCGTGTTGCGCGTGACCGAGATGCTGCGCAAGCACGGCGTCGTCGGGAAGTTCGTCGAGTTCATCGGTCCGGGGCTCGCGGACCTGCCGCTCGCCGATCGCGCGACGATCGCGAACATGGCGCCGGAGTACGGCGCGACCTGCGGTCTCTTCCCGATCGACGGCGCGACGCTCGACTACCTGCGGCTCTCGGGGCGCGCGGCGGAGCGCGTCAAGCTCGTCGAGGTGTACGCGAAGGAGCAGGGGCTCTGGTACGACAGCTCGGCGCCCGAACCGAACTACACCGACCTGCTCACGCTCGATCTCGAGTCGATCGAGCCCAGCCTCGCCGGTCCCAAGCGCCCGCAGGATCGCGTGCGACTGCGCGACGTGAAGTCGGGCTTCGAGGCGGCGCTCGAATCGTTGCGCCCCAAGCCCGTCGTGCCCGTCGCGGCCAACGCGGAGCGCGCGGTCTCGCGCATGGAAGGCGAAGGCGGCGTCGCCTCGCTCGTCGCGCCCGTGCAGGAGAAGGAACCCTGCGCGATCGTCAACGTCGACGGTCACGAGTGCGTGCTGGAACACGGCTCGGTCGTCATCGCGGCGATCACGAGCTGCACGAACACGTCGAATCCCTCGGTGATGATGGCGGCCGGGTTGCTCGCGAAGAAGGCCGTCGAAAAAGGCCTCGTGCGCAAGCCGTGGGTCAAGACGAGCCTCGCGCCCGGCTCGAAGGTCGTGACCGAGTACCTGCAGCGCTCCGGCCTGCAGTCCTATCTCGACCAGCTGGGCTTCCACCTCGTCGGCTACGGCTGCACGACCTGCATCGGCAACTCCGGTCCGCTGCCGCGCGCGATCGACTCGGCGATCGGCGAAGCCGGCCTCGTCGTCGCCGCAGTCTTGAGCGGCAACCGCAACTTCGAGGGCCGCGTGCACGCGCAGGTGCGCGCGAACTACCTCGCGTCGCCGCCCTTGTGCGTCGCCTACGCGATCGCGGGCAGCGTCGACGTCGATCTCTCGACCGATCCGCTCGGTCTGGGCAAGGACGGCAAGCCCGTGTTCCTGCGTGACGTGTGGCCGAGCGCGAAGGAGGTCTCCGATGCCGTCGCTCGAACGATCGATTCGGCGATGTTCCAACGCACGTACGGCGACGTGTACCGCGGCGACAAGCGCTGGAACGCGCTCTCGGTGCCGCAGGGCGACACCTACGCGTGGGATCCGAAGTCGACCTACGTCAAGAACCCGCCCTACTTCGACGGCTTGACCGACAAGCCCGCGCCGGTGAAGGACATCGTCGGCGCGCGCGTCCTGTGCGCCTTCGGCGACAGCATCACGACCGACCACATCTCTCCCGCGGGCTCGATCAAGGCGAGCGGCCCCGCGGGCAAGTACTTGATCGCGCAGGGCGTGAAGCCCGAGGACTTCAACAGCTACGGCGCGCGCCGCGGCAATCACGAGGTCATGATGCGCGGCACGTTCGCCAACACGCGCATCAAGAACAAGCTCATGGGCGGCGCGGAAGGAGGCGACACGCTGTGCTTCAGCGCCGCCGCGCCCACCGGCGAGAAGCTGTCGATCTTCGACGCCGCGATGAAGTACAAGGCCGCGAACGTGCCGACGGTCGTGCTCGCGGGCAAGGAGTACGGCACCGGCAGCTCGCGCGACTGGGCCGCGAAAGGGCCGATGCTGCTCGGCGTGCGCGCCGTGATCGCCGAGAGCTTCGAGCGCATCCACCGCTCGAACCTGGTCGGCATGGGCGTGCTGCCGCTGCAATTCCTCGCCGGACAGAACCAGGAGGCGCTCGGTCTCACCGGCTACGAGACGTTCGCGATCACCGGCCTCTCGAAGGCCGTCGAAGGCGACTTCTCGCCCGCGCAGCGCATCTCCGTCAGCGCCACGAACGCCGCGGGCAAGAAGACCGAGTTCCAGGCGCTGCTGCGCATCGACACGCCCAACGAAGCGCAGTACTACCGCCACGGCGGCATCCTGCAGTACGTGCTGCGCGGTCTGCTCGGCGTGAAGTGAGCGGGATCCCGCGCGCGGGTCGAGAGGACGATCCGCGCGCGCCTTGAAACGGCACGGTTGGCGCTGGGCGCGCCGCGCACGGGCGGCGCTCGAGCGCTTCCTCGTGCCCTACGGGTCCGTTGCCGCGGGCGTGGCGCGCCGCGCGCAAGCCAGGACCGCGAGCGACAGCGGCTCCGCGATGCGCGCGACCTTCTCGGGATCGCCGCGCATCTCCTGGAACGGCGTGAACTCGCGCACGAGCAGGTCGCGGCGCAGCTCGAAGCACAGCGTGCGGCCGGGATGGCGGCGCGCGAACTCGTGCGCGAGCGACACGGGATGCAGCGCGTAGGCGCCGTTGAGCACGACGTCGAAGCCCGCGCGCGCGAACTCGGCCTGTGCGCGCTCGACGAGCCGCGGATGCGCGAGGCGCGTGCCGTCGGGTGCGTCGACGATGAGATCGACGGGCGAGCGCAGCGGCCAGCTCTCGACGCGCTCGGGCGCGTAGGCGGCGCGCAGGTGCTCGACGATGCGCTCGTCGACGGGCACGTCGACGCTGCGCGGCGCGTACGAGTGGACCATGAGCGCGAGGCCGCCGGAGCCGCACACGCGCTCGAACGCGGAGCTCGCGAGCTCGCGATACGCGCCGTAGCGCGCGAGTAACAGCCTCACGTCCTCGGGATCGCGCACCCAGGCCTGCACGCCCGGCGTCATCTCGCCCGCCTTCGAGCTCGAGGCCTGCGCGATTGCCTCGATGACGCGATTGCAGTCGATGAACGTGCGCGGGATGCGCGAGCGCAGCACGAGCGCGCAACGCGCCGGATCGGCCGCGGTCACGCGCTCTGCGATGCGCAGCGCCACCTCCGGCGCGCCGACGTCGGTGTTGACGAAGAAGAACTCCGCCAGATCCTCCGCGTACGAGCCGCGCAGCGCGCGCCGCAACCCGTGGAAGTCCTCGGCACGCGTCGCGCCGTGGGGAACTTCGAGCAAGAGGTCCACTTCGCCGCTGGAGCGCGCTCCGCGCACCAGCGACACCTCGCACACGTCGGGGATCGAGCTCCAGTCGGCCTGCATCGGCGCAGATCGTACGCGGCGCCCATCTCACCGCGCACGGTCGAACGCCGCGATGCCGAAGCGACGCGCGCGGCCGTTCGCGCGCTCCTGCGCATTGCTCCCCGACTCGCGCACGCCGATCGACGTATCGTTACCACGCCTCGAATCGCCGATAAGACCAGCAGCGAGCCAATCTGGCTCGGACAGAGCCCTGGCCAGGTGCCACGGCCCTCGCGCCCCCGAGCGCTTCCCCGACCACGGTTGAAGCGCTCGCGGACGCGGACAGGTTTCCTGATGAGACGAAGGGGCGGGACAGGCGAGGTACGAGCTCGCCTCCCCGCCAAGTCTCTTGGAATCGACGCGCTCGGGCGGACGCGGACCCGTCGCGGAATCCGCGCGGGCATTGCTCGCGGGCGCGCGGGCGTCGATCATGCGCGGCCCGAGCGGGTCGCGATGACGCACAGGCAGTGGCACGACGTGTGGACCTGGTGTGCGCGGCTCTCCTGCGCGCCGTGGGCGGCGGGCATCGCCGTGCTGCTCGCGACGCGAGGCACGCTCGACTGGCGGCCGTCGGCGGGCGTGCTGCTCGGATGCTGGGTCGGCCTGGCGCTCTCGCTCGCCGGTCTCTTCGGATTGATCGCGCTGCGCCGCCGTCAGGCAGAGGAGCACTTGCCCTGGTCGCGCTCGACCTCGATCTTCGGCGCCGTCGGCATCGTCGCGTCGCTGCTCGTGGGGAGCGCGGCCGTGCTCGTGCTGTCGAGCATCGACGTCGTCAGCTGAAGGCGGCGCGCGCGCCGGCGCGCGAAATTGGCGGGATTTCCAGGAGTTCCTGCTTGCTCCTCACGTCGCGTGAGGCCGTAGCCTTGTCACTCGAGGACGGATCGAGATGACGAGCGAGACCTGGAGGGTGGGGGACGTTGCGCAGCGCAGCGGCCTCTCCGTTCGCACGCTGCACCACTACGACGAGATCGGCCTGCTCGTGCCCTCGCAGCGCGGCAGCGGTGGCCACCGGCTCTACACCGCGCGCGATCTCGCGCGACTCGAGCGCATCCAGACGTTGAAGTCGCTCGGCTTCGCGCTGGAGGAGATCAAGCAGAGCCTCGCGCAACCGGGGTTCTCGCCGCGCGCGCTCTTGCGTCGCAAGCTCGACGAGCTGCGCGCGCGCATCGTGGACGAAGAACGGCTCGCGCGCCGGCTCGCGGCGTTGGAACAACGCTTCGAGTCGCGCGACGAGGCGACGTTGGACGAGCTCATCGAAACGCTGGAGACCTTGACCATGTTCGAGAAGTACTACACGCCGGAGCAGATGGAGCAGCTGAAGCGCCGCGGCGAAGCGCTCGGGCCCGAGAAGCTCGCCGCGGTCCAGAACGAGTGGCCGCAGCTCATCGCCGCCGTGAAGGCGGAGATGGAGCGCGGCACGGATCCCGCCGATCCCAAGGTGCGCGCTCTCGCGAAACGTTGGGACGAGCTCGTGGCGATGTTCACGGGCGGCGACCCGGGCATCGAGAAGTCGCTGCGCTCGCTGTACCGCGGCGAGCCGCAACTTCGCGCGCAGAACGGAATCGATCCGGCGATCAGCGACTTCCTGACACGAGCCCGCAATTCAGGTTGAATCGGAGCGCGCGCGACGAAGCGCGAGCGCCTCGACGAGCGCTCCCGGCGCCGACACAAGTCCTTTAGAAACACAAGTTTCAAAGCGGACACATCGGTCGGAAAATCGCCCTGCGTCCTTCCCATGCCTCAGGGGAACCTCTATCCCGGGTCGATCTGCGCAGGCAGGGCAAATTGCGGCGGGCTTCGGCCCGCCGCGTTGCTTCGCCGCGTTCGCTCCCTTCTCAAAGGCCCACTCCATGTTCCGCACCGTTCGCGAGTCCGCACGTTCTCGTGCGCTTCGCGCCGCCACGTTCTCGACGACGCTTTTCGCGCTCGTCACCACGACCCAAGCCCAGTCGATCGCTGCGCAAGAGTCCAAGCCCGCTCCCCGACCGCTGCCGGTCATGCAGGACGTCAAGACGCCTGCGCCGTTCGTTCCCGTCGACACGACGCCGGTCGAAACGCGCCGCGCGCCGACCTCCGCGCCCGTCGCGCCGGCGAAGTCCGGCGACCAAGGTTCGCAGATGCGCCCCGGCCGCAAGATCGATTTCTCGCACCCGTACTTCGACGCACCCGGCGACGGATCGCTGTGGGCCTGCGGCGAGAGCTACAAGGCGAGCTTCGACGCGCAGGGCTTCACCTACATCCCGTTCTTCGGCTCGAAGGCTCCGCGCAACTTCCCGGTCAACGTCGCGCTCGAATCCGTGCGCGTCGGCGGCCAGGAGCTGCCGCTCTCGGGCTACGCCGCTCGCACGCGCAGCGATGATCGCGTGATCATCGACCGCGGCAGCGTCGTCGAGCTCTACGACCTCGATCCGCAGGGCGCCAAGCAGGAGTTCGTCTTCGATTCCCTGCCGAATCGCGGCGAGCTGCGCGTGCGCATGGCGGTCGACACGGAACTCGCCGCGCGCACGAGCGACGCGGGCATCGAGTTCGCGAGCGACCTCGGCTTCGTGCGCTACGGCACGGCCACCGTGCTCGACGCGGCCGGTCACAGCCGCGCGATCGCGACCGAGTGGACGGACGGCGGCATCGAGCTCACCGTGCCGGCCGATTTCCTCGCGCACGCTCGCTTCCCGGTCACGATCGACCCGGTCTTCGCGACCTTCACCGTCGACAACACGGTCGATGACGACTCGTCGCCCGACATGGCCTTCGAGAACACGACCTTCGTCTTCGCCGTGACCTGGGAGCGCGTCTTCAGCGCCGCCGACCACGACGTGTGGATCGAGGAATACGACGTCGTCGGCACGGCCGTCGTCGGCACGCGCGCGACGATCGACTTCACGGGCACCAGCTGGCAGCACCCGCGCATCGCGAGCAACGTGCTCGCGAGCCAGTTCCTCGTCGTCGCCCAGACCGGTGTCGCGCCCGCGCGCGTCATCATGGGTCGCACGATGGAATCGGAGACGCCCTACACCATGGGCGCGCAGTTCACGATCAGCGGCGCCGAGTCGGGTGACAAGTCCGATCCGGACGTCGGCGGCGACCCGGTGCTCAGCGGGCCGACCTACTACTGCGTCGTCTGGACGCGCGACTTCGCCGCGGCCGATCGCGACGTGCACTCGCGTCTGGTGCTCAACAACAGCACGCTGCTCGGCGCGGCCACGGTCCTCATCGACAATTCGGGCGGCACCTACGACATCAAGCCCACCGTCTCCAAGAGCGACGGTCCGGCGCCTTTCGCGCTGCAGAACTGGAACATCGCGTGGGAACGCGAAGTCGGCGGAGCGGGCGGCCAGGGCGACATCTTCGGCGCGCAAGTCCTCTGGGACGGCACGATCACGACCCCGTCGTTCCCGATCTCGACCACGACCTCCAACGACGAATCCCCGTCGGCCTCGCCCGGCATCGACCTCGTCGGCGTGCGTCACTACGTCGTCGCGTTCACGCGCGACTTCGGTGACCACGACGTCGAGTACTCGCTGCTCAACGGCTCGACGGTCGAGTCGACGACGAACCTGTCGATCCAGGAAGACGCGTTCACCAACCTGCTCTTCCAGGATCAGGTGCAGCCGTCCGCGGAAGCATCGGATGGATTCTTCCACATCGCCTACTCGGAGCAGTTCAGCTCGAGCACGACCGACTACGACATCTGGGTCTCGGCGATCTACAACAACGCCGGCAACACCGTGCTGGCAGAGGTTCACGAGAACCTGGCCTTCTCCGTCACGCACGAAGGCAATCCGCAGCTCACGTCGCGCCGCAGCGGCGGACTCGCGGGCAGCGTGACCCTCGGCGCGGTTTGGGAAGACGCCGGCTCCACGACGTTCGGGGACATCGAAGGCGCGACGTTCACCACGCCCACCGGCGGTCCGGTGCTCGTGGCCTGCGCGGGTGACGGCTCGGCCGGCGTGGCGTGTCCGTGCTCGGCCGGATCGTTCGGCAACGGCTGCCCCAACTCGATCTTCGCCGGCGGCGCGAACCTGAGCTCGACCGGCAACGCCAGCGTCGCGAACGACAGCTTCGTGCTGCACGGCTCGTCGATGCCGAACGCGACCGCGGTCTACTTCCAGGGCTCGTCCACGACGAGCGCCTTCGTCATCGACGACGGCATCATGTGCACGGGTGGAACGATCATCCGCCTCGGCTCGAAGCTGAACGCGGGCAACGCGTCGCAGTATCCGGCCGTGGGAGATGCATCGATCTCCGTGCGCGGCGCGATCCCCGCCGACGCAGGCGTGACGCGCTCCTACCAGGCCTTCTACCGCAACGCCGCCGCATTCTGCACCCCGGCCACCTCGAACCGCACCAACGCGCTCGTCGTGACCTGGCTCCCGTGATCGATCAGCGAGCGCAGTAGGGGAGTCGCGCACCGCGCCACTCCACTCGAAAAGACGAAGCCCGTCGGAGCAACCCTCCGGCGGGCTTCTTCCATATCCACCCATCCACGCACAACCACATCACGTCTTCCCCAGCACCCCGCGCGATCGTGGGGCCGTCCTCGGCCCCGCGGTCGTGCGGTGCGCCTGGCAGGCACAACAGACAGGAGGTGAAAGTCCAGACCTGGGGCCCTGACGCAGGGAACCCAACACCGAAGCGACAAGGGCATCGACCCGGAGCACCGGGAGCTAGCCGAGAGCGGTGGCTGCACGCA
>JBGATX010000274.1:0-4592 GCA_044228975.1 Planctomycetota bacterium | reverse complement strand
GCGCGCGTCGCCGGCCAGCGCGTCGAGCGTGTTCATCGCTCCCAAGCGCAGCCAGCCGTCGCGCCCGAGCTCGATCCCGCGCAGCTCGGCGACGTCGGCGTGCGAGACGACGAGCTCGGGCGTGAAGAGCTCGTGCTTCAGGTTCGGCACGAGATCCGTCCCGCCCGCGATGAGCTGCGCGCGCGGACCGTGCTGCGCGAGCAGTTGCACGGCTTCGTCGAGCGAACTCGGACGCGCGAGCTCGAAGCGCGGCAAACGCAGCATCAGCGACGACCTCCGACGGCGTTCGATGGCGCGGCGCCGCTGGAGCGCGCGCGTTCGCGCAAGGCCGCGAGCACCTTGGCCGGCGTGAACGGCAGCTCGCGCAAGCGGATCCCGACCGCGTCGAACACCGCGTTCGAGAGCGCGGGGATCGACGGATGCAGCGGGCCTTCGCCGGCTTCCTTCGCACCGTACGGACCCTCGGGATCGAGGCTCTCGACGATCAGCGCCGCGAACTCGGGCGTGTCGAGCGAGGTGGGGATGCGGTAGTCGAGCAGCGAAGGTCCAGCGTGCAATCCGAAGCGGTTGACGCCGTGCTCTTCCATCAGCGCTTCGGCGATGCCCATGTACGCCGAGCCCTCCATCTGGCCCGCGACGAGCATCGGATTCAGCGCGCGCCCGCAGTCGTGCGCGATCCAGACCTTTTCGCACGTGATGCGGCCCGTCTCGACGTCGACGGAGACCTCGACGACGTGTGCGGTGAACGAGTACGCCGGCGAAGCGCCGATCGTGCCGCCGCGGTAGTCGCCTCCGAGCGTGGGCGTGTTGTACGAGCCCGTCGCGCCGAGCGTGTCGCAGCGCGCCTCGGCGATCTGGAACGCCTCGGCGGTCGTGAGGCACTTCGACGCGTCCTCGCGATCGAAGACCTTGCCGCCGTTCATGCGCACGCGCGCGCCCGCGACGTTCCACTCGGCCGCGACGCTCTCGACGATCTGCGCGCGCAGCTTGCGCGCGGCATCGATCGTCGCGTTGCCGACCATGAACGTGACGCGGCTCGAGTACGCGCCGAGATCGACGGGGACGAGATCCGTGTCGGCCGCGACGACGCGCACGTCGGCGACGTCCATGCCGAGCTCCTCGGCCACGAGATAGGCGACGACCGAGCTCGAGCCCTGGCCGATGTCGTTGCCGCCGGTGAAGACCGTCACTCGCCCCGAACGTTCCGCCGCGAGCTGCACGCCGGCCTGCGGCATCTTGTTCGGATAGACCGGGTAGTTCGTGCCCGAGATGTACATCGAGCCCGCGACGCCGAGACCGCGGCCGTGGGGGAGCTTGCCATGTCGCGCTCGCCACGCGCTCGCGCGCTCGACCTCGTCGAGACAGCGCAGGAAGCCGTTGGACGTGATGCGCTGGCCGTTCACGGTGCGCACGTGCTCGCCCTGGAAGTTGCGCCGGCGGATCTCGATCGGATCGAGCTCGAGCTTCTCCGCCAATTCATCGAGCTGCACCTCGAAGGCGAAACGCGGTTGCACGCTGCCGTGTCCGCGCTTGGGTCCGCAGGGCGGCTTGTTCGTGAAGACGCGCGTCGAATCGAAGTGGTAGGTCGGGAAGTCGTACGGTCCGGTGAGCAGTTGACCGGCGTAGTAGGTCGTCACGAGACCGAAGCTCGAGTACGAGCCGCCGTCGATCAGGATCTTCGCGTCGACGCCGCGGATGCGGCCGTCCTTCGTCGCCCCGGTGCGGTAGTGCAACTGCATCGGATGGCGGCCGCGATGGCAGTAGAAGACCTCTTCGCGCGTGTAGAGCATCTTCACCGGCCGCCCGCTGATCATCGCGAGCTTCGCGACGCAGAACTCGAGGCTGAAGGGATCGCTCTTGCCGCCGAACGCGCCGCCGAGCGCGGGCTGGACGACGCGGATCCTCTGGATCGGGAGCTCGAGCACCTTGGCGAGCGCGCGCTGCACGTAGTGCGTGATCTGCGTCGACGACCACACGGTGAGCAGTCCATCGCCCGAGAACTGCGCCAGCGCGCAGTGCGGCTCGATCGGCGCGTGCGTCGTGCCGTGGAAGACGTAATCGCCCTCGACGACGACGTCCGATTCGCGCAGGGCGGCCTCGACGTCGCCGAAGCCGAGCTCCACGTGCTTCGAGATGTTGCCGGTCTGCTTCTCGCCCTTCTTGTCGTCGCCCTTCTTGCTCTCGTGGATCTGCGGCTCTGCGCGCGTGAGCGACTCGCGTGGATCGAGGAATGCGTGCAGGAGCTCGTACTCGACGTGAATGAGCTTCAGCGCCGCGTTCGCCGTGTCCTCGTCGATCGCGGCGACGGCTGCGACCGGATCGCCGATGAAGCGCACCTTGTCCACGGCGAGCGCGTTCTCGTCCTGTGTCCAGGGGATGACGCCGTACTTGATCGGCAGATCCGCGCCGGTGATCACCGCAAGCACGCCGGGCAGCGCCTTCGCGCGCGAGACGTCGATGGAGCGGATGCGCGCGTGCGCGTGCGGGCTGCGCAGCGTCTTGCCGTGCAGCATGCCGGGCAGCACGAGGTCATCGGTGTACGCGACGCGTCCGGTCGCCTTGGCGAGGCCGTCGATCTTGCGTTGCGGCTTGCCGATGACGGAGAACTCGCGGTTCTGCGCGTCGCCGGCCGACGCGTCACCCCACGGAGCTCCGATGCCGTGCCGGTCGCGAGCGGCCATCAGCGAGACTCCGGCTCGCGGGTCGTCGAATGAGCGCGCTCGCTCGCGACGCGTCGCGCATGCTCGCGCGCCCGACGCTCGGCTTCGTCGGGCGCCATCTTCTGCGCCTCCCACGCGCGCGGCGCGGGCGCGACGCCGAGCGACTCGGCGACGGCGAGCTCCACGGCCTCGAAGATCTGCGTGTAGCCCGTGCAGCGGCACAGATTGCCGGCGAGCGCTCCGCGGATCTCCTCGCGCGTGGGGCACGGGTTGCGCTCGAGCAGCGCGCGCGCCGAGAGCATCATGCCCGGCTGGCAGAAGCCGCACTGCAGCGCCCCGCAGCGATCGAACGCCGACTGGATCGGATCCGCGCCGGTTCCGCCGCGCTGCACGTGCGCGGGCATCAAGCCTTCGATGGTCGTGATCGCCACACCCTGCGCGTTCGCGGCGAGCGTCAGGCACGCGAGCACCGGCTTGCCGTCGGCGAGCACGGTGCACGCTCCGCAATCGCCCTTGTCGCAGCCCTGCTTCGAGCCCGTGAGGCCGAGCTGGTAACGCAGCACTTCGAGCAGCGTCCAGTGATCCGGCGCGGCGACCTTCACGCGGTCGCCGTTGACTAGCAGCGTCAGCACTCGCATGCGCGGATTCTCACCGGCACGCGGCCCGAGCACAACCTCGCGAACGCCAGGCGTGCCGTCCGCTCACGAGCACAAGAGCACCGACAGCTTGCGCCGGTACATCTTCGTCAGCGGGTGCTCCTCGCCGAGCAGGCTGAACGCCTCCTGCAGCGCCTTCTTGGGCTCCCCGCCGTTGTGCTGGAGGTCGCGCTGCGCCGCCGCCCAGATGGATTCGAGCGCGCGCTCGAACTGGCGCGACGCGAGCAGCGCGCGGCCGAGCGCGAGGTGCGCCGCCGGATCGGCGGGGTTCTTCTTCACCGCTGCTTCGTGCTCGGCGACGCTGCCGGCCTGCGAGGCGAGATCGAGCATGCCCTTCGCGGCGCGCGCGGGCTCGGACTCCTTCTCCTCCGGCGGCAGCCCGTCGTAGAGCTTGCGTGCTTCATCGGAACGTCCCGCGACCGCGCACAGCCGCGCGAGCTGCGCGCGCGCTTGCGCGTTGCCGCCACCCATGACGACGTGGTTGCGCAGGTGGATGACGGCCTTCTCGAGCTCACCCTTCTTCTCGAGCTCGAGAGCCTCCGCGATCGGATCGACCTTCTTCAGCGCGCCGACGTTGTGACGCGTGAGCAGCTCGCGGATCTTCGTCTCGGGCTGCGCGCCGACGAAGCCGTCGACGATCTGCCCGCCACTGACGAGCACGACGGTCGGAACGCTCTGCACGCCGAAGGCATCGGCGAGCTCGGAATTCTTGTCGATGTCGACCTTCGCCAGCACGAAGCCGCCATCGAACTCCGCCGCGAGCTTCTCGAGCACCGGCCCGAGCGTCTTGCACGGCTCGCACCACGTGGCCCAGAAGTCGACCAGCACCGGCGTCTGGAGCGAGCGTTGGATGACGTCCTTCTCGAAGGACTGGACGGCGACTTCGATCGTGTGGAGCGTGCTCGGCATGATGGGGGGGGAGATCATAGGACGCGCAGCGCGCGGATCGAAGAGCGGCTGCGGGGGCTGTCGGAGGGTCAGGCACAGGGCGGCCGGATGGGCGCTCGGGCGGCGCCATGCGACGCACAAGTGCGAGCGGGGCGTGGCGCGACGAGCCCCGCATGCTCCCGCGCAAGAATTCGAGCGTCCTCACGCGCGTCGCACCGAACGCTGGGCAGTTCTGGCGAGAAAAGCCGACGCTCGACCGGCCTGCCGTCTCTCCTCCCCGCACCTTTTCTCGCTCCGTTGTTCTTCATCTCCCATCCGAAAACCGAACCCCGCGCGGTGCGTGGTCGCCGGTCGAGGAGCGTCGCGCGCAGCGCGCGCTCCGACCCGG
>JBGATX010000035.1:0-38662 GCA_044228975.1 Planctomycetota bacterium | reverse complement strand
ACGCTGCGCGGGGTTCGCGATGCGGAGCACGCGCGTGTGGCGCGTTGCTCCTCACTCTGCCTTTGGCCCGGTTCCGGCATTCGCCCAGCCCGTCACACATCACCTCGCCCACCCCACCGCGCGCGAACCGAGCTCTCGCAAGTCGCCGCATTCACGAGCACCCCAACTCCGCGGAATCACCCACGGTGACGCCGAGCACTCGCGCACGTTTCCAAGAACTCGCGCCACCATCGCACAAGTCGTTCGTCTCCTCACCCGGAGGCAACGATGTCACGCAACACCACTCGAGTCCGGACCAACCACCTCAACCGCACACGCCAGCACCACGCACCACGCGTCGTGCAGCTCACGCTCTCCCGCCGCGGCGGCGCACGCCCCGGCGCGGGTCGCAAGCCCAAGGGGGACAAACCGATGGTCTCCCACGACAAGCGTCCGGCGCTCACCCCGCACCTCCCCGTGCTCATCACCTTGAAGCTCGAAAAGGGACTGCCGAACTTGCGCCGCCCGGCCACGACACGACTCCTCCACACCGTTTTTCGAATCGGCGGAGATCGCCACGGCCTGCGCCTCGTCCACTTCTCCATCCAATCGAACCACATCCACGCACTGGTCGAAGCCCGCGACACGCATTCGCTCTCGCGCGGCATGCAAGGCCTCACCGTCCGCATCGCACGCGGCTTGAACCGCACCTGGAACCGCTCGGGCCGCGTTCTCGCCGACCGCTTCCACGCACGCATCCTGCGCACGCCGCGCGAAGTGCGCCACGCAATCGCCTACGTGCTCCACAACGCCCGCAAGCATGGAGCGAAGCTCGCCGGCATCGATCCCCACTCCTCCGGCCCCGCGTTCAACGGCCGGGCCCCGACGCGCCTCCATCGCGCAGCGGCACGAGAGCCGACCACGATCCCCGTCGTCCCAGCGCATTCGTGGCTCCTCGCCCGCGGATGGCGGAAGCACGGGCTGATCGGTATCGACGAAGTTCCCGGACCGCGCTCGTGATCCCGCCACCGCGCTCGATCGAGTCCGCACGACGACGCGGTCACGACCGTCGATCGCCGCGCAAGCGCCGTGCGATCCGCGCCGATTCAACCAACGTCACTCGACGACGAAAGCAACGATCCGACCGCGCGCGAGCATCGCGCTCGCTCCGGCCCCGCGCTCCCTCGCGGGCGGGCTGTTCGCGCCAAGCGGCGATCGAACTACTCCCGGGTGGCGAAGCGCAACGGCGTGACGCGCCCGGGACTCGCGCGCGGCGCGTGCGCGCCGACGCGCGCGCACATCACGCCCGCGGCCCGCCCTTGAACAGCGGCAGCACCGTGGGCTCGAGCTTCTGATACAGCTGCGCCGTCGCGCGCACGTCGCGCAGGCAATACTCGCCGATGTCCTCGATCCGTCCGTCGCGATACGCGCGCGCGACCTGCGAGCCGTCGATCGAACCCTTCGGACTCTCGATGTCGAAGCGCCGGCACCAGTAGTCGAGCGAATAGCGCTCGTTGTACGAGCCCATGAACGTGAGCACGTCGGCGAGATCGCAGTGCTCGCCGATGTCGTATCGATACGGCAGCAACTCGCGCGACGGCTTGATGCCGAGCTGCGCCGAGCGCAGCGTCAGGATCGGGCCGTCGTAGCCGCGGCCGTTGTAGGTCACGACGCGCGGCAGGCCCGCGGGCTTGCGCGCGACGAGCTCCCAGAACCGCCCGAGCAGCTTCTTCTCGTCGGCGCGGTAGATCTTCGAGCCGGGCACCTTCTCCCAGGCCTTCTCCTCTTCCTTCGCGCCCTCGAGCAGGATCATGCCGCGATCGAGCGACTCGCCCTTGGAATCGCGACCCACGAGCCACATGCCGATCGCGATGACCTTGCCCAGGCCCGGGTAGAGCGCGGTGCGCTCGGGCACGGCGTCGCGGCGCTCCTTGTCGCGCTCGCGGCCGAGCAGATAGCCCCGCGTGATCTCGTCGACGTCTTCCCAGGGAAAGCCGGCGACCTCGATGTCGAAGACGATCGTGGGCGTGCTCATCGCGCGCCAGTCTCGCCGCGTCGCGCGGGTCTGTCCAATGCGCTTCGCTCAGGCCGCGCGCCGTCGCAGCCTGCGCGTGCGCAGGCTCAACACGACGAGCACGAGAGCGAGCCACATTCCGCCGGCAAGGCGCTCGGCCGGCCCGCTCGGTGGCGCGAGCGGCGCGATCGAGCAGCCGCCGGATCCGCCGGAGGACGTGAACGTGAACGCTCCGGCGAGCGCCATCGCCTGGCCCGTGATGTCGTCGCGCACGACGAGGTCGCGCACGCCGCTCGACACGGCAGGCGTGACGACGATCAGCGTGTTCGCATCGACGAACGTGATCTCCGCCGCGGGCGTTCCACCGAGTCCCGTCTCGGCGTCCGCGCCGAACCAGACATTCGTCGAAGCGAAGAAGTTCGCGCCGTGGATCGTGATCTCGTCGCCGCCGGAGGCGCTGCCGATCGCGGGATCGAGCCCCGTGACGAGCGGATCGGGATCGAGCGCGTAGGCGAACGCGGTCGAGGCGCTCGCCCCCAGCGGATTGACCACGTCGAGCGTGTACGGCCCGCCGGCGACGTACGCGCCGGTCGTGACGCGCAGGAGCGTCGAGTCGACGTACTCGACGCTCGCTTGCGCGACGCCGTCGATGCTGACCGTGCAACCGGGCTCGAAGTCCGCGCCGGTCAACGTGAGCAGCGTGCCGCCGCCGGCGCTGCCGGCCGCGGGGAAGAGCGTCGCGATCTGCGGCAGCGCCTCGAAGCGAAAGCCCGCGACGAGGCGCGCTTCGTCGCCCGACGGATCGATCACGACGACGTCCGCGTCGCCCGCGGGCGTCGAGAGCGTCGTGAGCGTGATCGTGGTCGAGTCGACCACGGTGCAGCCGTCGGCGGCTCCGTCGACGTAGATCTGCGTGCCGAGCACGACGCGCGAGCCGGGCACGAAGCGCGCGCCGTGGATCGTGAGCTGCGTGCCGCCGTGTTTCGTGCCCTGCGCGGGATCGACGCTGGCGAGCAAGGGATCGCGCGGCGTGATCTCCAGCGCGCCGCTCAGGAACGAGCGCGCGCCGACGGGGTTCTCCACCGCGAGATCGGCGTGGCCGGGCGGGCTGTCGATCGGCGTCGTGACCTGGAAGCTCACCATCGTCCCGTTCCACGCCGTCACGTCGACGAGCAGCGCCGGATCGCTGGCCGAGAGCGTGCATCCGTTGACGAGACCGACGCCGCGCAACGAGAAGGAACGCGTCTGGCCCGCGATCGCGCGCAGCGGGAACTCGTCGTTGTTGCGACCGAGCGCGAGCGCGACGTCCGGATCGACGTGCTGCGTCGGCAGGCTGCGGTCCTCGCCCGCGGCGACGCTCCAGCTGCCGAGCGTGGTCGAGGCGAAATCCGTCTCGATCGTGTGACCGCTGCCGAGGTTGCCCTCGCTCACCGGCCCGTCGAGCGGCGTGGCGTAGAGCGTGTAGCCGCCCGCGAGCAGGCCGATCAGGCTGAAGCCGCCGGTGGAGTTCGAGAGCGCGCTCGCGCGCGTGCGCCCGTCGGCGTCGAGCGCCACGACCTGCGCCCCGCGCACGATCGTGTCGTTGCTCGTGCGTCGCAGCGTTCCGCGCAGCGCGGCGAACGCCGCGGCCGGATAGGTTCCGCGCAGACCGCAGATCTCGTCCTGCGACGGACTGCGGTGCAGCAGGACGAGCGGATCCACGTAGGGGTAGAGCGTCGATCCCGCCCATCCGGAATGATCGAGGCCGACGAAGTGGCCGAGCTCGTGCGTCGCCACGTCCTGCACGTCGAAGCGCAACGCGGAGGGCCGCGTGGCGAACTGGAACTCGCTGCCGTTGAAGAGCACGTCGGCGTCGAGGATCGCACCGCTGCTGGCGAAGTACACCGGCGTGAGCGCGACGATGCCCGTGCCATCGGGGAAGTAGCCGCTGGAATCGTCCTCGTCGAAGAGGATCAAGTGGATCGAGTCCGAGGCCCAGTCGGTGCGGCTCTGCTGCGTCGACGAGCGGTTCTCCTCGAGCTGCAGCGTCATCCCGCCGATCGCGTTCCAGGCGTCGATCGCGTTGCGCAGCGCCGTCACGTGACTGCCGTCCTGGATGTCCTCCGAGCCCGACGCGTTGATCACGATCGAGACGTCGTAGGGACGTCCCCAGTGGAGCGCGTTGCCGTTGCCCGGGTGGACGAGGGGCACGTGCGCCGCGGCGCAGGTCGCGAGCGCGCTGACGACGGTCGCGCGCAGCAGCGTGCGGGAGCTCACCGGCGTCCTCCGCCCGGCTGCGCTTCGCGCGCGCGCCGCGCGGCGACGGCGCCCTCGATGCGCGCGATCGTCGCGTCGTAATCGAGCAGCGCGCTCGATCCCGCGCCGGCGACCGGACGGCCGCTCGCGTCGACGAGCGTGTTCGCTTCGAGATCCTGCGCGAGCCGGCGCGTGCCGTCGGCCGCGCGCACGACGCGCAGCACGCCTTGCGACAAGCCGATGGGCAGCCGCAGTCCGGCGCGGCTGGGTTTCGAGAGCAGCAGCACGACCTCGTCACCGACGGCGAGGCGCGGGAGACCGGGCAGCGTGAGACCGCGGCCGTCGGGCAGCACGCCGCCGGGCAGCCGCAGCTCGAGCGTCGCTGCGCCCGGGCCGAGGAACGTGCGCGAGAGCGCGAGCGTGCAGTGCGACTCGATGCGTCCATGCTGGGCGCTCGTCGTGGGCGCGGACGGCGCCGCGAGGACCGCGATGCTCGCGCTGACGCGCCCTTCGACGATGACGTCGGCGCGCTCGACCGCGGATTCGAGTTCGAGACGCAGCGCGGTTCCCGCCTGCACGCTCGCTCGCGGCGCGCGGCTGTGCGGGAGGCCTACGAAGGCGGCGAGCGCTGCGAGGAGCAGCGGGCGGCACGAGGACATGATGAGGACTCGCTGGTGGACTCGGCCTGGCGAGCGCGCGGTGGATTCGCGCGCGGGGGAGGGACGCCACGCGTACGCGGCGCCTCATCGGAGCCGGCGGTGCGCGATCTTGAGCCTGGCCGAGGGGCGCCGACGCGCCGCGCGCGTGTCGAACGGCTCCCGTGCGATTCGACTTCGGCGCGAATTCGCGTCCGCGCTCAGGCGCGCGCTACGCGCCGGTCGATACGCCAGCGCAGCAGCCATCCCGTCCACCCATTCCGAGCTCGCGCTTCTTCCACCGAGAATCCATGAGCACGTTCCGCGCCCGTCAACTCGTCCCGAGCTCCATCTCCGTCCCGACGCTTCCCGCCATCGTGCAGAAGGTCCAGCGCATGCTGGAGAACCCCGACTGCGGAGCCAAGGAAGTCGGTCTGGTCGTGGCGCAGGACGCGCCGCTCGCCGCGCGCGTGCTGAAGATCGCCAACAGCGCCTACTACGGACTGCGCGAGCGCTGCATGTTGCCGCAGAACGCCGCCACGATTCTCGGCGTGCGCGTCCTGCGCAGCGTGATCACGCAAGCGGCGGTCATGCGCCAGTACGAGCATCTGCGCGGCGGCGAGTTCGACCTCGACGGCCTGTGGAAGCACTCGATCCTCGTCGCGCAGTGCGCGAGCTTCATCGGCAAGCGCTGCCGGCGCTTGACGGGACTCTCGCCCGACGAATTGCACGTCTGCGGGCTCTTGCACGACCTCGGTCAGGTCGTGATGCTCGAGTGCATGCGCAACGACTACCTCGAGGTCGTGCGCTGGGCCAAGCAGAACCAGGCGCCGCTCTTCGTCGCCGAGCAACAGCGCCTGGGCTTCACGCACGCCGATGTCGGACACATCGTGGCCCAGCAGTGGGGACTGCCGCCGCAGGTAGCCGTGGCCATCCTGAGCCACCACGGCCCCAACGAGGACATCGCGAACAACCCCGTGGTCGCGCTGATCGCGAACACGAACATCCTCGTGAACCGCGTGCTCGAGGGGAATCTCTCGGCCGCCGCGACCGTCTTCGACGCGAACGCGCTGCAGTTCCTCGGCCTCGCGCCGGACGACATCACCGCCGCGGTGCAGTTCGTCGACGGCGCGAAGTCCACGGTCGCGCTCTGATCGCGCGCGCTCGCCGACGAGCACGGCGCGCGCGCGCCGCGGTCACGCAAGCGCGTCTCGCGTTTCACGACGCGCGCGTGGCGAAAACACGTGCTCGAACGTCGCGGCTGTCAAGATGAAGTCGCTTCCACATCGACGCGTGAAACGACGCCGTGGAATTCGCGTTCGCTCGCGCGCGAACAGCGCCGGCGCCGGTCGCCCGCGCGAAATCCCTGGGATAGCCTTTCTTCGCCTCCGCCGTCCCCCTCCCCCCCAGCGCCATGAACGCCGAGAATCTGCTCCGAGCCATGTGTGAACGACACGGGCTCACCCCCGAAGCCGGTGCACGCCTGCTGCCCCTCGTGCGCCGAGCTCTCGAAGCACCCACCGACGTGCGCGACCGGATCCTGCGCCTCGTCGACACGAACTTGAAAACATGTTCCGGCGGTCCGGTCGAGCCCGAGAAGCTCTGGCGCGACCTCGACAACGAGGTCCTGCTCGCCGTGGCGCGCGTGCTGCACGCCTGGACGCCTTCCGCGCCGATGCTCGACCTCGGCTCGCAGCTGGGCGGGTTCGGCGGCCTGGCCGGCGAAGCCGGCTCGTGAAATCGGCGGCGTCGCCCGCCGGCCGTTGCCTCCGGTTCGTCTCCGCTCCGGGTCCGGAATTCCGTTCCGCCTCCTCGTCCGCGCTCAGAGCAGGTCGAGGATCCCCGTCGCGCCACCCGGTTCGTAGAGCGTCGCGGGCGTGACCCAGTAGTTCGCCGAGAACGCGATCTCCGCATTCCACGGCAGCATGTCGCGGTCGCAGATCCCTCCGAGCGCCGCCGCGGCGAAGGCGCGCACGCGATCGGGCCGATCGCCCTTGCGCAACATCGTGACCAAGGGCTCGAGAGCGCGCGCGTCGCCGATGTAACCCAGTGCCGATGCCACGGCCGACATCGAAGCGAGGCTGGTCGTGTCGCCGAGCATGCGCAGGAGCTCGTTCACCGCCTCGCGCGAACCGAGCAGCCCCAGCGCGATCGCCGTGTCGCGCAGCAGGTACGGACGGTAGCGCGCCTCCGGCAGCACCTTGCGCAGCGGGATCACGGCGCCGTCCCAGCCCAGCAAGCCCAGAGCGAGCGCCGAGTGCGAGCGCGCCGGCGACTCGCCGTTGTCGAGCACGGTCTCGAGCAGGAAGTCGCGCGCATCCTGTTGCCGGGCGAGCGCGTTGGCGATGCACCAGGCGCCGGACTCTCCGGGACTCTTGTGGTCCCTGAGTCCCTTGAGCAGCGCCGCTTGCGTTTCGGGCGCGATCTCGTGTCCGGCGCGCGAGATGAGCGCCTCGCCGACGCCGGCCGCGAGCGCGACCCACGGGCGCACCGCGCTCGATCCCTGGCGCAGCTCTTCGAGCAGGAAGGCGCGCACCGCGGCGCGGTTCACGTCGGTGCTCTCGCCCGCGCCATCCCGGGCGCCGGCGCGGGCGACGGCGATGAACGCGAACCGGCGCGCGAGCGCTTCGCCGTCGCGCGCGATCTGCATCAGCGTCTGGCGGCCTTTTTCGTCGAGCGCGTCGGCGTCGTTGTCGGTCAGCATGCCCAGCGCCATCACGGCGCTCTGCTGCATCACGGCCTGCGGCGAGGCACCCGGACGCAACGCCGCGCACAAGGTCTCCTTCCACGCGTCGACGATCGCGCGCGAGCCGTTCGAAGCGATGCGCGCCGCGGCCGGAGCGGCGTAGCTGCGCACGAACTCGCTCTCGTTGCGATCGCTCCAGACGCGCAGCAGCCATTCGAGCACCGCGTCCGCGGAGCCGCTCACGCTCTCGGCGCTCGGGCTCACGCGCGCCGCGGCGGCGCCGGCGCCCTTGCCTTCGGCCGCCGGGGCGGTGCGCACGGCCTCCAGCGGCACGAGGGACAGCGCGAGCAGCACGGCCGTCTTCACGTCGCGAGTCGACGATCGATCCACCTCGAAGACGTGCATCAGATGGTGCGCGACGAAGCGTCGCACATCGGGATTGACGGCGTCGCGGCCGAGCAGGCCGAGGCCGTAGCACGCGAACGCGCGCGTGCGGTAGGGCGTCTCGCTCTGTCCGACCAGCGCGCGGCCGCGCTCGTCGTCGAGAGCCAGATCGACGAGCAGCTGCGCGGAGCTCTGCGTCGCGTTCAGTCCGAGCGCCAGGGCCGCCGTCTCGGCGACCTCTTGCAGCGGATCGGAGAGGAACGGCCGGATCGCAGCCTCGATCGCCGGAGCGTCCGCGCTCGAGCCGCCGCGGCCGATCTTCGCCAGGGCGACGATGCAGCTCGAGAGCACGTCCTGGTTGCGCTCTCCTTGCAGCGCGGCGAGCAGCGCGGGCACGACCGTCTCGTGGGTGCGTTTCGCGTCGGGGAGCTCCGCGCCGCGCGTCGAGGCTCCGAGCAACGCTTCGTCACCCGTGCTCGGCGCCGACGCGCCGCGAGCGAGCGTGGACTTGAGCTGCACGAACTCGTCGCGATGGAACGTCCACCACAGCTGCCAATCCATCAGGTCCTGCGAGCTGAACGCGCCGGTCGAACCGCCAGGCTTCGCGCCGGCTCCTCCACCGGTCGTCGCTCCGCCCGTTCCGCCCGTCGGAGTCGCGGTCGACGGACCGGTCGGGGCCGCGGGAGTGCCCGTCGGTCCCGAAGGCCCGGTTGGGCCCGCGGGGCCGCCACCGTTGCCGGGTCCACCACCTTGTCCGCCGCCCGGGGCGGGCCCGCTGGGCGTCGCGGGGATCTGGGCGCCGTGCGCGGCGAAGGCGCGCGTCGCAACCGGCGCCAGCAGGAGCAACAGCACCAAGGCGGGAAGCGTCGTGATCTTCATGGGTGCGATCGACGCGGCGACGGTGCTCCGGCAGGCGCGCATCGGGTTCGAATCGATCCCCAAGCCCGAGCTTGCGGTTCGCGAGACCTCAGCCCGCGATGACCCGACGCGCCAGCGATTCGCGCGCACTCGATTCCGCTTTCGATCCTAGCACAACTAGCGCGCCGCCCCGGACGGGTGACGCCGCGGTGTCGCGACACGGATGCGCGCGACCCGCGGCGCGGCGCGTGTGTGCGCTCGCGCTGCGCGGACGAGCGGCTCCGCTCAGTGTCGGCCGCCGCAAGCTCGCATCGCGGGCGGAGGCCCGCAACCGAATCACGCGGTCGAAGCGGCCGCGCGCCGGGTCGCGCCGACACGAGCGGTGCTTCGCGACGACGAGGTCGCGCCCGATGGTCGCGACGATGCCCGCGGCGCTCGCGCGAGCCGGGTCAGGACTTCTTCTTGAAGGAGATCTTCACGTCGCCGAGCGCCGCGTTGCCGTCGGCGCCGACCGTGACGTCGAGCTTCGTGCGCCCGATCTGCTCGTGCCAGACCTCGGCCTTGTAGGTGCCCGGAGCGAGACCCTGGATCTCGAAGCTGCCGTCTTCCTTCGTGATCGCGTAGTAGGGCGTGTCGACGACCACGACCTGGCACTCCATCCACGGGTGGTAGTCGCAGCGCACCTGGACGACTTCCTTGTGCTCGAGCGTCATCTCGAGCTTGCCGCCCGTCGACACGGCCTTGTTCATGCCCTCGGACTTGCGCGCGTACGTGTGGATGTTGTGCGTGCAGGCGTCCGAGTTGAGGAAGACGAGCTTGCTGCCGACGGTCGCGACGCTGACGTGCGGCTCGAAGTGGCAGCCCTTCTGATCGATCTCGATCGGTTTCGCGAGCGGCTCGACCTTCGCGCCCTCGACCTGGATCGTCACGACGCAGTTGCCGATCGCTCCCTTCGCGTCGATCAAGAGCGACGGATCCTTCGTGGAGACGCTCTGGCCCTCCGGGCAGCAGCCCTTCGATTTGTCGGCGGTGACCGGCAGAGGCCCGGTCTCCGGCGGCTTGCCGTCGTACACGACTCGGCCCGTGACCTTCCCCGCGGGTTTTGAGTCCTGGACGAAGGCGCGCGTGACGGAGACGACGAGGAAGGACGCGAGAGCGATGCAGGCGATCGATTTCATGACGGGCGCGAGTCTAGCCGTGCAGCGTGAGGCTGCCCAGCCGTCGCGTCCCTTGCTCATCGAACTCGAACTCAGTGCTTCTTCTTCGTGTAGGGCACGTCGGAGAGACGGCCGACGCGCGGCAGCTCGCCCACCAGGGGCTCGAGGTAGCCGCGGTACGCGTTGGTGATGTCGTTCGTGCCCTTGATGTAGCGCGCCTCGAGCGTGCGCGTCTCCTTGGCGACGTTCTTGAGCGCCGTCGTGTCGAGCTCGAGCCGGTACTTGCCCTTCTTGGACTCGCCGCGCAACAACACGACCGACGCCGAGCGCAGCTTGCCCGCCAGCGCCACTTCGGCCGCGTAGCGCCCGACGGCGCGCGCTTCCTCGGCGTCGATCTCGGAGACGACGCCGGCGAAGGAGCGTTGCAGGTAGCCGAACGTGTCGGCGCGCACGCGTTTCGCGCCGAGCTTCTGCTTCACCTCCTGCGCGAGCAGATCGCCCAGCGCGCCCGTGCCCGAGAGCTGCACGTTGCCGTGCGAATCGCGCTCGCGCGCCTCGATCAGCGTCTTGCCGTCGGGACCGTGCACGCCCTCGGAGACGGCCACGACGCAGCGCCCGTGTTCCTTGAAGACGCGCTCGACGTCGGCCAGGAACGCGTCCATCGCGAAAACGCGCTCGGGCACGTAGATCAGGTGCGGGCCGGCGCCCTCGTACTGGCGCGCGAGCACGCTCGAGGCCGTCAGCCAGCCCGCGTGGCGCCCCATGATCACGTTGATCTTGATGCCCGGCAGCGCGCGGTTGTCGAGGTCGTCGCCGATCATCGCCAGCGCGACGAAACGCGCCGCCGACGGGAAGCCGGGACAGTGGTCGTTGACGCGCAGGTCGTTGTCGATCGTCTTCGGGACGTGCACGAGGAAGAGCTCGTAGCCGTCGTCTCGCGCCATCGTCTCGAGCAGGCGCGTGGTCTCCGCCGAATCATTGCCGCCGATGTAGAAGAACCAGTGCACGTCGAGCTCTTCGAGGACATCCAGGATGCGCCGGCACTCGTCGCCGGTCGGCTTGTGGCGCACCGAGCGCAGCGCCGAGGAAGGCGTGCGAGCCACGAGCTCCAGCGTCTTCTGCTTCTCGTGCGAGAGGTCGATCAGCTGGCCGCTGAGCACGCCCTGGATGCCGTGCAGCGTGCCGAGCACGGATCCGACGCGCTTGGACTTCACCAGCGTCTCGATCAAGCCGACCAGGCTCTGGTTGATGACGCAGGTCGGTCCGCCCGATTGTCCGATGAGCGCGTTGCCGACAGTCCTGGGCATGAGCTGGCTCCGTGGTGAAGAGGACGCGCCGCGGATGCGGCGGCGAGATGCGCCGCGCGAGCGCGACGGCGCCTCCACGCTAGCCGCGCCGCGAAGCGTTGCAAAACACTCGGGAGCGCGCGTGTCGCGACCGGGAGCGGTGCGCGAGCGCGGCTTGCGTGGCCAGAAATCGACCGCTAGACTCCCCGCCCTCACTCGGTGCCCCGGTGGCGGAATTGGCAGACGCGCAAGCTTGAGGTGCTTGTGGGCTAATCACCCTTGCTGGTTCGACCCCAGTCCGGGGCACCAACTTCGACGCGCGCAACTCCGCTTCGCGCAGGTCTACTGCGCCCGCGGCAACTTGAGCGGCGCGCGCAGTGCGAGATCCCAGCTCTTGGGATCGAGGGCCAGCATCGCGAGCACGCCGCTCGTGCCCTCGAGGTAGTTGATCCAGCGCTCCTGGCTGGCCATGAAGGTCGGCACCTGCTGGCTCTCGTACTGCTTCTGGATCGCGTCGAGGCGCACGCTGAGCTGCTTGTCGAAGGCCTCGGTCTCCTCGGGAGTGAGCGCGATCTTCTCGCGGCCGCCGAAGCGTTCGCGCAGGATCTTCTTCTCTTCCAGCGGCGTGATCGAGTTCCAATCGATGTTCACGGCGCTCGACGCCGACTGGGTGATCCACGCGCGCGCGATCGGTCCGAACGTCTCGGGGTTGATCCACACGAGCAGGTTCGACTTGGGCAGCGCCGCCGATTGCACGAGCGCGTCGAAACGCGGGTCGTCCGCCAGGCGCGCGTAGCGCTCGCCGCCCTTCTCCGCGCCCTGCGTCTGCACCTTGAGGATGTGACCGAGCATGCGGAAGGAGTTCGTGACGATCGTGAGCTCCCCCGCGTTGACGGTCGCAACCACGCCGGTGCCGGGGATGAGCTTGTTCCAGAACTCGCGCGTCTCGAAGCCGGCCTCGAAGGCCTTGAAGTAGCCGATCTCGTTCTCGTTGCGGCCCTTCAGCCCGAACTTCGAGCCATTGTTGCCGATGTTGTCGCGGATCTCGACGATCGACTCGGGCTTGTGCGCCCAGAGGATCAGCGCGACCGCGGGCACGGGCTGATCGTCGTGCGGCGGACCGCTGGCGTCGGGCGGGTAGTCGTTCTTGCGCACGATCAGCGCCGCGCGATCCTTCAGCGCGCCGTCGAGCTGCCCGACGAGCTGCTCGAGGTTCTGGTACTTGCCCGTGCTGCGGAACGCGTCCTCGATGTTCTGGCGCAGCGCCGGCTCGATCGAGGCGAGCAGCTGGCGCAGCAGATCGCCGACGTGTCCGTGCACGTAGACGAAGAGCGCCGCGTCGGCCGGCACGAGCTGCGCCGCTTCGTTCATCAGCTGCGCGCGGTCGAAGCCGCGCGTGCGGTAGAGCCGCTCCTGCTCGCGCGTGATCAGCTCGCTCGAGAACTCGCCGTGCAGGTCGATCGTGAGCCCCCCGTCGTGGCCCACGATGCCCATGGCGTTCTTCATCGAGCCGAGCTGGAACAGACGCCCGGTGAACGCCGGAAAGAAGTCCTGGCTCTTCGAGTCGGGCCATTCGCCCTTGAAGCCGAGGTTCTCGAGCAGCTTGCGCGAGTTGACCAGCACCTCGATCTCGTCGCCCGTGCGGTCGCGCGTCTGGATCGAGTCGTGGTAGTTCGCGCTCTGGTGCAACGAGTCGGCGTACTGCTGCGTCTGCAGCTCGTGCGCCTTGTGCGCGAGCTGCGCGGTCGTGGCGATGACGATCACATCGTGGATGCGCGTGACGAAGAGCTTGCGCGAGAGCTGCGGCCCCGAGAGCTCGACGTACTCCTCGCCCGGCACCGCGATCAGTCCGCGCTTCTCGAGCCCGAACCACGTCGGATGCTGCAAGGCCGACGCGGCGAGCTTGCCCATCCAGTTCGCGCGGCCGTAGACGGCCCAGTCGGCCTTCGAGAAGTCCGCGCCGCGGAAGTAGCCGGCGAGGGCGAGATCGCGTCCGCCGAAGATGCTCAACAGGTCCGCGCCGAAGGGAATCTGCTTCAGCTGCGCGTCGAGTTCGCCGAGCGAGCGCTTCAAGTCGAGGTCGCGCTCGAGTTCCTGCCGTTCGGGTGACGCGAGCCACGTCGTCCAGACCTTCCCCTGCGCGAACTCGGGCGTGAGCGCGAGCTCGGGGAACGGCTTGAAGAGCTTCCCGAGGTTCGCCTTCGCGACGTAGAAGTCGACGTCGCGCGGCGCGAGCACGGCCACGTCGAAGTCGAGGTCGCTCTCGAACGGGTTGAAGAAGAAGGTGTTGAACGCGAAGTAGCCGGCGAACCCGAGCACCCCCAGGCCGATCAGCGTGTAGCGCAGGAAGCGTGACTTGAAGAAGCTCATTCGACTGCGGAGTTCGGCGCCAGGAGGGCTCTGTCGATACACCAAGCGCGCTGCGGTTTCACGCGAAACCCGCGTCCACTGCGAGCGAGCGCATTCCGATCCGGTTCGGTCGCTGCACCCCGTGCGGACCTCCGTCGAAGCGCGGACCGGGAGCGCTGGACGCCTTCGGGGTCCCCGGACTCGACGGTCGGCGGGGGTCGTTCGTTTCGAGGTCGATGGGAGGGCTCCCGCGCGTGCGCGGCTCCGCGCGGCGGCGCGCGGACGACGCGCAGGTGGGTTCCTTCCCTGCCACGGCCCTGTCATGCTGACTCGCTCCGGCGGAAGCAGCGCTTGATCTCGCGCGCCGAAGCTGCCGAAAATCCCTCGATGCGCCCCAACCAGAGCGTCCAGAAGCTTTCCCTCTCGACCACCCTGGCGCTCGATGCGCGCGCGAAGGAGCTCGCCGCGCAGGGCCGCGACGTGATCAACATGGCGGTCGGCGAGCCCGACTTCGACGCGCCCGAGGCCGTGCAGACCGCGGCGGTGAACGCCGTGCGCGGCGGCAAGGTGCGCTACACGCCCGCCGAGGGCACGCTCTCCCTGCGCAAGGCGATCGCGCAGCACCTGCAGGAGACGCGCGGCGTCAGCTACGCGACGAACGAGATCACGGTCTGCCACAGTGCCAAGCACGCACTCTCGGGTGCGTGCTTGTCGTTGATCGAGCGCGGCGACGAGGTGCTCGTGCTGCTGCCGGCCTGGGTCTCCTACGTCGAGATCATCAAGTTCGCCGGCGGCGTGCCGGTCGAGGTGCCTTCGCGTCTCGACCTCGGGCCCGATCTCGCGCGTCTGCGCGCCGCGATCACGCCGCGCACGCGCGGGATCCTGATCAACTCGCCCTGCAATCCCAGCGGCTATGTCATGAGCGAGGGCGAGGTGCGCGCGATCGCGGAGCTCGCCGAGCAGCACGACCTGTGGATCGTCTCCGACGAGATCTACCGGCGCCTCGTGTACGAAGGCGCGCCGAACGTCTCGCCCGCGCAGCTCTCGCCGCGCGCGCGCGCGCGCACCGTGATCATCGACGGCGCGAGCAAGGCCTTCGCGATGACGGGCTACCGCATCGGCTTCTGCGCCGCGCCGGCGGAGATCGCGGCCGCCGTGGCGCGACTGCACAGCCAGCTCTCCGGTTGCCCGAACGCGATCTCGCAAGCGGCGTACGAAGCGGCGCTCGCGAAGGAGCCGCGCGAGGTGGCGCAGATGTGCAGCGAATTCGAAAAGCGCCGCAAGGCGATCGTCGCCGGCCTGACGCGCATGGGCCTCGAGACGCCGCTCCCGCGCGGCGCGTTCTACGTCTTCCCGCGCGTCACCGAGTTCCTCGACGCGCGCGGCTCGAGCGGCTTCGCGAGGATCTGCTCGAGGAGCAGAACCTCGCCGTCGTTGCCCGGCTCGGCCTTCGGCAGCGACGACTGCATCCGTCCGTCGTGCGCGACGTCGCTCGCGACGATCGAGCGCGCGCTCGAGCGCCTCGCCGCGTTCCTGACGCCGCGCCGGAGCGGCGTGCGCGCGGCTCGCTGACACGCGTGTCCGCCGCGGAACCGCAGCGCCCGCACGGGCCGCTGCTATACTCGTCCGCTCGATTCCCGGCCCGACGTCGATGAGCGCAGCCCCCACGCCCGCACCGGCCGATTCCGCAGCGCAGCTCGCCGTCGCGCCCGGCGCCCCCGGTGTCCCACGTGCATCGGAGCCCGCCGCACGCACCGCCGCGTCCTCATGTTCCGTATCGGAGCCGGTCGCGCGCCGCTCGGGAGCGCTCGGCTGGCTCGCCCTCGCCGGCGTGCTCGCCGTGTGGGTGACGATGACCTTGTGGTGCTGGACCTACGTCGAGCGCTACGCGAGCCCGATCCCCTACGCGGACGATCTCGAGATGGCGATCCCGGTCTCGCCCGACGCCGAGATGTCGTGGCACTTCTACTGGGACCAGGCGAACGAGCACCGCATCCTCATCCCGCGCCTCGTCTACCTCGCGCTGCTCGGCACCACGCGCGACTTCCGCTCGGCGATGTTCTTCCAGGTCGTCGTGCTCTCGCTGGTCGCGCTCGGCCTGATCTTCGCGGCGCGCAGGCTGCGCGGCACGACCACGCTGGCGGACAGCTTCTTCCCGCTCGCGCTGCTGCACTGGGGCAACTCGGAGAACCTGCTGCTCGGCATGCAGATCACGATCGTCGTGCCGATCGCGCTCGTGATGCTCTACGTGCTGCTCGCGCTGCGGCGAGCCGGGCCACCGGCGGCGCCCGAAGCAGCGGGGATGATCGCGTGCCTGCTGCTCCTGCCGCTCAACGGCGGCTTCGGGTTGATGCAGGTGCCGCCGCTGCTCTTGTTCGCCGTCGCGTGCGGCTGCGTGCAGCTGCGCAAGCCCACGTGGCCCGAGCGCCAGGCCGGCGCGGTCCTCATCGTCGGTTCGATCGCGGTCGCGGCGCTCGTCTACTTCTACTTCGTCGACTTCAGCTTCCCGCCGCGCACCGAGCGCGTGTTCGAGCCGTTCGCGATCGTCTGGACCGCGATCCAGTTCCTGAGCTTGAACATCGGCCCGATCGGCGAGTTCCATCCGACGCTCGTGCCGATCCTGGCGCTCGTGCTGCCGCTGGTCACGATCTACGTGATGCTGCGCGCCTGGCGCGGCGCGGGCGGCGAACGCTGGCGCATCGCGTCGCTCGGCGCGGGCCTCGCGGCCGCGGTGACGATCTCGGCGGCGATCGGCGTCGCGCGCAGCGCGGCGGGTTCGGGAGCCGGCCTCGCGGACCGCTACGTGATCCTGCCCGCGGCGTGGTACCTGTGCGCGTACCTCGCGCTGTGCCGTTTTGGCCCGCGCTGGATCGCGCACGCGCTGCAACACGGCGTCGCGATCACGATCGCGCTGCTCCTGCCGTTCTACGTGCGCTACGGCTCGTACTATGGCGGGCTGCGCGTCGAGAGCTCGAACGCGCTGCAGGCGGACGTGCTCGCGGGCAAGGAGCTGAACGAAGTCGTCGCCACGCACTGGGAGGGCTCGTACACGAGCCCCGATGGATTCCGCGGCCGGCTGCTGCTCCTGCGCCGCGCGGGGTATCCGCCGTTCCGCGGCACGTTCAACTCCGCCGGCACGATCCCCGACGTGGCGTTCTTCGAGTGCTCGCCCGCACCGCTGCGCGTGATCTCGCCCGAGCCCGCGAAAGCGCGCCGCATGCTCGACCTCAACACGCTCACGCTGCGCGCGGACGCGGAGATCGTGCTCGGCGTGCCGCCCGGCGCGACGTTCCTCGAAGCGAGCTACGGCATGCTGCCGAACAGCTGGAAAGGCCGCCTGACCGGCGGCGAGCGCAGCGACGGCTTGCGCTACTCGGTCGAGCTGCGCCCGCCGGGCGCGCCCGCGCGCGTGCTCTTCGAGCGCGAATTGCACCCCAAGGAGAACCCCGACGATCGCGGCGCGCAGTGGATGCACGTCGATCTCCCGGCCGATGCGAACGGCGAGCTCGTGCTCGTGACGCGCAACATCAGCGGCAAGAACCAGCAGTACGACTGGGCTTTCTGGGGGCGGGTCGTCGTGCGTTGACGCGCTGGCGAACGCGCGTTCAGCGCCGCCAGACGCCGACGATCGACTTGCCGACGCTGCGCAGGAGCAGCGGATCGAGCACGCGCGAGCACGGCACCATCACGCGGTCCCAGGTGCGGATCTGCGCCAGGCTCGGTTGGCTCTGGTGCAGCAGCACGCGGTTGGCGAGCGACGCCAGGAGCCCGACGCTGTCCAGGTAGAACAGGCGCTCGCGCGCGAGCTCGCGCGGCTCGATCGCGGCGAGCGAGCGCTTGTCGTAGCGCCGGAAGTGGCCGATGGCGCGGTCGAACTCGGTGTACAGGCCCTGGTGCGCGGGCGAGAGCACGATCACGCGTCCGCCGGGGCGCAGGTGCCGCGCCGCGAGCGCGAGCTCCCCTCGGTCGTCCTCGATGTGCTCGAGCACGTCGAGGTAGACGATCGAATCGAACGCGCGCGCCGCGTCGATCGTCGCCAGCGTGCCGCACACGTGCTCGCAGCGCTCGAGCCCCGCGCGCGCGTGGTCGTCCTTGGCGCGCGCGAGCATGCGCGGATCGGGCTCGAGGCAGGTCCACGCGCCCGCGCTCAGGTCGCGGATGAGCGGCGTGTTCGCACCGATGCCGGCGCCGACCTCGAGCACGTCGCCGCGCATCGACGGAGCGAGCGCGCGCTTCCAGTACGCCTTCCAGTTGCGCGCGTGCGCGAAGAGCTCGAGCTCCGAGCCCTGGTACTCGAAGGCCGGGCTCTCAGCCATGGCCGGCTTGGATCGGGAAGACGCGCGTCACGCGCGAGACGAAGAACTTGTAGTCGCGCACGGGCAGGAAGCTCAGGTTGTTGCGGCTCGAGAGCACGAAGAAGGTGCACACGAAGGCCGCCGCGACGAGCTGCAGACACAGGACGAGCGCGATCGCGGACCACAGGCCTGCCGAATCGGGCAGGTCGACGCGGCCGACGAAACGCAGCACGAGAAAGGCGAGGAGGGAGACGACCGCCAGCGCGCAGCACGAGAGCGCGGCGATGAGCAGGCGCACGCCCACGACGTCGCCGAAGACGGAGATGGCCGAGAGCCCGTGCGTCACGAGGCTGACGAAGTTCATCGTCGAGCGGCCGGCGAGGCGCGTGCCGCGCGCGATCGGCACCATCGTGTAGGGAATGCGCGCCTTGAAGACCGACGCCGCGTAGTGGTTCCAGGCTTCCGAAACCACGACGAAGGTCGCCAGGCTCGCGTAGGGCACGGCGCTGAAGTTCCCCACGCGCACGGCGACGCCCGTGAGCAGGCGGTGCGCGACGCGATAGAGCTGGTAGAAGACGCGGAAGACCAGCCCTTCACTGCGCCGCACGCGCTCGGCGAAGACGACCTTGCGCCCGCCCTGCGCGAGGAGCTCGTCGTAGAGGCGCGGCACGTCCTCGGGACGATCCTCGCCGTCGCCGTCCATGACGACGACCGCGTCGCACGGCCGCTCCTGGTGGAGGAACGTGAGCCCGATCGCGATCGCGCGCTGATGTCCGAGGTTGCGCGAGAGGCGCAGGACCTCGACGCTCGTCAACGCGCGAAAAGGACCGCCGAGACGCTGCGCGCCGCTCGCGTCCTGCGAACCGTCGTCGACGATCAGGATCGAGGCCGTGAGGCCGCGCTCCGCGAAGACCTGATCGAGGCGCGCGAGCAAGAGGGCCGCGCTCTCCCAATCGCTGAAGAGCGGGATCGCGATCGTGAGACGCTGTTCGCCGGCCGCGCTCACGGGAGCGCCCGCGTTGCGGTCCGTGCGGGCGGTGTCGGACCGCGTCGAACGAGAAAGGACATCCTCGACATTGTAGGGGGCGCGGGGGCGCTCGCGCCGCACCCGGCTCGACCCCGCCGAGTTCGGCGAGACCCGCGCATCGGATTCGAACGGCGGACCGGGCGTCCCGTCGTGTCCCGGGGCCGCGCGGGGTAAGCTCAGGAATTCCGGCGCGGCGATCTCGGAGCGGCCGCCCCCCCGCAGGCACGAACCCCCCGGCCGCACGGCCACGAGAAGAGGCATGTCGAGCACGGCCAAAGAGCGCGCGCAAGAGCTGGTCGAGGCGGTCACCGGCGACGACGTCCAGCGCATCTACCGGCATCGCTTCAGCGAGGCCGACCGGCGCGCCAAGGCCGAGATCTGGCGCGTCGTCGTCGAGGCCGGCCTGCAGCGCTGGGTGCCCGAGGGCGCGACGGTGCTCGACATCGGCTGCGGCTACGGCGAGTTCTTGAACCACGTGCGCTGCCAGCGCCGCATCGGCGTCGACTTGAACCCCGATTCGAAGAGCGCGCTGGCGCAAGGCGTCGAGTTCCATCGCGGCGACGTGCGCGACCTCTCCTTCCTGCCCGACGCCTCGGTCGACGTGGCGTTCACCTCGAACCTGCTCGAGCACCTGCCGAGCAAGGGCGACGTCGAGATGCTCCTGCGCGAGGCGGCGCGCGTCCTGAAGAAGGGCGGGCACTTGATCGCGCTCGGTCCGAACCTGCGCGTGATCCCCGGCGACTACTGGGACTTCTGGGATCACCTCACGCCGATCACGGACCGCTCGCTGTGCGAGGTGCTCGAGAACCTCGGGTTGCAGACGGTCGACTGCGTGCCGCGCTGGTTGCCGTACACGACGCGCTCGGCGTTGCCGAAGTCGACCGCGCTCGTGCGCCTCTACCTCGCCTTCCCTCCCGCGTGGCGCTTCCTCGGCGGACAATTCCTGATCCGCGCGCGCAAGCCGTGAGAGCCGGGAGCGGCCCGCGATCATGACCCTCGCTCGCGTCGAACGCATCAGCGTCGTCCTGCCCGTCTACAACGAGCGCGACAACATCGCGCCGTGCTTGAACGGGTTGTGGAGCGCGCTCCAGCACGTCGAGCACGAGATCCTCGTCTGCTACGACTTCGACGAGGACACGACGCTCGAAGGCATCCGCGCGATGGGTGCCGCGTTGCCGAAGAGCGTGCGTCTGGTGAAGAACACGCTCGGCCGCGGGCCGCACAACGCGCTCAAGGCCGGCTTCGCGGCGGCGAGCGGCGACGTCGTCGTGACGACGATGGCCGACCTCTCGGATCCGCCCGAGCTCATCCCGAAGATGGCCGAGCGCATCCGCGCCGGCGCGGCGGTCGTCAGCGGCTCGCGCTACATGCCCGGCGGCACGCAGAAGGGCGGACCGCTGCTCAAGCGCACGCTCTCGCGCATCGCGGGCGTGTCGCTCGCGTGGCTCGGCGGCGTCGGCACGCACGACGCGACGAGCAACTTCCGCGCGTACGGGAAGCGCTTCCTCGACGCGACCACGATCGAGGCGACGGCGGGCTTCGAGATCGCGCTCGAGCTGACGGTCAAGGCGCACCTCGCCGGCGAGACGGTCGACGAGGTGCCGAGCTCGTGGGTCGACCGCACGGCGGGCGAGAGCCGTTTCCGGCTGTGGAAATGGCTCCCGAACTACCTGCGCTGGTACCTGCGCGCGCTGCGCGAGCCGGCGCTCGTGTGGCTCTCGCTGGTCGCGGGCCTGTGGCTCGCGCTGTGGCCCGCGGGCGGCATCGAGAACGAGATCGCGCGCATCTCGATCTGGTTGCGCGCGGGCCTCGCCGTGGCGTCGATCCTGTGCGCGCGCGTGCTGCGCGGCCGCAACACGTGGATCGACGCGCTGCTCCCCGCCGTGTGGCTCGCGCCGCCGGCGCTGCTGGTGAACGTCAAGACGACGCTCGCAACCTGGCTCCTGCGCGGCGTCGTCGCCTTCGCGATCACGAGCGCGAGCACGGGCTGGAAGCGCACGCGCAAGGGGCTGCGCCGCGCCTTCGCGCGCGTCGACTACGGGATCCTCGGCGTCGCGCTGCTCGTGCTCGTGTTCTGGGCGCCGAGCCTCTATCCGACGGTGCGCAGCGCCGCGGAGGAGCTCGATCCGTCGTGGCAGCAGTCGATCGGCATCGCGCTGCGGCGCGAGATGGGCTTCGGCTCGCAGATCGTCTTCACCTACGGACCGCTGGGCTACTTCCTCTACAGCCCGTTCGACCCCGCGCTGTTCTGGACCAAGCAGCTCTGCTTCGAGATCGTGTTCAAGCTCGCCGTGGCCGGCTTCCTCGCCGCGATCACGTTGCGCATGCCCGGCCGGCTCGAGCGCGTGCTCTTCGTGCTCGCGGGCTCGATCCCCCTGATGGGCGTCGACGCGTGGGCGTTCCTCGGCATCACGGCGGTCGGCGCGTGGCTCTTCCTGAAGCCCGAACGGCGCGTGGGAGTCGAGTGGATCGGCGTGGCCGTGCTCTCGGTCTTCTCGCTGTGCAAGTTCACGCACTTCCTGCTCGCGGCGCTGTGCATCGTCGCGTTCGGCCTGTGGTGCGCACGCACGCGCGGGTGGCATCGCGGGCTGCGCACGCCGGCCGTGTACGTCGCGACGCTCCTGGGTCTGTGGATCGGATTGGGACAGAACCCTCTCGATCTCGTGCGCTACGTCGTGACGTCGCTCGAGATCACGCGCGGCTACAGCGAGGCGATGTCGAGCGGCACGACGTGGGAGGAGCTCGTGCTCGCGGGCTGCGTCACGCTCGTCTACGTGCTCGCGTTCGCGCTCGAGCTCTCGCACCGGCCAAGATCGAAGGCGGTCTGGATCTTCGGGACGCTGCTCTTCCTAACGGGTTTCCTGGCTTTCAAGGCGGCCTTCGTGCGCTGCTACGGAAGCTCGATCACCTACTACTGCTACTTCGGCGTCGCGCCGCTCTTCCTGAGCACGATCGCGGGCACGTGGCGCGGCGTGTTCGCCTGGACGCGCGTGCGGCGCGACCTGCTCGGCGCGTTGCGCTGCGGCGGCGTGCTGCTCGCGCTCTACGCGCACACCGTCGGACGCACGCAGTTCGAGGACAAGCTCGTGCGCGTCTTCCTCGAGTGGAGCTCGTGCGTGCAGCAGAACCTCGCCGACACGCTGCGCCCGCGACTCCTGCGCCAGCGCGTGCTCGCCGAGAACGCCGAGAACTCGCCGCGCATCCAGCTGCCTCTCATCCGCGAGACCGTCCGCGGGGAGACGCTCGACCTGATCGGCGACGCGCAGGGCATCGTGTTCGCGAACGACCTCAACTGGTCGCCGCGCCCGGTGTTCCAGAGCTACGCGGCCTACACCGACCGTCTGGCGGAGATGAACGCGCGCCATCTCGAAGGCGCGCACGCGCCGCGCTGGGTGCTGCTGAATCCGGGCACGATCGACCGCCACCTGCCGGCGATGGACGACGCGCTCGTGCTGCAGACGCTCTCGCGCGCATGGCAGCCGAAGCTGCGCGAGCTCGGCCTCGTGCTGCTCGAGCGCCGCGCCGACGCTCCCGCGCCGGTGACGGGCGAGCGCACGCGCGCGTTCGAAGCGGAGGTGAACTGGAACGAGTGGGTCGAGCTGCCCGAGGTCGACGGCCGCTGCCAGCTGCTCGCGCTCGACATCGACGAGACGGCCTACGGCAAGCTGCGCCAGCTGGCCTTCCGCGCTCCGAGCGTGTGGCTCGACGTCGAGGACTCGTACGGCCGCAAGGACGAGTTCCGCGTCGTGCCCTCGCTCGTGCGCCGCGGCGTGTTCGCGCAGCCGTTCCTCGTCGACGCCGACGATTGGGCGGCGTGGTTCGAGGGCCGCCCGCCCGCGCGCATCGTGCGCTTGCGCCTTTCGATCCCCGGCGGCGACGAAGCGGCGAGCTGCTTCGAGAAGAGCGTGCGGCTGCGCCTCGAGCGCGCGGACGATCTCGCTCCGCCCGCGCATCCGCTGGTCGGCACGTCGCGCTTCCCGATGTTCGCCAAGGATCCCGATCGCGTGTCGACGAAGTTCCCCTGGTCGCGCGTGTCGATCGATCAGGGCGAGGCCTTGCTCGTGCACGCGCCTTCGGACCTCGACTTCGTCGTCGTCCCGGGCAAATGGCGCGTCACGGCGCGCTACGGAATCCTCGCCGGAGCCTGGGAGAGCAAGGCCACCGACGGCGTGAACTTCGCCGTCGTGCGCGTCGACAACGAAGGCCACGAGACGCCGATTCTGCGCCGCTTCCTGAACCCCGTCAGCGTGGAGGCGGATCGCGCGGCGCAGACGCTCGACGTGCAGGTCGAGGCCGTCGGACGCACGCGCATCTCGCTGCGCACGCGCCCCGGACCCGCGGCCGACACGCAGTCCGATTGGGCCTGGTGGACCGACGTCAAGCTCGAACGACTGGGCGATCACTAGCTCCTCGCGGAGCTGCGCGCGTACGCTGAGTGCGGGATGGGAGAGCTCGTCGTCGAACGTTCGCGCTGCGCGCGGCCCCACGCGGATCGGGAACGGCGGGACTGGCAATCGCGCGCGCTCGTCGCCGGCCTGGTGCTCGTCCTGTGGATCACGCGCTTCAGCCCGACGGAAGCGCCGGCGACTCCCGAGCTCGATCCGTCGTGGGCGCAGGCGCTGGGCTGGGCGCTCGTGCATCGACTGCAGTTCGGCGTCGACGTCGTCTTCACGTACGGACCGCTGGGCTGGTTCGCGCACAGCGCATGGCAGCCCGAGCTCGTCGGCTGGAAGCTGTGGTTCTTCGAGATCGCGTTCCGCCTCGCGCTCGCGGGCTTCCTCGTGCACGCCTGGCTGCGCCTCTGCGGACCGCTCGAGAAGCTGCTCTTCGCGCTGCTGCTCGTCGTGCCCGACCCGGGCATCGAGGCGTTCTACTTCGCCGCGATCGTGTGCCTCTCGGCGTGGCTGCACGAACGGCGCGAGCGCTCCACGCTCGTCCTGGCTCCAGCGCTGCTGCTGCTCGCGATCATCGCCTGCATCAAGTTCAGCTACCTGCTCGTCGCGGGCTTCGCGGTGGCGTGCATCGCCGCGCAACTCTTCCGCTCCGGCGCGCGGCGCAAGGCGCTGTTGCAGCTCGGCGTGGCGTTCGCGGCGCTGCTCCTCGTGTGGACGGCGTGCGGACAGAAGCCTTGGAACCTGCCGGTGTACGCGTGGCGCTCGTGGGAGGTGTCGCGCGGCTACGCGCAGGCGATGGGCCACGCCGGCGAGTCGATTGACCTCGCGCTGGCGCTCGGGAGCTTCGCTCTCGGCCTCGCTTCGATCGCGCTGCCCGCGCTCGACAAGGGGGAGCGCGCGCTGCGCTGCCTCATCTTCGCCGGCGGCGCGTTCGTGTCGTTCAAGGCGGGCTTCGTGATCAGCGGCACGACGCAGATCACGACCTTCGGCTTCGCGTTCCTCGCGCCGTACCTGCTCGCGATGCGCGCGGACGAGACGACGAGCGCGCTGCGCCGGCGCGGGGCGGCCCTCGCGCGCGCACTCGCGTGCGTGCTCGCGCTGTGGGGCTACCAGCGCTGCCAGGAGGCGAGCGGCAACGGCGCCGTGCGGCCGTTCTCCGCCTGGAACGAGCGCTTCGCCTTCGGCCTCGAGGGCTTGACTCGCTGGAGCGGCATCGAGGCCGAGCGCGTGGGACAGCTGCGCCAGTTCCGCGAGCAGCACGCGCTGCCGCGCATCCGCGCGCGCGTGGGCGGCGAGACGATCGACGCGCTGCCGACCGAGCTCGGCGTGCTCTTCCTCAACGACCTGAACTGGCGTCCGAGGCCGGTGATCCAGAGTTATGCCGCGTACACGCCGGCCTTGATCGAGCTCAACGCGCGGCACTTTCGCAGCGAGCGCGCGCCGCGCTTCGTGCTCCTGCGCTACGGCACGATCGACAATCGCCTGCCGGGCGCCGACGACGCGGGAGCCTTCGAAGCGCTGCTCGAGGGCTATCGCATCGTGCTCGTCGAGAGCTCCTACGCGCTGCTCGAGCGCCAGTGGAGCGAGCCGCCGAAGGAACCGGTGCGCCACACCGTCTTCGAGGCGAGCGTCGGATTCGGCGAGAGCGTCGACCTGCCGCAGGTGGAACGCGGAGCCGCCTCGCTGCGCGTCGAGATGCCGCGCACGCTGCGCGGACGCGCGTACGAATTCCTCGTGCGGACGCCCGAGTTGCACGTGCGCATCGAGACCGCGGACGGTTTCATCGGCCGCTTCCGCGCCGTGCCTGGCGAGCTCGAGCACGGCGTGCTGATCGATCCCTGGCCCGGCTCGCCCGAGGTGCTCGAGCGGTTGCTGACGGGCTCGCAACGCAGCCGCGTGACGCGCGTGCGCTTCGCCTGTGCGCCCGAGGACGCCGCGTGCTTCCAGAACGCGCTGCGCGTGCGCGTCGACCAGATCGACGACTTCGAGATGCCGCCCGCATCCCCGGAACTCGAGCGCGCCGTGCGCTTCCCGAGCTTCGACCCGCCGCCCGATTTCGCCGAGAGCGCATGGCCGATGTCGCGCGGCATGCTGGGCGCCGTCGGCGTCTCGATCGTGCACGCGCCGTCGGAACTGCGCTTCGACCTCGCACCGGGCCGCTGGCACATCCGCGCCCAATTCGGCCTCCTCCCCGATGCGTGGCAAGGCGGCGAAACCGACGGCGCCGCCTTCCTGATCGGATTCAAGACGAACGACAAGACCGGCACCCTCTTCCGCCAATACGTCGACCCCCGCACCCACGAAACCGACCGCACGACCCAACAAGTCGAGCGCGACTTCGACCTCCCCCCCAACACCTCCCTCACGCTGCGCACCAACGTCGGCCCCAACGCCAACGGCGCCCGCGATTGGTGCTACTGGACCAACGTCCAAATCACCCCAGCGAACTAGAGCTCCATTCGATCGCTTCGCCAACGACGCGCCCGTCACCGCCCGACATCGGCCCCCAAGTCCCACACCTCCCGCACTCCGGAGCAAGAAATCCGCCCTCTGCCCTCCGGCCCCGAGCCCCGCGCAGCGCGTGGTCGCCGGTTGAGCAGCGCCGCGCGCGGCGCTGCGACCCGGCGACCACGCGCTGCGCGGGGCCAGTGATGCGGAGCACACTCGTGTGGCGCGTTGCCTCCGCTCCCCCTCCGTTGCTCCGCATCTCCCTCCCGCGCCCCATCGTCACGCCGTCGCCACGCAATCACTCCGCGCGGCAACCAGCTACTCCCGCCGTCATCCCATGCAGGGAGTCCGCCATGTTCGCGCTCCTCACCGCCCTTCTCTCTCAACTCCCCATCGCTCCGTCGCCGCGCTCGGAACTCCCCTACCGCCACCTCACCGACACCCGCCGCGACTTCACGAACTTCGCCGTCGAAACCGTGCGCGGCTTCGTCGTCACCCCCGACGCCACGCAACTCTTCGCGCTCAACACGAACCAGAGCACGCTGCTGCGCTTCGCTCTGCCCGCCACTCAACCCACCGCCCGCTGGCGCACCGTCAACAACCCCAGCTCCCTCGCCTTCGACGGCCCCGACCTGCTCGTCCTCGGTCAAACCAGCCACGCCCTCGCCCGCCACGACTCCACCACCGGCGCGATCACCGACCTCCTCGCGCTCCCCAGCGAACCCGCCGACCTCGTCGTCGACACCGAAACGCATCAGGCCTGGGTGAGCTGCATGGGCTCCGACTGCGTCGTGCAGATCGACCTCACCCCGCCGATGTCGATCGTCAAGCGCTGGAACGCGACCGACGGCCTGCTCGCGAAACGCCCACGCTTCCTCACGCTCGAATCCGGCGATCCGTTCGATCCCACCGACGACACGGTCCTCGTCGCCCCGCTCATCAGCGGCAACAACACGCTGCTCACCACGAAGCTCCCCGAGCCAAGCCCTCTGCGCGACCGCGTCGTCGACGGCTACGACGCCACCGCCTTCCCCGCCGGCGGCCTGCCCGACACCGACCTCTACCGCCTGCGCCCGTCGACGAGCACCGTCGAGCGCATCGTGCGCCGCGCCGGGTCGCTGATCCTCGCGCACGCGCGCAATCCGCTGACGCACGACTACTGGCTGCTCTCGGTCGACGAGCACAACCTGCTCGCCACCACCGAGCCCGCGCTGCGCGGCCGCTTCGCGACGAATGCGCTCTCGATCGTGCGCGCCGCATCCTGGCCGATGTCGAGCACGCCGGTCCTCCCCGACCTGCACCTCGATCTCGACGACGACACACCCGACGATCCGAATCCGACACACTCGAGCGCGACCGCGTGCTCGTTCCCCTTCGCGCTCGCCTTCCAGGCGAGCAGCGGTTGGGCCGCCATCGGGAGCTCGACGTCGCCGCGCATCGTGCTCGCCGACACCGACGGACGCCGGCGTTTCGACCTCGCGCTCGACAACGCCGCGCTCAACGTCCACGGCCGCGTCGTGCGCACGCTGCGCTTCGTGCAAGGCACGCGCCTCTACGCCTACTGCCAGCAGACGAACAACATCCTCGTCTACTCGATCAATCCCTTCGCGACGGCGCCGATCGCGGCGCTCGACCTCGGCGACGATCCGGCGCCCGCTCCCGTGAAGCGCGGTCGCGCGATCTGGTACGACGCGTCGCGCTCGCTCGACGGACGCACGAGCTGCAACACCTGTCATCCGCAGGGCGGATCGGACGAGCTCGTCTGGCAGCTCTCGAACGCGCCGCTCGACACGAAGGACCCGATGGTCACGCAGCCCTTGCTCGGGCTCGAGGACAGCTTTCCCTACCACTGGCGCGGCGAGCGCGACCTGAGCGACTTCAACGACGCGTTTCCTGGCCTGCTCGGCGCCGCGGCACCGCTGAACGCGAGCGAGCTCGCCGACTTCGACGAGTTCGTCTTCTCGCTCGTGCCGCACGCGAATCCGCGGCAGGACGTCGATCGCACGCTCAAGGACGAGCTCGTGCCCGAGCCGCAAGGCACCGGCATCGTTCCGCTGCCGCGCGTGGGTTCGCCGATCCGCGGCGACGCGCTCTTCCACGACGTGAACTCCGACGGTTTCTTCGGCAACGGCTCGTGCGCGAGCTGTCACGCGGGTCCGACGGCCTCGAACGGCGACTTCTTCGCCGCGAAACCGACGCTCGTCGCCAGCGCGTCGAACTTCGAGGTCATCCAGCTCGACACGCACCTTTCAATGAAGGACGAGCCGCTGGTGCAGGTCGCCGTCGATCCGGCGCTCGGCGGCGGAGTGAGCTCCTTCCCGTCGCAACTGCTCGGTTCGGGCGTGCTGCACGACGGGCGCGCGCTCTCGCTCTTCGGTTTCGTGTTCAGCGTGTTCTCGGGCTCGTTCAACGCGCAGCAGAAGGCCGATCTCGTCGCGTTCTTGAAGCTCTTCGACTCGGGTACGGCGCCGGGAGCGCACTGGGTCGCGCGTCTCGACGCGAGCACCGACGTCGCGAGCGCGCGCACGCTGCGCCAGCGCGTCGAGCTGCAGAGCTCGCGCGGCTGGATCGGCGTGATCGCGCTCAGCACCTGGGACGTCGGCGGCGTGCCGACGCCGATCGCGTGGATGTGGGATCCAGCGAGCTCGAGCTTCGTGCCCGAGGATCTCGCGCTCGCGACGCCGCAGAGTTTCGCTGCGTTCGTCGCGCGTGCGCGTGCTGGAACGGCAGAAATCGTCCTGCTCGGCGTTCCGCCCGGAAACGAGCGGCGTTTCGCGCTCGACAGCGACAGCGATGGGCTGACGACCGGCGAGGAGCGCGCGCACGGCACGGATCCGTGGCGCGCCGACACGGATCGCGACGGAGCGCCCGACGGCGACGAGGTCGCGAGCGGATCGAACCCGCTCGATCCGGCGAGCCTGCCGAGCGACACGACGCCGCCGCAGCTCGTCGGCGGCATCGAGATCGGTTTCGTCAACGCGTCGCAGGTCAAGCTCCACTTCCGCTCGAACGAAGCCGCGCGCTGGTCGATCACACTCTCGACGCCGGGCGGGAACATCGTGAACGACTCGCGTCTCACGCTCGAGCGAGTGCACACGGCCGTCGTGCACCGTCTCGAGCCGTCGACGGCGGGTTTCCACACTTGCACGTACTCGGGCACGCTCGTGCTGACCGATCGCGCGGGCAATGCGAGCGCGCCGATTCCGCTGCCGGGCTTCGACAGCGGATCGCGCGCGCACGAGGTCACGAACGCGACGGAGGGAGTCGACGTCGTCGTGGGCGCGCTCGCGCTGACGAACGAGCAACGCGCGGGCACCACTTGGTCCGCGCGCGCCGAGTTGCGCGTCGACTGGCGTGAGCTCGGCCCGCCCGCCGTTTCAGCGCCGAATCAAGTCGTGATCGCGCAACTGTGCCGCCAGGCGAGCAACGGAATCGATTGGGAGATCGTGCCGGCGGCAGAGATTGCGCACGACGCGCCGAACGCGCCGTCGACGAGCGTGCTCTTCGACGGCCAGCCGTACACGGCGCTCCCCGGTCCGTTCGTCGTGCTCGCACCGACGGATGCGAATGGACGCACGCAGGTGAACGTCTCCGTCGCGAACGTCCCCGCCGGCCGGGAGGTGCGGTTCAACGTGCTCGCGATCCTGCGCGCACCGCCGGGCTACAACCCCGCGGCGCCGAACTTCGTCGCTCCCGAGCCACGCCGCTACATGCTGCCCGCGACGGGCAAGGAGCTGCGCGACGCGACGAGTTCACTCTGACGCACCCGGCTTCTCCCTCGTCCGCGACGCCAGTCGTGAGACTGTCGTCTTCGACCGTGACACGCGAGGAATGAACTGACGGTGGCGATCTACGGAGCGATCGAGGGCCGCAAAACGGTGCCCCCTCGGGCTCGGCCGCCGACCTCCGTCGCCTCTGCCAGCCGGCCAGCGAAGTGCGGCATCTCATCCCAAGTCCTGCCGGCGAGCTGTCGCCCCGCGCGCTTCTTCCACACGCCCCCCCACTGCTTGAAGAAGAAAGGCACGCGGGCGCGACGACACTGGTCGCGGATGTCGAGCGCCCACTCCTCCAGCATCGGGCGTGCACCCGGACCGGACTCCCCGCCGACGATGACCCAGTCGATCCCTTCGAGATCCAGGGCTGGGAGCGCTGCGAGCAGTGGCTCCAGGGACAAGAACCGCACCGCCGCGCCGATCGTACGCAGGCGGTCGATGCGCTCAATGAACTTCGGCTGCTCTACGCTGACTCCCATCCAAACGTTCGACGGCCAATCCAAGACCTCGTCGAGCTCGGCGAGGCGGTCGGCGCGCTTCGTCAGCACCTGGAAGCGGTGCCAGCTTGCGCGACGCATGACATCGAACGTTCGCAGGACGAACTCAGTGGGCACGTCTTTGTGGAGCAAGTCGCTCATCGAGTTCACGAAGATCGTCTGCGGTCGCTTCCATCGAAGCGGCGCGTCCAACATCCGCTCGTGGACCGTGAGATCGAAGCCGTTCCGGTAGCTGGCTGCACCCATGCCTTGCAGGCGCTTCGCCATCCGCTCTGCATAGCAGAACTTGCAGCCGGGGCTGATCTTCGTGCAGCCAGTCACTGGGTTCCACGTCGCCTCAGTCCATTCAATCGCGGAGCGCGCCATGGTCAGGACCTCCGGTCCCCGTACTTCTTGAAGAGGTCGCTGACTATCTTCCGCGCCACTGGCTTCTGACTCGCGAAGAACAGGTAGTAGACCACCGCGCCGATGCTGTTGCGCATCGGCATCGGCGCTGGGACGTGCTGGAATCCCGCCACATCGATCAGTCGCCGACGGAACGCTTCCGCGAGCTCTTCGTTCGCCGCCTTCTCGTCGACGTCTCCGAAAAGTGTCGCCTCCTTCCGGTAGGCAGCGGTGCGCCAGCTCTCGTCGCCCCAAAACGCGGTGAGTCTCTCGGCTTGCTCAACCGTGACCCGGTCGCTGTCGCGCCAGAGGACGTTCCTGTTGATGTCCATGATGGGGAAGTTCAGGAACAGGTCGATTGTTCCCATCCTCCCGGCCTCCGCGATCACCCGCCACTGAAGCTGAAGTCCATACGGATCAAGGAGGCACAATCCCCTTCGGAAGTCTTTGTAGAGGATGTGCGGGAACACGTCCCGAAGCAGGACCTCGTTGCAGTCGCCACGGAAGACACGGACATCACGCCGATTCGCGACAATGTGCTTCAAGGAGTCGACCTTGTCCCCGTCGAGGTCGATCAGGAAGTACTCCTTGAACGACGGTTGCACGCTCAGAGCGTTGAGCGGGCTGCCGGGCACGAAGTTGCCGGTCTCCTTCGACACGTGCACACCTGCTCCTGCGAACCCGTCGACATAGACGTGCCGGAGTGAGCCACCGTTCGGCAGCTTCTGGGCGGCAAGGATCTGCGAATACGCCTGGGCATACTCACGCACGATGTCGAGCTTGACCTCGGACCAGTACCCGATCTCGTCGAATTGGATCGGGTTCACCATCGATCGTCCTCGTAGGTGCTCGCAGTCGCCAGCCCCGCGCGGGGCAGACGAAGTGCGCGGACGTCGTAGCGCTTCATGCTCGACACGATACCGACGTCGGACCAGAGGACCACTGCCCGCATGCCAGGCTCGCCAGATGGGCGGGCCCAGCCGGCCCTCTCGTTCCGTTCGGCATTCCAGCGATGCGGCGCTCACCCGGCAGCGCCCGGTTTCACCGCTCCGAGAACCGAGCCATGCCGCCACATTCTGTCCGCCACGCGCAAGGAACCGCGCTAGACGACGAGATCGCGCGAGATCAAACGCTGTTCGCGGTCACCGGTTCGATTCGTCGCTGCCGGCGACGCACGATGACGGCGCGTCATTCTCGCGGCAGCGGGATCGTCCCCACGTGACGCATCGTCGGGAATTCGAGCACCTGCAACGCAGTGGTCGCGAAACCGCATTGAGTGCCGATTGTCGCGGCCACACCGGCGGTGCGTCTGCCGTCGCTGGTCTCCACGCTCGGAAGTCGCACGATTCCGCGTCCGTAGTCGTCGCCGACGCTGGCGCTCTCCCAACGCTTCAGCATCCGCAACGACGCTGACGAGTAGGCGGCGATCGAGGTTGGCGCGCTCGGGCTCCGCGTGGCCGTCACGAGCAGGTCGCTCTCACCGTCGCCGTCCATGTCGTCGCACACGTTCATCGAGACGCTGGCATCGACGGGGACGTGATCCAGGTCGAGCTCGCCGGCGTAGCGCAAGGATGCGAGGTCGAACACGCCAACCCGCTGTTGGCAATCCGTCATGCCCGGGATGCCGAGGGCCTGCATCGCAAGTCGATTTCCGCACGCTCCGCGTCCACCAGCGGATTCGAATGCGCATCCAAACTGGCACGTCGCTGGTTCGTGCCAGGCATCGAGCTCGTCGAGCGCGCCGATCATCCCGCCGCGCGTCGAGCACACGACGAAGACATCGGAGAGCTGCGGATCGCGACGACTCACGAGCAGGCACACGTCCTCCCGCCCATCGCTATCGAGGTCTCCCACGACCGTCAGGGCGTCTCCACTCCTCTCCTTCGTTGGTGCTGTGTAGCACTCCAACACCGTGGTCAGGCCTTCGAGCTCGCGAACGGCGCATGTCACGGCTCCGCGGTCCACATCGAGCGTTGCGAGAAACGCCTGCTTCGCCTTCGAGTCTTGGACCATCCCGAGGGCGAGCGTCTGTGCTCCGCGCTTGCTCCGGCCACCCGCGCGATGGAGAAGCTCTCCCGTACGTCCCGAGAGCGTGTGCAGGACGCAGCCGTAGTTCCACTGCAAGCAAGCGAGGTCGACGACGCCGTCGCCATCGATGTCCGGCACGTCTTCCAGGCGCACGCGATCACAGCCGAACTCGCGCTCGATCGACGCGGTCCAGATCGGGCTCGCGCGACGGATCGACAGCGCCACGATGCGCACCTCCGACTCCGACGCCGACACCAACAGCACGTCCGTGCACGCATCGCCGTCCGCATCCAGCGTGCACGACTGCAACTGGAAGGAACTCGCGGCGGCCTGCGGTTCGTCCGGCGGCAGCACGGGAGCTGCGAGCGGAATCGGTGGACGCCGTGAGGCCGCGAGGTCCAGCGCGGCTCGTACGCCAGCATGGACCGCCAGCGCGCCAACCGCTGCTAGCGTGACTCGAATCGCAATCGATCCACTCGTCATGCGCTTGGCGACGGCCATGGCACCTTGCAAATTTGCAGTCGGACTGCAAATTTGCAAGGTCGGCGACCGAGTGGCCGGACGCTCCGGCGTTGCAGAGCGGTTGGCCAGCCGTACACGGCGCTCCGCGGGCCGTTCGTCGTGCTCGCACCGACGGATGAGAGCGGTCACACGCAGGTCAGCGTCTCCATCGCCAACATTTCTGTCGGCCGCAAGGTGCGGTTCAACGTGCTCGCGATCCTGCGCGCACCGCCGGGCTACAACCCCGCGGCGCCGAACTTCGTCGCTCCCGAGCCACGCCGCTACATGCTGCCCGCGACGGGCAAGGAGCTGCGCGACGCGACGAGCAACGGGTGAGCGCCGCGCGCGCTCAGTGATCCTGGATCCCGCCGTTCTCGTCGCCGATGTAGCCCAGGCCGCGCAAGGAATCACGCAGCGCGGAATCGAGCTGGATCGTGCGTGCGGGCGCGTCGAGCTCGCGCGAGAACTCGCGCGTGCGCGCGAGCGCGGCGTCGAGCTGGCCGCGGCCCCAGGCGAGCTCGGGCGAGTCCGCCGGCAAGGGCCGCCTCTCCTTGGGATCGTTGACCATGTCGAGCGCGAAGTACTGCTTGCCGCCATCATAGCGCAGCACCTTGAGCGTCTTCGTGCGCAGCGCGCGCAGGTCGTTGTCGTCGACGAGCAGCTCCGCGAGCGCTTCTCTCGGCGGCAGCGTCCCGCCGAAGAAGAGCGGGCTGATGTCGCGCCCTTCGACGCGCAGAGACTCGCTCACCCCGCCGATCGACGCGAGCGTCGGCGTGAGGTCGACGAGGCGCACCAGGTCCTCGAGCTTGCGCCCGCCCTGCACCCGCGCCGGCCAGCGCACGATCAATGGCACGCGCAGCACCTCGCCGAACAGCGACGTCTGATGACCCTTGTTGCGGTGCTCGAAGAACTCCTCGCCGTGATCCGCGGTGATCACGACCACGGTGTTGTCGAGGTCGCGGCGCGCCTTCCACGCATCGACGATGCGTCCGAGGATCTCGTCGGTGAAGGCGATCTCGCCGTCGTAGAGAGCGAGCAGGTGTTGCAGCTCGCGCTCCGGCATCTGGGGATGGATCGCCGGGTTGTGCATGAAGTCGCGCGCGTCGAGAGAGCCCGTGTAGTCGGGATCGAAGCGCCGCCAGTAGCTCTCGGGCGGGATGTAGTCGTAGTGCACGTCCCACAGGTGCACGAAGCAGAAGAGCGGATCGTCGCCGCGCACGCCATCGAGGTACTTCGTGACCGCTTCGAGCGTGCACGGACCGGTGATGTCCTCGTGTGACGCGGACTCGTGCGGATCGAGGATGCGCCGCACCTGCTCGTCCTTCGACTCGCCCTGCGTCCAGCTCATGCAATTGACATAGCTGTCGAAGCCGCGCGCGAAGCCGAACACGGGGTGCAGGAACGGACCGCCGAAGAAACCGCCGGTCTGGTAGCCCGCGTCGTGCAGCATCTGCGCGAGCGTGCGGATCTTCGGCGAGAGCGAACGGTCCGTGTCGGTCACGCCGTGCGCCGAGTCGTAGATGCCCGTGAGCATCGCGATGTGCGCCGGGAGGGTCCACGAGGTCGTGGTCACCGCGGGCCGGAAACGCACTCCCTCGCTCGCCAGACGGTCGATGTTCGGCGACGTGGGCTTCTTGTAGCCGTAGCAGCCTAGGTGGTCGGGGCGCAGGGAGTCGATCGAGACCAGGAGGATGTCGGGCCGGCATCCGGAGGTCGGCGAGGTTCCCGAGACCGAGGCTGTTGCCGGTTGCACGTCCCGCGTGCACGAGATGGCGAGCAGGCTCAGGGCGATCGTCCGCGTCAGCATGTCGCGGAGGATTCATCTCGGACCTGAAGATCCCCTTCGTGGATCTCTACCCTTACGGGATGTCGACCTGACCCATGCATTCAGTGCCCTTCTCGAAGCGAGAGCGCGGTTCTCGGGGGGCGGAGACGAGCTTTCGCGACCCCGTGGAAATAGGGAGGGGGCACCATCACGCCCTCTCGCGCAGCGATCCGACGGAAGCCCGGGCGGCTCTCCAAGGTTCGCGCGGCACGTCTCCCGCGCCGGTCAACCCCATCGAGCGCAGCTTGTCCGCGCACGGTCCGCGTACGCGGACTCTGGAGCCCACGCCCGCGAGCGAACTCGCGTCCGTCGGCCGTCGAGTTGCGCGGCAACGATCGAGCGCCATCGAGGTCGCGTGTGCGCGACCGCCGACGGCGCTCGAGGGTGAATCGCCGGATGGAGCGGGGTCAGATCGCTCCGCGCTCGACCTGCTCTTTGATCCAGGGCACGACCTCGTCGAGGATCTTCTCGAGCGGCGTCGTCGCCTCGAACCCGAGCAGGCGCTTGGCCTTGCTCACGTCGGGCGTGCGCAACTGGACGTCGTACTCGAACGGCTTGTCCGAGACGAAGCGGAACGGCTTCTTCGGGCCGTGGATCTTCTTCCAGATCGCCTCGGCGAGCTGGAGCACGGTCGTCGGCACGGGCGTCGAGATGTTGAAGTCCTCGTTGAGCGCCTTCTCGTGCTCCATGCACACGCGGATGCCGCGCGCGAGGTCGCCGCCGTACGTGTAGTGACGCACCTGCTTGCCGTCGCCGAGGATGTGCAGCGGATCCTGGCCCTTGATAACCTTCTGCACGAGATCCGGCACGACGTGGCTCATCGCGAGCTTCACGTTGCCCGAGTACTCCTCGTGCTCGCCGAGCGCGCGGCCTTCGCCGATGCCGACGCAATTGAAGGGGCGCACGATCGTGAACGGGAGCTGGTACTGCTCGAACGCGCCCTTCGCGTAGTACTCGCAGGCGAGCTTCTGGAAGCCGTACGTCGAGAGCGGCGGGGGCGAGCGTCGCTCGGCGCCCTCGGGCGTCGGGAACTCCTTGGTGCTCTCGTACACCATCGACGAGCTGAGCAGCGTCGCCTTCTTGAGCTTGCCGTTCTTCTTCGCCCAGATCGCCGCGTCGAACGCGGCGCCGGTGATGCGGTCGTTCTCCGCGATCAGGTCGTAGGCGTACTTGTGGAAGTAGCTGATGCCGCCGATCATCGCGGCGCAGATCACGAAGTGATCGCAGTCGGCGACGAGCTTCTTCAGCAGGTCGATGTTCTTGGCGTCGCCCTCGACGAGCTTGTACTTCGGGTGGTTGTCGTACGACTTCCCGACCTTCCCGTACTTGCTGAAATTGTCGACTCCGACGACGTCGTAGCCGTTGCGCAGCAGTTCCTCGACGAGGTAGCCGGCGATGAATCCGTTCGATCCGGTGACGAGACACTTCATACGACGGTCAATCCTCCCGGGATCGCGTTCCAGCAATCGATCACCGGCTTGCCCTTGAAATCGAGCTTCTTGTACGCGGAGTGCGGCGTCCCGACGAAGATCAGCGCCGAGCGCTGGATGAGCTCCTCCGGCGAGACGATCCAAGGCTTCTCGAGGTACGGATCGGCGCAGAGCACCTCCTTGGCCTCGAATGCCAGGGACTTCTTGAGCTTGTACGACAGCGAATCGCGCGGGTCGTCGCAGTCGGCCTTGAAGGTCATGCCGAGGATGCCGACGGTGAGGTTGCGCAGGTCGTACTTCTGCGCCGCGCGGCGCACGAGGTAGTTCGGCAGACCTTCGTTGACGAGCATCGCGGAGTGCCCGAGGAAGAACGCGTTGTTGTCGAAGGTCGACAACTGCATCGTGTCCTTGAAGAGGCACGGACCGGCGGCGAAACCGGCCTTCGGGAAGCCGCGGCCGCGCGGGTACTTCTCCGTCATCGCCCGGTGGATCTCGTAGAAGTCGAGTCCGTAGTCGTTGGCGATCATGTAGAACTGGTTCGCCGCGGCGAACTGGATGTAGCGCCAGGCGTTGTTGTAGAGCTTCGTCAGCTCCGCCGACTTCGTCGGCAGATGGATGATGTCGGGCGTGAGGAGCTTGAAGAGCTCCGTGGCGCGCTCGACCGCGCGCGGGGTCGTGCCCGACACGATCTGCGGGAGCGAGTGGATCTCCTCGAGCGCCACGCCCTGCGCCACGCGCTCGGGGCAGAACGCGACGTCGACCTCGAAGCCCGAGGCCTTGAGCGCGTGCGCGACGTGCTCGGTCGTGCCCGGGTAGACCGTGCTGCGCATGATCAGGAGCTGGCCGTTCTTCAGGAACGAGCGGTCCTTCTTGATCAGGTCGCTGTAGACCTCGAGGCGCGGATTGAGGTGCTCGTCGAGCGGCGTGCCGATGACCGTGATCACCGTCTGCGCCGAGCGGATGACGTCGGCGGCCGTCGTGGCCTCGAACGTCTTCTTCTTGCGCACGTCTCGCAGGAGCTCGTCGGCGCCCGCATCGATGAACGGCATCTCGCCGCGGTTGGTCTGCTCGACCTTCTTGGCGTCGAGGTCGAGCGCCACGACCTTCTTGCCGGCCTTGGCGAAAGCCAGCCCCAGGGGCAGGCCGACGTGGCCGCAGCCGCCGATGATGACGATGTCGGTCATGGTTTCGGTGCGCACTCCGGCGCGGGGGGGCTCTCGAGAATCGGGCTCGTCGGAAGCGCGCGCGATGCGGTCGACGGCAGCCCGGGGCGTGTCAGGAACGTGGAAAAGGCAGAGCAGGATACTTGCGCCGCTGCGAATCGCGCAAGGCTGCTGCGTGCTGCCGGCCGCGGAAGCGCGCGGATTCGAGCGACGAACGTCCGCGAACGCGTTCGCGGAGGAGCGAACCGGCCGCCTGCGCTGGGGTAGCATCGCGCGCGCGTGGCCGGACTCAGCGCACCGCTGCAAGCTGGGCGAAGTGGACCGCCCCGAGGGCACGCGCGCGATCGCTGGCGACGAACGGCTCTGCTCGCGCTCTCGATCGGCATCGGCGTGCTCGTGCTCGCGCGCCACTACGACGCGGGCATCCCGGCGTCGGGCGCCAGCGTGCATCCGTCCTTCGAGCAATCGCTCGGCATGGCCTTGCGCGATCGGCTGAGCTTCGGCTCGCGCATCCTGTTCACCTACGGACCGCTCGGTTGGTTCAACTCGAGCCCGTACATACCCGAGCTCTATTGGGCGAAGTACGCGTGGGAGCTCGTCGTGCGCGGCTTCGCGAGCGCACTGTGGATCGCGCTCGCCGCGCGGCTCGCGCGTCCGTGGGAGCGGGCCGTGTTCGTCGCCTGCCTCTTCCTGCCGGGGATGAGCAGCGACTCGTGGTGGTTCCTCGCCGCGCTCGCGCTCTTCGCGTGGGTGTCGGCGGAGCGACGCGCGTCGCTGGCCTGGTTCGCCGTCGCGGTCCTCGGCTGGACGTTGATCGCGCTGGTCAAGTTCACCTTCCTCGTCTTCGCGGCGCTGTGCGCGCTCGCGGCGCTCGCAAGCGCCTGGAGTCGCGTCTCGAAGTCCGCGTGGCTCGCGCGCGCGCTGCTCGCGCTGCTCTTGCCCGTGTGCGTGTGGTGCGCGCTCGGCCAGGAGCTCGCGAGCCTGCCGGCGTACCTCGGCTGGTCGCTCGAGCTCTCGAGCGGCTACAGCGCCGCGATGTCGCAGCCCGCGCCGCCGCTCGCGCTGACCCTTGCCGCGGCGACGGCTCTGCTCGCGCTCGCGGCGATGTCGATGCAGCTGGGATCGCGCGTGCGCGCGCCGCACGCGTGGAGCGCCGCGCTGCTCTTCGTCGCGGGCCTGTTCGTCGCGTTCAAGGGCGGTTTCGTGCGCTACGACGGCGCGGTGATGTTCTTCGGCTTCGCGGCCGGCGCGCCGTTCGTCCTCGCGACCGCTCGAGACACAGGCGCGGTGCTCCGTCCACGGCTCGAGCGCGCG
>JBGATX010000273.1:0-4620 GCA_044228975.1 Planctomycetota bacterium | reverse complement strand
CACGGCGATGCTCGGACCGGCTTCGACCTGATACGTCAGCGTCGCCGAGGTGATCGTCTGGCCCTGCACGGGGACGATGTTCGCGGAGACGGCGTAGGAACCCGCTTCGCAGCTCTGGTCGGCGATCGCGCTCGTGCCGCTGATCTCGATGAAGTAGCCCGGGAAACCCTGCACGCGGAAGCCGTTCATGATGTCGGTTCCGTGCGGCGTGCCGTTCCCGAGGTTGGCGTCGTTGTCGTCGAGCAGCAGCCACTGGAGCTCGATCACGGAGCGGATCTGCGTCTGGTCGAAGCCGTTCATCCAGCCCAGGAACAGGTTGTCGGCCGTCAGGTCGCCGAGCGTGTTGCCGAGCGACGCGTTCAGGTTGACGCGCACCTTCCACGCCGCGCCCATCCACACCTCGCCATCGGCGTGCACTTCGCCGTAGCAGCCCGGCGCGCAGTCGCCGCAGAACTGGCGCGTGTTCGTGCCGGTGCGGATGTCGCCGCCGCTCAGGAAGAAGTCCTCGCCGTTGATCGGATAGTCGTAGACGTAGAGCGCCCAGACGTCCCCGTTGCCCTCGCCCATGCCGTCGCCGCCGTTGCCCGTGCCGTAGCGCACGTTGAGGCCGTGGCCTTCCTCGTGCGCGATCACGGTCGAGTAGGCCGTGTTCACGCAGCTCGCGCTCTGCGCGTAGAAGTTGATGTCGCCGTTGTAGAAGGCGTTGCAGCTCGAGGGGATGTTCGCGTGGCCGGTGTACGGCGCGTCGGCCGTGGCGTCGGCGGGGTTGATGCGGCGCACGTAGTCGCGCACGGTCGCGACGGAATTGAAGATGTTCGCCTGCGAGGTGACGAACTCCGTCGGCGCGGCGTTGAGCGTGACGAGGTTGCCCGCACCGGGGTTGAGCGTCACGACCTGCGAGAAGCCCGCGGCGCCGTTGTCGTCGACGGTGGTGAACGGCCCCGAGTAGGTCAGCGTCACGTTCTGCGCCGTGCTCACACCGGCGATGACGAAGTTCCCGTTCGCATCCGTGACCGTGTTCACGGTGCCGTTCTGGATGCGGATGTACTTCGCGCCTTGGGTCGTGGTCGGATTCGAGGCGGTGTCGGGCAGCACGCCCGGCGTCGCGCGGGTCGAGATCGTGCCCGAGATGTCGAAGTAGTGGACGCTCGGCTCGCGCGCGATCGGATAGCCCGCGAGCGCGTCGATCGAGTAGAGGAAGCCCGCGGCGTCGCCCACGCTCGGATCCGTCTGCACGTCGACCTGCCAAACGAGGCGTCCGTAGCGCCGGCCGTCCTGCTCGACCATCGCGATGCGCAGCTCGGGGTTCGAGACCAGGGCCGCGGGCTGGCCGGCGTGCTTGGCGAATGCGGCCACGGCGATGTCGCGCGCGGCTTCGGCCGTGACCGTGGGGGTCAGCGCGACGCCGTCGAAGTCGCTCAAGGCGTGCGTCTGCAGTGCGAGCAGCGCGCCGCGCGCGTCGAAGAGCGCGTTGACGCTCGCTCCCGCGACTTCGATGCCGCCGAAGGACTGGCGCAGGCGCACCGACCACTTGTCGCCGCTGCCGACCTGGCCGAGGGGCAGGAGCAACGCGCGCTCGGGTACCAGCGTCGCGACGTCGATGCCGTGCAGCACGCGGCTCTCGTCGATCGCGCGCTGCGCGAGCGCGACCCACTCCTCGTCGTTGCGCGGCGTGGCGCCGAAGCTCGCCGTGCCGCCGTAGAGCAGTTCGACCGCGCCGAATGCGTCGGGTCGCGCGGCCCAACGCTCGCCGTGGCTCGAGCGCCAGGCGTCGAGCGCGAGCGCAGGCTCGAGCGGCGACTGGTTCGCGGCCAGCGCAGCGGATGTGGAGGTGAGCAGGAAAAGAATGCCGGTGAGGGATCGTCGCATGGGGCGGGGGTACAGCTCCGCGCTGGGGGCGGCTGCGGACGCTTCGCGCGAACTCGGCGCCCAGCGCCGCGTGCGTCAATCTCGCCGGGCGCGCCGCGGAGGATCTCGTCGCGCCAAGCCCACTGTAGCCGCCAGCCCGGGCCGCGGGGAGCATCTCCACAACTCGCCGCGCGTCCCTGAGGTTGTCTCAAGGCCCGCCCCTCCGGTGCCCGACAGGTTCAGGATCCTGCGCGGAGCGCCTCGCGGCGCGCCCTTTTCCGCGCCCTGGCGCCACCCAACGACATGACGGCAGTCCCTAGCGAGCGAACGACGAGCGGCCAGAAGAAGCTGAGCGTCTCGCAGATGCTGCACGTGATGCGCGTGGAGTTCCATCGCGCGCGCACGCAGCGCTACCCGCTCGTGTGCGCCATGCTCTCCATCGACGGGCTCGAGGAGCTCGCCGAGCAGCACGGCTTCTCGTTCAAGCAGACCTGTCTGCGCGCCGCCTACAACGTGCTGCGCGACACCTGCCGCGAGAAGTCGAGCATCGGCATGGCGCTCATGGCCGGCGAGCGCATCATGGCCGTCTTCCCGAACCTCGCGCCGCCGGGCGGCAGCGACCTCGGGAAGCTGATCTGCGAACGCGCGCGCGCGGTCCAGATCCCGGTGCCCGGCCGCGCCTACTCGCTCTCGCTCTCGATGGGCATGGCCCACAACCTGCTCGCCGAGACGAACTCCTCGTTCGAGGGCATCGTCGAGATCGCCGGCCGCGCGCTTTCCATGGCGCGCGACGGCGGAGGCGGCAAGCACTTCCTGTGGCGCGAGGCCGAGGGGCAGCTCGACGAGCTGCGCACCGAGCTCGCCGAGCGCAAGAAGTCCTTCGAGGAGCAGCACGCCGTGCTGCGCGAGGAGGTCGCCGAGGTCGGCGAGCTCGCCAAGTCCGAGGTGCTGGACAAGATCCAGGCGCTCTTCGCCGGCGTCACGCGCACCGACGAGATCGTCGCGCTCGAGAAGCAGGTCCTGAAGCTGGCGGCGCACGAGCTCTACGAGGAACGGCACAAGGCCGTGCAGGCCCAGGTGGCCGAGCACCGCCGGCTGATCGATCAGCTCGAGCGCCGCATCGCCAAGCTGACCGAGATCCTGGGCGTGACCGAGGAGGAGCTGAAGCGCGTCATGGCCATGAAGGCCATCGATTCGGGCGTTGCTTCGATCTTCCGCACCGTCCAGGGCCTCTCGGGCAGCGACCAGCAGAGCGAGACCAAGAAGGCCATGATGGGCGAGATCTTCAAAGCCAACCTCGCCTTCCAGAAGCGCGAGACGCAACCTGCGGCCGCAGCTTGAACACCCGTCCGGCGCGGAAAGACACTCGCGTCGGAGGGTTCGTGGAATCGATAAGGGAACCCGGAGAACAACCGATGACGAACAACACCACACAGACTCGCAAGCCTCAGGGCACTGCGGCCACGCTCGAGGCATCCAACGAAGCCGACGAGACGAAGAAGGACCACGGAGTCCTCTACCTGGGCATCGACCTCGGCACGTCGCGCAGCTCGGTCGCGGCGTCCAACGGACAGCGCGTGACCATCAGCTCGCACGTCGGCTATCCCAAGGACGTCGTCGCGCAGAAGCTGCTCAAGAAGGACGTGCTCTTCGGCGACGAAGCCGTCGAACATCGCCTCTCGTGCAAGTTCTACCGTCCGCTCGCCGCGGGCGTGCTCAAGGCCACGAGCAACGAAAAGTCCGCGGACGTCGAAGGCAACATGAAAGCTGCCGCGGACCTGATCCGCGAGATCATCCGCCAGTCCAAGCCGCGCAAGGACGAGCTCGTGTACGCCGTGATCGGCGTGCCCGCGCAGGCCGCGATCCATCACAAGGACGCGATCATCAAGGCCGCGCGCGAGTCGGTGGACTCGGTGATGCTCTGCTCCGAGCCCTTCAGCGTCGCCTACGGCCTCGACATGCTCGATGATGTCCTGGTGATCGACATCGGCGCCGGCACGACGGACTTGTGCCGCATGCACGGCACGATGCCCGAGGACAACGACCAGATCACGAACACGTTCGCCGGCGACTTCGTGGACAACCAGTTCTCGAAGCTCGTCAAGGAGAAGTTCCCCGAGGCGCAGTTCTCGATCCAGATGCTGCGCACGATCAAGGAACGCTACTCCTCGGTCTCCGACACGATGCAGGCCGCGGTGGTCGAGCTGCCCGTCAACGGCAAGCCGACGACCTTCGACGTGACGCACGAGCTGCGCACGGCCTGCCGCTCGATCGTGACGCCGATGGTCGAGGGCCTCGGTCAGCTGATCGCGACCTTCGACCCGGAATTCCAGGAGCGCTTGAAGAACCGCGTGCTGCTCGCCGGCGGCGGCAGCCAGATCAAGGGCCTCGATCTCGCCATCGAGGAAGAGATGAAGCGGCGCCTGGGCGGCGGCAAGGTTCTGCGCATCGAGGAGCCGATGTACGGCGGCGCCAACGGCGCGCTGAAGATCGCGCACGACATGCCCGCGGAGTACTGGGAAAAGCTGAAGTGATCCGCGCGGTCGCTCGGCGACCGATCGACGATCGATTCCACCGGGCCGCCCTCGAGGCGGCCCGCTGCGTTGGGTCGGGCGAATGCAGGTTGGCGTCGAGCGTTCGAGCGGGGCGCACGCGGCTCGAGGGCGTCGTCGCTCCCTGCGCGCGCGAGACGGACGTCGCGGGCGCGCCCTTCTCGCCGCGCGCGCACCGGGTGCCGCGACCCGCTCGGGAAACGAAGCGGCCCCTCGATGG
>JBGATX010000272.1:0-4660 GCA_044228975.1 Planctomycetota bacterium | reverse complement strand
GCGCGACTCCCGGCGCGAGCGCGCCGACGCTGCGCAGTCCCGCGCTCGCCGATTCCTCGGCGACGGACGCGCCGCGGCGCGCGACGGACGCGCGGCGCATCGGCGGTGCCGCCGCGAGCGGCGTCGACGTCGCGCGTCCCGCGGATCCGGGGTCGGACGCACCGGACGCGCGAGCGCGGCGCTCGGGTGCGCCGGCGGCGCTGGAGCTCGCGCCGACGAGCTCGGCGAGCCTCGGAAACTCCGGCGCCGGCGAACTCGCGGCGCGCGCGAACGGTCTCGGCGGACTCGGCGCGGAAGGGTCGAGCTCCGGCGGCGCGCGGCCGTCGACGTCAGCGCGTCTGGACTCCGCGGGCGCGGACTCCGAAGCTGCGTCGGTACCCGGACGCAGCCTGATCTCCGGCGCGGGTGGCGGCGCGCAGCCCGGTGGGGGCTCCGGCGCCGCGCGCGTGGGCGTCGCCGGCCCGAGTGACGCGGCCGACGCAGCCTCGGGCGGGCGCGCGCAGCGTTCGCAGGGCGCGCCGGATCTCGCGCTCGACGCGGGACGCGCGAACGCCGGCGCTCAGGGAACCGGCGCGGACGTCGCCGCCGAACGTCCATCGTTCGCGAGCGACGGTGCGAGTGCGGCGCGCGGCGCCGAGGCTCCCGGTCCGCTGCGGCTCGCGCGCGGAACGCAGGACGGCGAGGCGTTCGCCGCTCCGAGCCGCAGTACGAAGGCCGAGGTGCCCGTGCCGGGCGCCTCGCGCGTGCCGCTCGCGCTCGACGACCGCCGGCCGGGCGACGCGCGCCGGAGCAGTGCCGGCGGCGACGGCGGCGCACCCGATCTTCTCGACGGCTTCGTCGCCAGCTCGGGCACGCCCTCGTCGACTTCGGACGCGAACGCGGGTGCCGCGCGTCGCGACTCCGTCGCGGCGCTCCCCGACGTGGAAGCTCCCGCACGCCCGTCGCGCACGAACGCGCCGCTCGCGCGCGCACCGGCCGCGGAGCGCGAGCCCGACGGCGTGCAGCGCAAGCCGTGGGCGGAGACGCCCTACGAGAACCGCAGTCCGGCGGAACGCGCCAAGGCGTTGAAGCTGCACGGCGGCGACGCGCGCACGGAGGAAGCCGTCGCGCGCGGGCTCGCCTACCTCGCGCGCGTGCAGAAGCGCGGCGGATCGTGGGGCGATCCGGGAGCCCTCGACGACAAGTACGGCTCGGTCGCGATCGGCAAGACCGGCCTCGTCCTGCTCGCGTTCCTCGGCACGGGGCACACGCACCGCTCCGGCAGCGAATACTCCGATACCGTCGCGCGCGCGATCGACTTCCTCGTCGCGCGGCAGGACGAGGAGAGCGGGCACTTCGGCGACGCCGAGGCCTACGGTCACGGCATCGCGACCTACGCGCTCGCCGAATGCCTCGCGATGAGCGGCGATCCGCGCCTGAGGCAGGTGGTCGAGCGCGGCGTGGCGCGCATCCTCGCGCAGCAGAACACGCGCTCCGATGCGCGTCTCGCGGGGGGGTGGAGCTACTTCTACAAGGACGGGCACGTGTTCGATCGCTGGCCGCGCACCGCGATCACGGCCTGGCAGGTGATGGCGCTCGAGTCCGCGCGACTTTCGGGTGTCTCCGTGCCGGACGCCGCCTTCGATGCGGCGCGCGGGTTCCTCGAGAACGCGCGCGACGAGCAGGCGGGTCTGTGGCTCTACAACCACGATCCAGAGCGCCTGCGCTCGGAGTATGCGACGCTGCCGGCGTCGACACCGGCGGCCATGTTCGCGCTCTCGCTGCTCGGCGACGATCTGGCGAGCGACGGCTATCGCGCCTTCCGCTCGTTCGTGCTCGAGCGCCGTCCCGACGGCTATCGCTACGTGAACGACGACGCCTTCGTCGCGCACGGCACGGGCAACCTCTACTTCTGGTACTACGGGACGCTCTCGATGTTCCGCGCCGGCGGGCAGAGCTGGGAGCGCTGGAACGAGGGCATGAAGCGCACGCTCGTGCCCGCGCAGAATCGCGACGGCTCGTGGGAGCCGATCGATCCGTACGCACGCTACGCGCGCGATCGCAGCGACGACAAGAGCTACACGACGGCCTTGTGCGTGCTCTCGCTCGAGGTCTACTACCGCTACTACTTGCCGCTCTTGAAGGTGCGCTGAGGCGGGCGCGCGCGGCGTCGCGTCGACTTCGAAGGGCGAGCCTTCTTCGCGGGCGAGGTCCGCGCGACGAGTCTCTCCGCGCGGGCGGATCTCGCGCGCTGGAGCAGGCTCTCGCGGATCGCTGGGCTGAGCTGCGCGGGTCGCATGCCGAGCAGCGTCGCTTCGAGGGCCCAGAGCAGGTTCAGGCTCACCTTGCGACCCGAGTCGAGCAACGCGTGGTACGTCGCGACGCTGCCGCGCCGCGCGAGATCGCCGTGAGTGCGGATGCCGATGCCCGCGAGAGAGCGACGCGCTGCCGGACCGAGATGAGCGAGCGGCTTCTCCGTCGGCACCGCACCTGCGTCTCGCGCGCGGCGACGCGGCTGGCTCGCGCCGCGCGGCGCGTTGCGCGCGCGCGCGGCGGCGAGCGCGCGCCGGGCCCAGCTCGCGAGCGACGCGCGATCGCGCAGCACCGTGTCGGGGACCTCGAAGTAGCCGCGCATGGCCGGCTTGTGCGCGAAAGGATGGAACGGCCGGCTGCCGGCGCGCTCGTACTGCGCGCGCGACGCGTCGTCGACGCGGAAGTAGAGGCCTGCGCCGTGGACGAGCGCGAAGAAGACCCCCTCGTGGTCGATGCCGATGCCGCCGAACATGCGGCGCGCGCGCACGTCGAGCACGGCTTGCAGCCGGTGCACGAGCTCGTCGGCGGTTTCGTCGCTCATCGCGGCGACGATACGTGCTCGCGCGCTGCGCGTGCAACGCGCGAGCGCGCGCGTATGCTCGCCGGGATGAGACGTCTGCTCCTGATCAGCAACTCGACCCTGCACGGGCAGGGTTATCTGGACCACTGCGCTCCCGCGCTCGCGGCGCATTTCGGCGAGAGCGTGCGGCGCGTCACGTTCGTGCCGTACGCGCTCCACGATCGCGACGCGTACGCGCACAAGGCGCGCGCGCGGTTCGCGGAGCTCGGGCTCGAGCTGGAATCCGTGCACGAGAGCTCGTCGCCGCGAAAGGAGATCGAGCGCGCGCAGGCGCTGTTCATCGGCGGCGGGAACACGTTCCGGCTGCTCGACCTGTTGCAGCGCACCGAGCTCGTGGCCGCGATCCGCGCGCGCGTCGAGGCCGGAATGCCCTACGCGGGCACGAGCGCGGGCTCCGTGGTCGCGTGCGTGACGATCAAGACGACCAACGACATGCCGATCGTGCAACCGAAGACCTTCGACGCGCTCGGTCTCGTGCCCTTCAACATCAACGCGCACTACCAGGACCCGATCCCGGGTTCGACCCACATGGGCGAGACGCGCGAGCAGCGCATCCGCGAGTTCCACGAGGAGAACGCGCCGCCCGTCGTGGGTTTGCGTGAAGGAGCGTGGCTCGAGGTCGAGGGCTCGCGCGCGACGCTCGGCGGCCGCCACGGGGCCAAACTGTTCCGGCGCGGCGAAGCTCCGTTGGAGCTCGCCGCGCCGGCCAGTCTGGACGCGCTGCTCGCGTCGTCCTGAGTGAGGGCTCCTACCAGATCACGCGCACGGCGCTGGTGACGTTGAACGTCGCGGGCGGGCAAAAGGCCGTCGCGGCGTTGCGGTAGAAGGTCTGGTAGCTGCGCGAGACGCCGCTGCCGGGCGTCACGCCGCCGCGCACGGAGACCGAAGCATCACCGGCCTCGGGGTAGATCGCCGTGCCCGTGGCGAAGGGCTTGCTGCCCAAACGCACGAGCGTTCCGTCGATGCAACGCAAGCCGTCACCGAAGACGATGCCGGCCGGCGTGATCGCGTCGCCTTGCAGGAAGATGGCGGAGACGCTCGCCACGTTGGGCATGCCCGAAGCCGTGAGGACGAGCGTGTCGGGACTGGGATTGCCCGTGGCCAGGAGCCGCGCACCCTGGGCGTTGACCGAGTTGGCGCACCCGCGTCCGCTCGCGCCGCGGTTGCCGCACGGGCAAGGCGTCTGCAGCGAGCCGTCGCCCGAGCAGAAGTTCGTCAGCGCTCCGCAGGCCGGCGCAGCGACCAGCTGGCCGAGCTGCACGTCGTCGATCTGCCAGCCGCCGAGTTCGAGGCCGCCATCGGACTGCAGTTCGAACTGCAGCACGACCGACGGGTTGTTGTCGGCGACGGCCGAGATGTCGACGACCTGCGTCGTCCAGCTCGTGTCGAGCGTGTGTCCGTTGAGCTGGTTGCTCCACACGGGCGTGCCGTTGACCGAGATCGTGGCGTGGTCGTAGATCGCCTCCTCGACGGTCAGCCAGCGCTTGAAGATCAGCTGCACGTTCGTGCGGCCCGTGCAGTTGAAGGCGGGCGAGACCAGCGCGCTGTGCACGTTCGCCTGGTACGCGCCGTTGAAGCCGCTGCCGCCGAGGTCGTTGCCCCAGGCACCGGTGGCGCTGACGGCGCCGAGCGGGTCGGTCCAGGCGACGCCCTGCGACGTGCCGGTGCGGCCCGCGGGGGTGCCGCGCTGCCAATCGTCGTTCGCGTTCGGCGGGCCGCCGATCGAAGCGTGCGTCCAGCCTGCGTCGTTCCCGGCGTCGAAGTTCTCCGTGGCGAAGGCGTTGACCG
>JBGATX010000271.1:0-4683 GCA_044228975.1 Planctomycetota bacterium | reverse complement strand
CCTTCTCCGTGCCCTCGTTCGAGTGATTCGGTCCACCCTTGGGTCCGAGACCGCGCGTGCCGCGACCCTCGAAAGGCGAAACGCCGTTGCCGGCATGCCCTCCCGTTCCTGCGCCGATTGCCGTGCCTCCGGTGGGTCCGTCGGAGAGGAAATCGTCCGCGCCGCGCGGATCGGCCGGGTCGAGATGCAGATCTTCGACCGCCGCGTCGATCGGGATGTAGGTCTCGTCGAAGCTGACGATGTCGTTCTCCGCGTTGGGCGGGATGACGTTTCGCACCGTCGGCTCCGGTTCCGCGATGGGCTCGGGCGGCAATTCGTCGACGTGGTGCGTGACGTCGATGATCGTGCCCTCGTCGGACGGCGCGACCTTCTCGTGCCCCAGGTGCCACAGCCCGAGCGTCACGAGCACGATCACGTGGATCGCGACCGCCATCACGATCCACGGAGCATTGCGGCAGGCGTTGCGCAGCGAATCGAGCGGATTCCAGGTCCTCATCGGCGTTCTCCAGGTTGTGAGTTGTGAGAGCTCGGCGCCGCGACGACGTGCAGCGCGCCCCTCGGCGTGAGCTCGCGGCTCGATAACCGCGCCGCACACGTCTGTTACCGACTTTCGCCGCGCGAGCACGCGCCGCGTGAGCTCGATCCCGACGTCACCGACGCGCGGTGCGAAAGCGCAAGCGCACGCATTCGTCGATCGCCTTCGCGTGCGCGCGCGCACACGCAGCGCGCTCTCTCGCGGACTCGACGAAAGCTCGCGAAAGTGCGTTCGCAGCTCTCACGCGGCCTTCGAAGCGATGCGCGTGCGCTCCCACTCGCGCTCGGCGCCCCGCGCGTCGCGCGAGAGGTGCGCGCGCGCACGCACTCGCGCGTGCCACGCTCGCGAACGGAAATCGCTTCTCGCATCGGATCGCGCGACGCGAGGACGGAGATTCCCCGGCACGACGAGCGCAGCTCGCGACGCTCCGCCGCCCGGTTTCAGTGGACGGCGAGACCACGAACCCGCTCGAGCACGTCCGTCGGGTCCGGCCGATCGACGATCCGCGCCGCGACGTGGCTCCAGACGATGTGCCCGCCGCGCTCGATCAGGAACATCGACGGCAAGGCGATGTCGCTCGCGCCCGGACCGGCGCGTTCGTGCAGGACTCCGAACGCGCGCACGGCCTCGCGCGTCTCGTCCGAGGCGATCGGGAAGGGGAGCCGGCGATCGGCGCGCACCTTGGCGTTCGTCGCCGGCGGATCGACGGAGACCGCCAGCAAGCCGCCGCCGAGCCTCTCCATCTCGCCCGACACTTCGCGCAGCCCGACGAGCTCCGCCTGACAGGTGAATCACCACGAGCCGCGATAGAAGACGAGCAGGAGCGGCCCGTTCGCCCAGCGCTCCGGCAGCGCGAAGGAGACGCCGCGCTCGTCGAGCAGGTTCACCTCCGGCGCCCGCGCTCCGAGGAGCTCGATGCGCGCCGGCGGCAGCCGCTGCCAGACCACGAATCCGTACAGCGTCGCGCCGCCGACGAACGCGCAGAAGCCGAGCGCGAGCCGCGTCAGGAGACTGCGCCGCGCGCGCAGCGCCGCGAACGAACAGGCGAGGCCCGCCGCGATCGCGATCCACAGCACCAGTCCGCTCGAGCGCAAGAGCGGCACGCGCAACGTGGGCAGGAAGAGGAAGGGCGCCGCGCACACGAGCGCGATCCCCAACCAGGCCATTCGGTTCGCGCGCATGCAGTCCCGGCCGCGCTCTGCAGCGGCGGATGTCGGCGCGCCGCGGCAACGAGAGCGCGCGCATCCTAGCCCGGCCGGCGAGCGCGGTGCTACAACCGCCGGCGCGCCCATGAGCTTCGCCGGCCGCTTCGCTCTCGTCCTCGCGCTCGTGCTCGTCCTCGTGCTCGGCCCCGGGCTCGCGCGCGGCGCCGCGCAGACGGAGGTCGTGTCCGGGAACGGCCGCTTCGTCGCGCGCATCTCCGCCACGCCCGCGGGCGAGCCCGCGGGCGAGATCGGCTCGAAGACGATGCTGGAGGTGACGGTCGTCGAGCGCCGTCCCGGAGAACCCGCGCGACGCATGTGGGCGGGCCGCATCCAGGACGAGCTCGCGCCCGGCCTCGCGCACCTCGATCTGCTCAGCGACGACGGGGCGGCGCTCGTGCGCGTGATCGCGACGCGCGGCAGGCGCGCGCTCGTGCGCGAGGTGTTGAAGGGCAGCGCCGCGACGGCCCTAGACGCGGACGACCTCGCGCTGCGCGACGCACCCGACGGCTCGGCGTGGATCGATCTCGAAGCGGGGCTGCGCTGGCGCGCCGATCCCGGCGGTCTCAACTGCGGCTGGCAGCTCGACCTGCTCGGCGCGGACGGTCTCGTGCGCACGGTCGAGCTCGACGGCGGCGCGTTGACGGTGCATCGCGACGAGACGCTCGCCTTGTCGCTGCACGTGAGGCCGGACATCTCTTCCGTGCTCTACCCCGCGACGCGCGAGCTCTACGTCGACTCGTGGAACGCGCCGGAGCTCGCCGACGCCGGCGCGACGATCGAGATCGAAGGCCGCGGGCGTTTTCCCAGCGCGAACTGGCGTTTCGCGGGCTTCGAGGTCGTGGGCGATCCGCGCGCGAGCGGCAAGCTCGTGCTCGTGCCGCGCGGCGTGCCGCCCAGCGGCGCGTCGGCGCAGATCGTGCAGCCGCACTTGTGGACCGCGCGCTTCACCGGTCTGCCGCCGGGCACGTACTCGCTCGAGGTCGTCGGGCGCGAGACGAGCGACGGCGATCCGCGGCGCGATCCCGCGCAGCGCGCGCCGTCGAGCGCGACGCTCGAGCTGGTCTCGCCGCATCTCATGGCCGAGTTGCGCCGCGCTTCGCCGCCCGATCTCGGCTGGCGTTCCGCCGCGCTCTACGACGACGGCCGCGTCGAGCTCGAGTTCCGCACGCGGCGCCAGGTGCAGCTCGTCGCGGTGGCGCGCTGGGACGCGCTCGGCGCGCGCCTGGGTGCGCTCGCGACGCTGCCGGCGGCGCCGCGAGCGCGCGCGAGCGACGACGCGCGCGATACGCTGCTCTGGCGCGCGCCGAGCGGGCCTCGACGGGCGAACGTCGACGCCGCGCTCGCTCCGAGCGCGCGCGCGTTCGCCGACGAGCTGCGCGCGCTGGCCGACGGTCTCGATCCGAGCTTGCGGCCGCTGCTCTACGTCCTGGACGCGTCGAGCACGCTCGTCGCGCGCCCGCGCGGCGGCCCGCCCGGGTCCGTCGGCGAGGTCGTGGCGTCGCGCGTGAACGGCAAGCTCGAGCTCGCGCGCGACGACGTCGCGCTCTCCAGCGCGCGCATTTCGATCGCCGCGCGCGATCTCCACGCGCAGCTCGCGGAGCCGGCCGCGCGCGCGGCGGCCGACGCGTTCCTGCAGCTCGAGCTGCTCGACGCCGTGCAGCATCCTTCGATCGAGCTCCTGGTCACACGCCTCGATCTTCCGCGGCGCGAGGGCGACGGCGCGCAGGGCTTCGACGCGTGTCTCGGTCGCGAGCTCGCGGTGACGATGCGCGGCGAGCTCACGCTGCGCGACACGCGGCGTTCCATCGCCTGGCCGGCCACGTTGAGCTTCGACGCGCAGAGCGCGCGGCTGCGCGGCAGCGTCGCGCTGGCTCCCGCGGAGTTCGGCCTGCCCGCGCCGGCGGCGAACGCGCCGTTGCCGCGCATCGACGTGTTCGAGATCCGCTTCGATCTCGTCGCGCGCCGGCGCGAGCGCTGAGCGTGCTCGCCTACAGCGCGCCCGAGCGCGAAACGATCGTCGCGGCGCCTTCGGAGCGCGGCAGGAAGCCGGCGGGCAGCGCCCGCACGAGCTCGAACAGCGGACCCGAGGTCGCCGTGTCGATGTCGAGCAGCTCGAACGCGTCGTCCGGCCGCTCCGCGCCATCCTTCGCGGCGACGGGCATGCGCAAGGAGAGCTCGATGGGCTCGTCGCCGAAACCCGCCGCGATGAGGCGGCCTCCGCCAGCGCCGCGCAGCGGCCAGTCGCGCGCGCGCCAGCGCAGCGACTCGAACTGCGTTCCCGGGCGCACGACGACGACGAGCTGGCGCGCGGCGCGCTGCGAGCGCACGCGCAGGAGCCCGCGCTCGAAGCCCTCGCTCGCGGGTGCGCGCTCGATCCACGCGAGCTCCGGTGCCGGCAGTTCCAGCGCGGCGACGGGCTTCGCGCTCAACGCCCCGAAGCGTCCGAGCCAGCCGGGAATCGGCGCGAGCTCGCGAGCGAAGCCTTGCGCGCTCGACCACGCGGTGAAGCCCTCGGAGCCGAAGCCATTGGCGTAGAGGGTCGAGCCGCTCTCCCCGGCGCGCTGTACGTGGACGAAGCGCACCGGCTGCGGCTGCTCGGGCGTCTGGCTCGGTTCGGCGAGCGTCGCTGCGAGCGCGACGAGCGCGAGGAACGCGAACACGCCCGCCGCGGAGAACCGCGCGCGCCGCGACCAATCGGAGAACGTGCTCGTGAACGGCGTCGCCAGCAGGGCCCAGCCACCCGCGATGCCGAGCACGGCGGGCACTTGCAGCGTGCGCAGCTCGAAGACGTCCTCGATGCCCGCGAGGAACGGACACCACACGCACGCGCTCGCCGCGACGGCGACGATGTTCACCGAGCCCGGCGCGCGCAGCGCCCACGCGCCGAGCGCGGCGGCTGCGGCTCCGAGGAGGAACAGGTAGGTCGCTCCCGGGATCCAGAGC
>JBGATX010000034.1:0-39185 GCA_044228975.1 Planctomycetota bacterium | reverse complement strand
GAAACCCTGCTCGGCTGCGGTGTCCGAGCGAGGAAAACGGCCGCGTGCGCCAGCACTGCGATGGCGCTCACGCATTTTCGATGCAAGGAGCTCGTGCGCACGCGCGGCCTGTCCCGACGAGCACGGCAGTCGCCAGGAAGCTCAGGGTACACGGCGCGCGGAATCGAAGGCGGAATCCCGCACGCCAGGCCGACGATTCGTCGAGGGCGGAGATCCGACCCGCAGCTCACGCGCGGGTCGAGCTCGCGCTCGGCGCGCGGCTCAGGGCGTCCACGCGCGCGTCGAAACGGCGCGCGCAAGCTCGATCGAAGCGCCGATCGGCGGCATCGCGATGCGGGTCAGCACGCCGTCGACGGGTCGCACGAACACGAAGGCGGGCTCGTCGAGCGAGCGCGGGAGCTCGACGCGGATGCGGTGGAGCCCGTGCGCGCGCGAGTCGACCGCGGTGACGACGAACAGGGGCGTCGTCCACGTCCTCCCCACCGCCGGCGGCGCGTCGTGCGCGAGGTAGACGCGCTCGAACGGGCCGTCGAGGAAGGGCTGGTCGAGGGCTTCGAGCTCGAAGCTGCGCTCGTCGGTGCGCGTGAGGCGCACCGCGCGCGGAGCGCTGTTCAGGCTCCAGAAGTGCACGTCGGGATCGCCGATCTCCGCCTGCCAGGTCGCCGCAGACGCGAAGCCCTGCATCTGGTTCTCCGTCTGCAGCACGAGCACGTCGCGCCGGCCGAGCGCGCGCTCGCCGACCTCCGTCGCGAGCGCCTTCGCGCGCACGTGGCGCGACATGTCGGCGAGGCCGACGTTCTGCACGAGCAGGAAGAGACCCGAGCCGACGGTCGCCAGGCACGCGAGCGTGAGGACGAGGAAGCGCTCGGCGCGCGAACGTCGCGCCCTCTCGGCGCGCTCACGCTGCCAGAAGAGCGCGAGCAATCCCGCGACGCCGATCGTGGGCACGAAGAGCAGCCGATCGGACGCGATCACGCCGCCCTGCGGCGCGAGGAAGACGACGGTCCACACGCCGAGCACCGCGGCCGCGGGCTCGCCGCGCAGCCGTCGGCCGATCCACAGCACGAGCGGCCAGCCGGCGACGATGCCCGCGACGACGACGAACGCGCGCGCGCCGGGGACGAGCATCGCGATGTCGAGCGAGAACGGAGCGACGAGCGCGAGCACGCCGCCGGTCGCGAGCACGAACGTGTTGTCGAGGTAGCGCCCGATATCGACCCAGGGCGTCGCGTAGAACAGGCTCTTCGTCCCGAACCCGAACGCGGCGAGCATCCCGAGGTAGGCGAAGAAGGCGAGCACGGCGCTCACGACCTGCGCGCGAACGCGTGGTCCGTTGCTCGGGGCACGCAGCGCGCAAGTCGCGGCGAGGACGAGGAACGCGAACGCGCCGGATTCCTTGCTCAGCGCCGCCGCGAGCGCCAGCGCCAGCGCGACGGCGAAGCGCCCGCGCAGCGCCGCGAGCAGAGTGCCCGTCGCGAACAAGGCCTCGAGCAGCGCGTTGCGATTGGCAATCCAGCCGACGGGCACCGAACTCGCATCCGAGAGCGCGAACACGAGCACCGCCAGCGCCGCCGTGCGCGGCGCGAGGCCGAGCGCGAGGAACAGCCGGCGCGCGAGCACGAGCAGCGCGAGCCAGAGCGCGAGGCTCGTGAGGTGGTAGCCCGGAGCGAAGGAGCCCCACACCGCGTGGTCGAACACCAGCGACGCGCTCGTCAACGGCCGGAAGAAGCGCGCTTTCCAGTCGGCGTCCGTCCACCACGGCAACCCGCCGTGCCCGCCGTTGTCGAACGCAAGACTCCGCCAATTCGAAGCCGCGCCGAAGTCGTACAGGCTCCAGCGCGACATCGGCATCCCGCCGCCCGTGCCGCGCAGCACGAGCTGGTGCACGTAGTCGTCGGCGAAGAAGCCGGCGCCGAGCGTCGGCAACTGCAACACGAGTCCGAGGAACAGCGCGAGCAGGAAGATGCGTCGCCCCGGATCGCGCGCGCTCGGCGTTCCACCCTGCATCGCCGCGAAGTGTACGGCGCGCGACGGCGAGTTCCTCGCGCCGCGAGCGCGCTCCGCGGAGGCGGCACCGCCATCGCGAGGATCGACTCGGCAGCGACTCGCGCGCCGCTCTACGCGCGCCGCGCCCAGCGCAGCTTGGCGGAGCTCGAGCGCGGATTGTCGCGGCGTTCTAGCGGCGACGCGCGCACGACCTCGTCGGAGATCGCGGACCAGCGGCCTTGGTTCAGGCCGCGCTCGAAGGAGTGCTTCACGCGGCGGTCCTCTCCCGAGTGGAAGGTGAGGAAGCACGCGCGGCCGCCGGGGCGCAGGACGAAGGGCAATTGGCCGAGCAGGGAATCGAGCACGCCGAACTCGTCGTTCACGGCGATGCGCAAGGCCTGGAAGACGCGTCGCACGCTCTTGTCGGCGTCGTCAGGGCTCGCGACGGGCGCGAGCGCGCGGCCGACCGTGCGCGCGAGCGCGAGCGTCGTGTCGAGCGTGCCGCGGCGCGCGCACAACGCGTGCGCGATGCGCTCGGCGTGCGGCTCGTCGGCGTTCTCGCGCAGGAGGCTGGCGAGCTCGTCGCGCTCGATCGTCGCGAGCAGCTGCGCGGCGGAGACGGCGCGAGCGGGGTTCATGCGCATGTCGAGCGGACCGTCGGCCTTGAACGTGAAGCCGCGCGCGGGATCGTCGAGCTGCATCGACGACACGCCGAGGTCGGCGAGCACGAAATCGACGCCGTCGCTCCAGCCGACGTCCGCGAGCGCGCGAGAGAGACCCGCGAAGTTCGTGCGCCGCGCGAGGAACTGCGCCGAATCGAACCCGGCGGCGCGCAAGCGCTCCTCGGTGCGCGGCAGCTCGCGCGCGTCGACATCGAGTCCGAGCAGCGCGCCTCCGGGTTGCACGGCGGCGAGCAGCGCCTGCGCGTGTCCGCCATACCCCAGCGTCGCGTCGACGCCGCGCTCGCCGGGTCTCGGCGCGAGCACGGCGAGAACCTCGGCGACGAGGATCGAGACGTGCTGTCCGGCGGGCGTCGCGCCGCGCGCGCGCACCGCACCGACGATCTCGGGATGGCGCTCGGGCGCGTGCTCCTTGTAGCGCTGCTCGAAACGTCGCGGATGCGGGCCCGGATAGCGCGCGCGGCGCGGCGGCTTGCCCGAGGGCGCGCCCTCGTGCGGAGGTCGGTCGGGCGGAACGGCGTCGGCGCTCATGCGGGCTCGTCATTGTGCCGCACGCAGCCGCCGGCGCGCCGCGCGAGCTCGCGCGCTCGTTGCGGACGAGCGTCGCGTAAAGAGCTCGACCATCTCCGGGCGCGCCGGTAGAGCGCCGACGGCACGCGGGTAGGCTACGCCCATGGCGGATCCGGCAGAGTTGGCGCCCGCGCACTCGCGCCCTCGGGCGCAGAGTCCATGCTCGAGCGCCCCGTCGCATGGTGCGCTCGCGCGCGGCCGGGAGCACCGGGCCCGCTCTCGCGCTCGTGAGCGGGTGCTGCCGCTGCTCGTGCTCTGCGCGCTGGCGCTGGCCGGTGCGAGCGCGGGCGCGTCGACGTCTTCGCGCGCGCGCGATCCGCTCGAGTGGCTGCGCGCGTTCGTGGGACGCGTCGCTCGCGGGCAGTCGGCCATCGACGAGCGCTCGATCGGGGCGATCGGCGACGCGACGAACGATCTGCGCCTCCTGTGGAAGCTCGAGCCTGAGCGCGCGCACGAGATCGCGAGCGTCTGGCTCGACCTGCTCGGACTGACGCTCGCGCTCTACGATCCCGCGGCCGAGGAGCGCCTCGCCCCGCCCGTGCGCGACGCGCGCGAAACGCTGGTCGCGGCGCTGAACGAGCGCTTCAACGGCGATTTCTCGGTCTGGCTGACGCACGACGTGCTCGCGCGAGCGCAGTCGCAGCCGCTCGAGCGCCGGCGCGCGGCGGCCTGGCTGTACATCCAGCGGCGCACGCCGGGCAGCGAGCTCGCGCTGCTCACCTGCGCGCGCGACCCCGACGCTGGGCTGCGCGCGATCGCGCTCGAGGCGCTGGTCGGCTTCCCGAGCGAGGCGGTGAACCGCTTCTTCGTCGACGCCTACGGCAGCGCGAACGACATCGCCGATCCGGTGCGCATGCTCGCCGAGCGGCACTTCCAGAAGGTGCGTTTCGCGCCGGATTCCAGCTCCAGCGAGGCCCTCACGAGAACTGGCTCGCGTGGTGGGAGGCGCTGCGCAGCGGCAAGATCAAGAAGGCCAGCACGCCGAGCTTCGAGCCCGAGGCGACGCGTCCGAGCTTCTTCGGCCTGGAGATCAACAGCGACCGCGTGCTGTTCGTCGTCGACCGCTCGGGCAGCATGTCGACGCCGTTCGACGAGACGAACGCGGCGATCACGCGCTGGAACGAGGCGACCGAGCAGCTGTGCAGTTTCGTGGCAGGGCTGGGAGCGAAGGCGCGTTTCGACGTGGTGGTGTTCCACGACTTCGCCGAGAGCTGGCGCGGGAAGCTCGTCGAGGCGGCGCCCCGGCAGGTCGAGGGGGCGCGCGGCTGGATGCGTTCCCAGGGGCCGCGCGGGGGTACCCAGCTGCGCCGCGGGGTCGAGCAGGCACTCCACTTCCGGCCGGACGGGGAACCCGAACTCGAGCGCATCGAGGCCGACACGCTGGTCGTCTTGTGCGACGGCGCGACGGCCGAGGGCTCGGGATGGGTCGATGCCTTCCTGAAACGCGTCAATCCACGCATCCGGGTCGTCATCCACGCGGTCCAGATCGGCACCGGAGGCGACGGGACGCTGGAGGCCTTGGCCAAGGGCACCGGGGGCGCATTCCTGCGCATCGATCGGCGCCGAGATCCTGGCCCAGACAAATAGGCACAAGATACTACTGATAATAGGTTTATAGCCGATTTTGCGACCCGGAACCGGCCGTGGCCGGCCCCCATCCGAGGCTCGGGCTTCGCCGCCAGTCCCGCGGCCCGTCGAGTGCGACTTCCTGGCCTCCCGATCGTGCGTGCGCAGTGGCTCGCGGAGCTTCGTCACTCGCGCACGCGCGCGGAGCCTTCCTCCGACCTGGGGGCGTGGCTACACTCCGCGCCAAAATCGGCCGGCCCGCTGAGGCCGCCACTACCCCTCGGCCGGGCGCGCGGGGGCCCTCCCCCCCCACTGTCCGGCGCCCCCCCACCCTCGCTCTCGGGCGCCCGAGAGACCCTGTCCATGCCCTGCCCATGGTCGAGCGCTACCTACCGATCCTGATCCTCTTCGTGATGGTGGTCGGGTTCGCGATCGCCAACATGGCGCTCAGCGACCTCGGCGGCCGCAAGCGCAAGAACGTCGGCAAGGGCGAGCCCTACGAGTGCGGGATGGAGCCCCAGGGCGACGCGCGCCTGCGCCTGTCGATCCACTTCTATCTGGTGGCGGTGCTCTTCATCCTCTTCGACGTCGAGTCGTTGTTCCTGATCCTGTGGGCCGTCGGCGCGAAGGGCTTCCAGGCGGCCGGTGTCGGAGCGTTCGTCTTCGCCGAGATCCTCACGTTCGTGGCGCTGCTCGCGCTCGCGCTGGCTTACGTGTGGCGCAAGGGAGGTCTCGAATGGGATCGCTGAAGCTCATGGACGAGGAAACGGCGCAGCAAGGCTTCATGGCCACGCGCGTCGATGCGCTCATCAATTGGGGGCGCAAGAATTCGCTCTGGCCGATGCCGCTCGGTCTTTCGTGCTGCGGCATCGAGCTGATGGCGATGATCGGGCCGAAGTTCGACCTCGCGCGCTTCGGCGCCGAGGCCGCGCGCTTCTCGCCGCGCCAGTGCGATCTGATGATCGTCGCCGGCACGCTGACGTGGAAGATGGCCGAGGCCACGCGCGTGATCTACGACCAGATGCCCGACCCCAAGTGGGTCATCGCGATGGGCGTCTGCTCGAGCTCGGGCGGCATGTACGACAGCTACGCCGTCGTGCAGGGCGTCGACATGATCCTGCCGGTCGACGTCTACGTTCCCGGCTGTCCGCCGCGTCCCGACGCGGTGATCGACGCGATCATCAAGCTCCAGAAGAAGATCGAGCGCGAGCAGCCGCTGCGCGCGCGCCTCTCGGGCGCGAACCTCGATCACGGTCTGGGCACGTCGCGCTTCGTGCGCGCGCCCAACTTCGAAGTGCCGACGCGGGGCAGCCACGCCGTGCTGCCGGCCGGGGAGCACCCGCTGCCGTGAGCGCGCTCGAACGCGTCCAGGCGGCGCTCTCCGACCTGAATCCCAAGCTGGTTCCCGCGCGCGACGGCACGCCGTGCTTCGAGATCGAAGCGTCGCAGGTGCACGAAGCCTGCCGGCGTCTGCGCGATGCGTGCGGCTTCGAGACGAACACCTTCGTCACCGCGATCGATCGTTTTCCGGCGCAGCCGCGCTTCCAGCTCTGCTACCAGTTCCTGTCGGTCGCGCACAACGATCGCGTGCGCCTCTACGCGCGCGTGCCGGGTGACGCGCCGCGCGTGGCGACGATCACGGATCTGTGGCCGGGCGCGGAGTACTCCGAGCGCGAGTGCTTCGACATGTTCGGCATCGTGTTCGAGGGCTTCGCCGGACTGAAGCGCCTGTTGATGCCCGAGGACTACGACCACTTCCCGCTGCGCAAGGACTTCCCTCACCAGGGGATCGAGCCCGACGCGCTCTACAACGCCTGGTTCAAGCGCCGTTTCGAGCGGCACGAGCGCGAGCATGCAGACGTTTGAGTACACGCCGGGCGTGCCGCCGGCGAGCTTCGTCGACGGCGACGATCCGCTGCACGGCGAGCTCCTGCAGCTCAACATGGGGCCGCAGCACCCGGCGACGCACGGCGTGCTGCGCATCAAGGTCGCGCTCGACGGCGAGACGATCAAGGAGATCGAGCCCATCGTCGGCTACCTGCACCGCGGCAAGGAGAAGACCTGCGAGTCGCTCGGTTGGCGCAAGTTCTTCGTGCACACCGACCGGTTGGACTACGTCCAGCCGTTGATGAACAACATCTCGTACGCGCTCGCGCTGGAGAAGCTCGGAGACATCCAGGTGCCCGAGCGCGGCCAGATCATCCGCGTGCTCCTGTGCGAGATGTCGCGCATCGGCGCGCACCTGATCTACCTCGCCACCACCGGCATCGACCTCGGCGCGGTGACGATGTTCTTCTTCTGCTTCAAGGAGCGCGAGACGCTGTACTCGCTGCTCGACGCCTACACCGGCCACCGCATGAACAACACCTACGTGCGCGTGGGTGGCGTCTATGCCGACGTCGACGAGCGCGTGCAGGGCGAGATCGAGAAGTGGATCGACCATTTCCCGTCGGCGGTGGACGAGTTCGAGAAGATGCTCACCGGCAACCGCATCTGGTACGACCGCAACTACCAGATCGGCGTGGTGAGCAAGGAAGCCGCGCTCGCCTGGTCGCTCACGGGTCCGAACCTGCGCGGCTCGGGCTTCGAATACGACCTGCGCAAGAACCAGCCGTACTCGGGCTACGAGCGCTACGACTTCGAGGTGCCCGTCGGCATGCACGGCGACTGCTACGACCGCTACATGGTGCGCGTCGAGGAGATGCGCCAGTCGGCGCGCATCGTGAAGCAGGCGCTCGCGCTCTTGAAGCAGACCAAGGGCGGCGAGTTCATCGCCGAGGACCGGCGCTACGTGCTGCCGCCCAAGGAGCTCGTGCGCACGTCGATGGAGGAGCTCATCCATCAGTTCAAGATCGTGACCGACATGGCGCTGCCGCGCGGCGAGGCCTACTTCGGCATCGAGTCGTCGAAGGGCGAGCTCGGCTTCTTCGTCGCGTCCGACGGCACGAGCACTCCCCTGCGCTGCCACATCCGCGCGCCCGGGCTGATGAACGTGCAGGCGATCCCGATGATCGCGCGCGGGCGCTTGTTCTCCGACATGGTCTCGTTGATCGGTTCGCTCGACTTCGTGATGGGCGAGGTGGATCGCTGATGGCACTCCCGCAGAAGCTGCTCCAGGAGTTCGACGAGCTGGTGAAGAAGTATCCGGACAGGAAGGCCGGACTCATTCCCGCGCTGCACCGCTGCCAGGAAGAGCTCGGCGGCTGGATCTCGCCGCAGATCATGGAGGACCTCGCGACCTTCTTCGGCATGGAGCCGGTCGAGGTCTACGGCGTCGCCTCCTTCTACCCGATGTTCCGGCTGCGCCCGGTCGGCAAGCACTTCGTCTCGGTGTGCCACAACATCAGCTGCGAGCTGCGCGGCGCGACCGAGATCCTCGAGAAGGTCTGCCAGGTCACGGGCGCGAAGCCCTACGCGACCTCGGCCGACGGCAAGTTCACCGTGTGGCCCGTCGAGTGCCAGGGAGCTTGCGCCAACGCGCCGATGATCGACGTCGACGGCGTGTACCACGAAGACCTGACGCCCGCGAAGGTCGAGACGATCCTGGGAGGCCTGAAGAAGTGAAACCCTTCGCGACGTACCTCCTCGACCGGATCAAGAATCCGCAGTCGCACACGCTCGCCGCGTACAAGCAGGCGGGCGGCTACGCGGCGCTCGACATGGTGCTCAAGAAGCCCATGCAGCCCGCGGACGTGATCAACGAGATGAAGGTCTCGGAGCTGCGCGGCCGCGGCGGCGCGGGCTTCCCCACCGGGATGAAGTGGACCTTCATGCCCGACCCGGCGAAGGACCCGCGCCCGCGCTACCTCGCGATCAACGCCGACGAATCGGAACCGGGCACGTGCAAGGACCGCGTCCTCATGGAGCGCGACCCGCACGGTCTCGTCGAAGGCGCGCTCATCGCGTGCTACGCGATCCGCGCGCAAGCGGCGTACATCTACGTGCGCGGCGAGTACCGGAAGTCGTACGAGCGCTGCCAGCAGGCGATCGACGAAGCGCGCAAGGCCGGCCTCGTCGGCAAGAACATCCTCGGCAGCTCGTTCTCGTGCGAGCTCGTGATGCACAAGGGAGCCGGCGCCTACATCTGCGGCGAGGAGACGGGCTTGATGGAGAGCCTCGAGGGCAAGCGCGGACATCCGCGTCCCAAGCCTCCGTTCCCCGCGATGTTCGGCCTGTGGGGCCAGCCGACGACGGTCAACAACGTCGAGACCATTTTCAACGTGCCGTTCATCGTGTCGCGCGGCGGCGCGTGGCACGCGGCGATCGGCACGAAAGGCTCGAAGGGCAACTTCCTCTGCGGCATCTCGGGCCACGTGAACAAGCCCGGCGTGTACGAGCTCCCCTTCGGCGTCACGGCGCGCGAGATCGTCGACGAGGTCGCCGGCGGCATCTGGAAAGGCCGCAAGTGCAAGGCCTGGTTCCCCGGCGGAAGCTCGTGCGCGCTGCTCACGGGCAATGATCTCGACGTCGTGCTCGATCACGACTCGCTCAAGGGCAAGGGCAGCTCGCTCGGCACCGCGGCGATGGTGATCATGGACGATCAGACGTCGATCGCGCGCGTCATGGAGATCATCGCGCGCTTCTACGACCACGAGAGCTGCGGGCAATGCAGCCAGTGCCGCGAGGGCACGCAGTGGCTCTCGCAGATCTTCCATCGCATCGCGACCGGCCACGGACAACCCGACGACGTCGCGACGCTCGAGTCGCTCGCCAAGGGCATGGCGCCGGGCAAGACGATCTGCGCGCTCTCGGACGCCGCCGCGATCCCGACGTTGTCGGCCGTGCGCCTCTTCAAGAGCGAGCTCGAGGAGTGCGTGCGCCAGCACAAGGACCCGATCCCGTACAAGCGCGTGGAATACGCCGGAGCGCACTAACGATGGGGAGCTTGGTGAAGATCACCGTCAACGGCCGCGAGGTCGAAGCCGACCCGAAGAAGCCGCTGATCGCCGCGTGCCACTCGCACGACGTCGAAGTCCCCCATTACTGCTACCACCCCGGGCTCACGCCGGTCGGCAGCTGCCGCATCTGCCAGGTCGAGGTCCAGCAGGGTCAGACACCCGGCCGCGTGATGGTCGCCTGCCGCACGTATCCCGTGGAAGGCATGGTGGTGAACACCGAGAGCGACAAGGCGCACGCGACGCGCCGCGAGTGCCTCGAGTTCCTGCTCAAGAACCATCCGCTCGACTGCCCGATCTGCGACAAGGCCGGCGAGTGCGATCTGCAGGACTACACGTACTCCGAGGGCCAGGCCAAGGGCCGCACGCACGAGCCGCGGCGCAAGCTCGAGAAGCGCAAGTCGCTCGGCGACGTGATCGTGCTCGACGAGGAGCGCTGCATCCTGTGCAGCCGCTGCGTGCGCTTCTTCGAGGAAGTTCCCAAGCAGGCGCAGCTCACGGTCTCGCAGCTCGGCTCGCGCTCGGTGATCGAGACGTTCGCGGGGAAGCCGCTCAAGGGCAACTACCAGGGCAACATCGCAGATCTCTGCCCCGTCGGCGCGCTGACCCTCAAGGGTTTCCGCTTCCAGGCGCGCGTGTGGAACCTGGTCAAGATGGCGAGCACGTGCCCGGAGTGCTCGCGCGGCTGCTCGATCCAGGTCGAGGTGCTGCGCAACGGCGAGGTGAAGCGCTTCCGTCCGCGCGAGAACCCGGCCGTCAACGGCTGGTGGATGTGCGACACGGGCCGCTTCGCTTTCGACCACGTCAACGCGGGGAAACGTCTCGCCGGAGCGCTCGTGCGCGAGCGCGACCGTTCATCGGACGCACGCGTGCGCGAGCGCGCGGAGGGTAGCGGCGCGCGTTCGCGCGGCGAATGGCGCCCGATCGAGGTCGACAGCGCGCTCGAGCGCGCGCGCGAGCTCATCACGCAGCAACGCGAAGCGCTGATCCTCGCGTCGCCGTTCTGCACGGTCGAGGAAGGCGAGAAGCTGCGCGAGCTCGCTCGCGCGCGCGGCGTGACGCCCGCCTTCGTCTCGCCGGGCCCGAACGGTCTGGCGGACAAGCTCCTGCACACCGGGGATCCGGCGCCGAACCGTCGCGGGCTCACCGAGCTCGGGTTCGAAGCGCTCGAGCCGAAGGAAGCGCTGCGCCGCTTGAGCCTCGCGCGCGTCGCGCTGCTCGTGGGCGAGCGCGTGTGCGAGCTCGTCGGCACCGACGCCTTGCACTCGCTGCCATCGGGTCCCGCGGGGGTCGAGTTGATCGTGCTCGACACGCACGCGCTCGACGCGAGCGCCTGCACGATCTGCATCGGAGTGCCGACCTGGGTGGAGCGGACCGGCACCTACGTCAACATCGACGGGCAGCGCGGACCGATCTCCGCCGCGCGTTCGGCGCCGGCGCAGGTGCGGCCGACCACGCGCCTCCTGCAGGCGCTCAGCGCGCGTCGCGAGGAGGCGCGCACTCGATGAACGAGACCACCGAGATGTTGCTGGCGATCCTCGTCCGCAACTCGATCATCCTGCTCGGGATCATCAACGTCGCCGCGGTCATGACGCTGGTCGAGCGCAAGGTCTCGGCCTGGATGCAGTACCGCCACGGACCCAATCGCGTCGGACCGTGGGGCCTGTTGCAGCCGCTCGCCGACGGCGTGAAGTTCATCTTCAAGGAAGTCGTCATCCCCTACGGCGCGAACAAGCCGCTCTACCTGCTCGCGCCCGCCATGGCGGCCGTGCCGGCGATGATGACCGTCGCGGTGATACCGTTCGCGGGCGACGTGACGCTGTTCGGACGCAACTGGGGGCCGCTCGCGGTCGCCGACATCGACATCGGCATCGTCTACCTGCTCGCCATCGGCTCGATGAGCGTCTACGGCGTGATCCTCGCCGGCTGGGCTTCGAACTCGAAGTACTCGCTGCTCGGCGGCCTGCGCGCGTCGGCCCAGATGATCAGCTACGAGCTCTCGCTGATCCTCGCGATCCTCGCGGTGGTCGCGCTGAGCGGCTCGCTCAACCTGCGCGAGATCGTCGAGGCGCAGATGCGGCCCGACGGCAGCTGGAACTTCTGGAAGCAGCCGCTCGCCTGCTTCCTGCTCACGGTCGCGGCGTTCGCCGAGACGAACCGCCATCCCTTCGACTTCGCCGAGTGCGAGCCCGAGCTCGTCGCCGGCTTCAACACCGAGTACTCCGCGATGAAGTGGGCGATCTTCTTCATCGGCGAGTACAGCGCGATGGCGGTGATGAGCTCGCTCAACGTGCTGCTCTTCTGGGGCGGCTGGGCCGTGCCCTTCATGCCGCAGGCGCCGTGGTACCTCCAGTTCGCGGCCTTCCTGGCCAAGGTCTCGGTGTTCCTCTTCCTCTTCGTGTGGGTGCGCTGGACCCTGCCGCGCTTCCGCTTCGACCAGCTCATGCGCATGGGCTGGAAGGTGATGCTGCCGCTGGCGCTCGCCAACCTGCTCGCCACCGGAGCCGTGCTCGCCTTCCGCGGCGGCGGTTCCTGATTCTCCGCGCGCAACGAAAGACGCCATGGTCATCGTCAAACGCAAGGAACTCTCGCTCTCCGAGCGCCTCTTCGTGCCCGAGATCGTGCGCGGTCTCTCGATCACCTTCCGCAAGATGTTCGAGAAGAAGATCACGCGCCAGTATCCCGAGGAGCCGCTGCCCAAGAACGAGGTCACGCGCGGCCAGCCGCGCCTCGTGGTCAAGGACGACGGCAACATCGCCTGCGTGTCCTGCGGACTGTGCGAGGCCGCGTGTCCCGCCTACGCGATCACGATCGACGGCGGCGAGACGGAGCGTGTCATCGAGCGCGAGCCCAAGCGCTTCGACATCGACATGCTGCGCTGCATCCTGTGCGGCTTCTGCGAGGAGGCCTGCCCCAAGGACGCGATCTACATGAGCGATGAACTCGAGCTCGCCGACTACTCGCGCTCGTCGCTCATCTACGACATGGAAAAGCTCAAGCGCCCCGCAGCCTCGATGCGCGCGCGCATCGACTACGTCAACAGGATCAACGACCGGTGGCGAACGCCCTCTTCTACTTGATGGCGGCAGTGTGCGTGCTCGCGGCGGTCGGCGTGGTGTTCCTGCGCAGTCCGATCGCGAGCGTGCTCGCCCTGCTGACCTCGTTCTTCTGCCTGGCGACGATCTACCTGCTCGCCGGGTTCCAGTTCATCGCCGCGGCGCAGATCCTGGTCTACGCCGGCGCGATCATGGTGCTGTTCCTGTTCGTGATCATGCTCTTGAACCTGGCGCATCCGCCCAAGCTCGAGGCCTTCACGTTCTCGCCGGCCAACGTGCGCCGCGGGACGTTCACGATCGTGATCAGCGCCGGACTGCTCGCGCTCGGCGTCGTCGCGGTGCTGAGCTCCAGCACGGCCGCCGTCGCGGCCGAGATGCCTCCGGCCGGCATCGACGCGATCGCGTCGCCCAACGGGCCCGACGGCAGCGCGGGCGGAGGCCTGGCGAACGAGATGTTCAGCCGCTACCTGCTGCCTTTCGAGGCGGTGTCGATGCTGCTGCTCGCGACCGCGGTCGCGGTGGTCGTGCTCGCCAAGCGCAACCGTCCGGGCATGAAGCCCGCGGGGCCTGAACAAGCAAGCGCGAGGCACGCGCCATGACCGTCCCGAGCTCCCACCTGCTGATCGTGGCCGCGATCCTCTTCTCGATCGGCGTCGCGGGCTTCTTCCTGCGCCGCAACGTGATCGTCGTGCTCATGTGCATCGAGCTGATGCTCAACGCGGCGAACCTGACGTTCCTCGCGGCGAGCCGCATGCACACGCTCGACGTCGCCGGCAGCCGGCCCGACCTCCAGGGTCCGATCTTCGCGATCTTCGTGATCGTCATCGCGGCCGTCGAAGCCGCCGTCGGGCTCGCGCTGGTGATCGCGCTCTACCGCCGCAAGCAGACCGTCTCGCTCGACGCCGCCGTCGACCTCAAGGACTGAGCCGTTCATGGATCCCAACGCAATCCCTTGGCTGTGGTGGATCCCGGCGCTGCCGCTCCTCGGAAGCGTGCTCTGCGGCGTGCTCCACTACGTCACGATCCGCGCGCGCCTGCCGAAGGTCGAACGCACGGGGCACGATCACGCGCACGACGAAGAACACGCCACGCACGCGGACGATCACGGCGGCCACGACGATCACGCCGCGACGCCCGCGCCGGGGCTGTCGGCCCTCGCGCCGTGGATCGCGGTGCTCGCGATGGCCGGCGCGTTCGCGCTCGCGCTGCGCGCCTTCGTGGCGCTGGGAGCGACGAACGCGATCGAGAGCACGGTTTGGTCCTGGATCGACACGGGCGCCTCCGCGAGCTACTTCGCCGCGATCGACCTCTCGATGGTGTTCGATCGCCTCTCGTGCGTGATGACGCTCGTCATCACGGGCGTCGGCCTGCTGATCCACATCTACGCCGCGGGGTACATGAAGGGCGATCCGGGCTACGCGAAGTTCTTCGCGTTCCTGAACCTGTTCGTGTTCGCGATGTTGATGCTCGTCCTCTCGTCGAACCTAGTCGGACTGTTCGTCGGTTGGGAGGGCGTGGGTCTCTGCTCGTACCTCCTGATCGGCTTCTGGTACCAGAAGGGCTGGCCGGCGGAGGCGGGACAGAAGGCGTTCGTGATGAACCGCATCGGGGACGCGTGCTTCCTGATCGGCGCGTTCCTGCTCGCGCAACTGTTCCACACCCTCGATCTCTCGGAGATCGTGAAGCGCGAGAACGTGATGAGCGTGCTGGCCGATCCGCAAAAGGCCTACCTGCTCATGATCGCGGGCCTGCTGCTCTTCGGCGGAGCGTGCGGCAAGAGCGCGCAGCTGCCGCTCTTCACGTGGCTGCCCGATGCGATGGCCGGCCCGACGCCGGTCTCGGCGCTGATCCACGCGGCGACGATGGTCACGGCCGGCATCTACCTGACCGTGCGCCTCAATCCGGTCTATGCCGCGAGCCCCGAGCTGATGCTGTTCATCGCTTGCGTCGGCGCGGCGACGGCGTTCATCGCCGGATCGGCGGCGCTCGTGCAGCGCGACATCAAGCGCGTGCTCGCCTACTCGACCGTCTCGCAACTCGGCTACATGTTCCTCGCCCTGGGCTCGGGCGCGTGGGCCGCGGCGATGTTCCACCTGGTCACGCACGCCTTCTTCAAGGCGCTCCTGTTCCTCGGCGCGGGCTCGGTGATCCACGGCATGCACCACGAGCAGGACATGCACAAGATGGGCGGCTTGCGGCGCCACATGCCGGCGACGTTCCTCACGTTCCTCGCGGGCGCGGCGGCACTCTCCGGACTGCCCTTGATGTCGGGCTTCTTCTCGAAGGACGAGATCCTCGGCCACACGTTCGCGCACGGCGGCGTGTACCAGGTCCTGTGGGCGGTCGGGTTGATCACCGCCGCGATGACCGCGTTCTACACGTGGCGCATGGTTGCGCTGACGTTCTACGGCAAGGAACGCTTCGACGTCGCGCACGTGCACCCGCACGAGTCGCCGAGCGTGATGACGTTGCCCTTGTGGATCCTCGCTGCGCTCTCGATCGGCGGTGGGCTGCTCGGACTGCCGCCGGTGTTGAGCGCGACGCATCGTCTCGCCCAGTGGCTCGCTCCGGTGACCTCGTTCGGAAACGAGATCCTCGAAGGGCGGCACGCCCTGCACGAGCCGGAACACCCGACCGAGTGGATCCTGCTCGGAGTCGGAGCGGTCGTCGCCGTGCTCTTCGCGACCGCCGGCTTCCGCGCCTACGCGGGCGGCACGGCGCGCGACGATCGGCGCGAGCGCAACTCGCCCGGTCTCTCGCGCTTCCTCGAAGGCGCCTGGGGCATCGACGCGGCGTACACGAGCTTCGTCGTGCAGCCGCTCAAGGTGCTCTTCTTCGTCGTCTCGATCGTCTTCGACCAGCTGATCATCGACGGCGTGGTCAACGGAGTCGCGGCGACCGCGCGCACGTGCGGTGAGCGCGTGCGCAAGATGGCCAGCGGCAACATCGCTCACTACGGACTGTGGATGGGCGCGGCCGCGGCGCTGATCGCCTTCCTCTTCCTGCGCCGCATCGGCTGATCGCGAGACAAGGCTGATGAACAACCTCCTGTTGCTGGTCTTCCTGCCGCTCGTCGGCGCGCTGCTCGTCGCGGCCACGCCGAAGCAGGCGGCGGGGACTCAACGCGTGCTCACGCTGGTGACGATGCTCGCGACGATGGTCGTGGGGCTCGCGGCGTGCCTGGACTTCGACGGCTCGAGCGCCGCGGCGCAGCACACGATCGTGCGGCCGTGGTTCGCTCTGCCGGGACGTTCCGCGGACGTGCCGATCCAGCTCAAGCTCGGACTCGACGGCATCTCGGTGCTGATGGTCGGGTTGACGGCACTGCTCGGACCGATCGTCGTGCTCTCGACCTGGGGGCACATCCACGAGCGCGTCAAGGAATTCATGATCTGGCTGCTCGTCATGCAGACGGGCATGCTCGGCGTGTTCCTCGCGCTCGATCTCGTGCTCTTCTACGTGTTCTGGGAAGTGTCGCTGATCCCGCTGTATTTCATGCTCGGGATCTGGGGCGGCGATCGACGCCTGTACGCGACGATCAAGTTCTTCCTCTACACGCTCGCCGGATCGCTCGTGATGATGGTCGCGGTCATCGCGCTCCTCTACAAGCTCGGCACCGCGGACATCCCGACCTTGATCGAGCGTGCGAGCTCGTTGCCGCACGACGTGCAGCTGTGGATGTTCCTCGCCTTCGCGCTGGCCTTCGCGATCAAGGTGCCGTTGATGCCGTTCCACACCTGGCTGCCCGACGCGCACACGGAAGCGCCGACCTCGGGCTCGGTGATCCTCGCCGGAGTGCTGCTCAAGATGGGCACGTACGGCCTCTTGCGCCTGTGCATCTCGCCGTTCCCGGGCATCGCGCTCGAAGCGGCGCCGTGGATGATGGGCTTGGGAGTCGTGGGCATCGTCTACGGCGCGTGGCTCGCGTCGGCGCAGAACGACATCAAGCGTCTCGTCGCGTGCTCGTCGGTGAGCCACCTCGGCTACGTCGTGCTCGGCCTGTTTGCGCTGACGCAAGCCGGACTGCGCGGCAGCGTGCTGCAGATGGTCAACCACGGCATCTCGACCGGGCTGCTCTTCCTGCTCGTCGGGATGATCTACGAGCGTCGCCACACGCGCATGCTCGACCAGTACGGCGGCATCGCGACGGTCATGCCGCTCTACGCGGTGTTCTTCGTCGTCACGGTGCTCTCGAGCGTCGGGCTGCCCGGGCTGAACGGTTTCGTCGGCGAGTTCCTGATCCTGCTCGGAACGTTCCAGGCCAGTCCGTGGATGGCGTCCATCGCCGTGACGGGAGTGATCTTCGGAGCCGTGTACCTGCTCATGGCGACGCGGCGTTTCCTGTGGGGACCGCTCACGCGTCCCGCGAACCGCAGGCTGCCCGACATCGACGCGCGAGAGATCGGACTGATGGTGCCGCTCATCGCGCTGTGCTTCTGGATCGGCTTCGCGCCGAACACGTTCCTGTCGCGCACGGACGCGTCGCTCGACCAGCTCGTGCAGCGCATCGACCATGCGCGCGCCGTGCGCACGGCGGCATTGCTTCCCTCCGCGACGCCCGCGCTGGCATCCGAAGAGGTCTCTCCGCGATGACGCCCGACTTCCTGCACCAGCTCGTCAACGCGACGACGCTCTTCGCGCTCGCGCCGTTCCTGACCTTGTGCGCGGGAGCGATGCTGCTCCTGCTCGCCGACATCCTGCCGGGACTCAAGTTGCTGCGCGCGCCTTTGTTCCTGGCGACGGTCGCGGTCGCCGTGATCTACGAGGTGCGCCTGCTCGACACGCAGGCGATCGAGCTCTTCTCGGGCAGCTTCGCGTCGAGCTCGCGCACGGCGTCGTGGGGACTGCTCTTCCTCTCGAGCCTGCTCATCGCCTGGTGCTTCGCCCAGCACTACTACCAGGAGGAGCGCGACTTCCTGATCGAGCACGATGTGCTGCTCCTGTGCAGCGCGGCGGGCATGATGCTCATGGCCGGAGCGCTCGACCTGCTGACCTTCTTCGTCGGTCTCGAGCTGCTCTCCGTGCCGCTCTACACGCTCGCGGGCTTTCGCCGCGCGCGCAGCGACTCGGTCGAGGCCGGTCTGAAGTACTTCATCCTCGGCGCGTTCGCCGCGGCGATCTTCCTGTACGGAACGGCGCTGCTCTACAGCGGCACGGGCACGATCTCGCTCACCGAGCTGCGCCAGCAGGGCGTCGGCACGCCACTCGCGCTCGTCGGCGTCGCGCTGATCGCGGGCAGCCTCTTCTTCAAGGTGAGCGTGTTCCCGTTCCACCTCTGGGTGCCCGACGTGTACCAGGGCAGCCCGACGCCGGTGACGACGTTCATGGCCACGGGCACGAAGGCCGCGGGCTTCGCATTCCTGCTCAACGCGGCGTTCCTCCTGCCGCCGAGCGCGAGCACGACGCTCGCCGTGATCGCGCTCGCGACGATGGCCGCGGGCAACCTCGGCGCGCTCGTGCAGACCGATCTCAAGCGTCTGCTCGCGTACTCGGGCATCGCGCACGCGGGTGTGCTCCTGCTCGCCGCGGCCGGATACCTGGGCGGCGATCCGCTGCAGATCGATGGAGCGATCAACGCGTCGCTGTACTACATGGCGGCCTACGTGTTCACGGCGGGCGGCGCGTTCGGACTCGTGGCGTTGCTCGAGAGCGAGCTCAACGGCCCGGTGACGATCGAATCGCTGCGCGGACTCGCCGCGCGGCGGCCGATGATCGCGGCCGCATTGGCGCTGTTCATGCTCTCGTTGGGCGGCATCCCGCCGACGAGCGGCTTCTGGGGCAAGTACCTCGTGTTCTCGGTGGTCGTGCGCGCCGACATGATCCCGTTCGCGGTGATCGGCGTCCTGCTCTCGGTCGTCGCGCTGGGGTACTACCTGCGCGTGATCGTCGCGATGTACATGCAGAAGGAGCTCGCCAGCCGCCAGTTCCTGATCGAACAGCGCCTGCCCTCGACGCTCGCCGCCGTGTTGTGCGCCGCGCTGGTGATCGTGCTCGGCCTGTGGCCGGGCTGGTTCATGCAGCACCTGCGTTGAGCGACGGCTCTCGAGGATCGTCGCGCGCTCCGGCGCGACATCGTCGGCGCACGATGCCATTCCGACCCGCGGGCGCGACCGCGCGATTCGCTGCTCGACCACCGGCTCGCGTTGCGGAGCTTCGCTCGCGCCGAGAGCCGCGGCGGCTCAGGCGCGGTCGAACTCGACCGCCCAGCCGATCACGCCGCCGTGCAGGCGCTGCGCGCGCACGAGACGTCCCTCCGTGCGGCGTCGCGTGCCGTGCTCCTCGATCTCGACGCTGACGCGCAGATCGCCTTCGCTGAAGAACAGCACGCCGCCGCGCGACAGGTTCTCGACACGTCCGCCGAGTTCGCGCGTCTCGACGGTCAGGTGCACGACCGCTTGGGGGCCGTCGCGCAGCTCGCGGCGGCGCTCGCGCGGCGCGCCAGCCGGGCGCGGCGCGTGCGGCTCGCAGTCGAAGAGCGAGTCGTGACTGGAAGCGGACATGCGCGGTGCGCGCGGAGCGGACTCCGCGCGACGTGCCGCTCTTCGGCGCGCGGACGGCCGCGCCTTGACGATGGACGCGGAACGCCCGCGCGGAAGGATCTTCCGAGCGCGCCCCGCCGGCTCAACCACCGGGGTTGGCCGTCAGCCAGGCGATCTCGAGCTGCAGCTCGGTGAGCTGCTGCTCGTCGAGTCCCTTGGTATCGCTCGGTCGCGTGCCCTGCAGGTGCTCCTCGTACGTCTTCGTGAGCTCGTCCAGCTTCGCGAGTCGCCCCGCCATGTCGACCTTCGCGTAGCGGTCGGCGAAGGTGGCGTCGAGGTTGTGCGTCTCGTCCAGCGACGCCGCGACGGTGCCCTGAATGAACTGGGGCGGGGGCGGCGGCGCGACCGCAGCCGGCGCGCGGTTGGCGGCCGCCGCCTGAGCTCCAGGGTTGTTCGCGTCCGCCGCGTTCGCGGCGCTGTCCGCGGCTCGAGCGCCGTCGGTCGGGGGAGCCTGCAGCTTCGCCGTGCCCGCATCGCCCGAACGGGCAGGGCCCAGGGTCTTCTCGCCGGCGGACGTGGGCGAGTCCGTTCCGCCCTTCGAGCTCAGCGCGAACCACACGACGCCGCCGACGAGTAGCAGACCTAACGAGAGGATCAGACCCTTGTTCATGCATGCACTCGTTTCAGTGTCTGGCGTGGAGCTGGCGGGAGGCCGGCGCGCGCCGGAACGATCCAGGCGCGCTCGCGCGGCGCGGGACGGCGTGGTGAATTCGCGGCCGCCGGCAGCCGCCGAACCAAGGATGCCATACGCGGGCGCCGGGTGCGATCCGAAGGCTGTCGCGGCGGGCTGCAACCGCCGCAACCGAGGCTCCAGCGACGGCGGTTCACGCCTGGATGTTCCGTGCTTTTCCAAAACGAGCTGGGTTCTGAATTCGCCCGCCGTTGCGCGGAAAACCCGCTCTGCGCCTTGTGGGATAGAATCAGATCACGGGATAATCCCTGCTGCCCCGGAATCACACTTCAGGAGCCGGACGTGGACACGCTCGAGCCACGCCGGGGATTCCGCTTTCGAGGCATTCCCAATCACTCGGAGTTAGGACTCAATGACCCCCTCAAACGTTTGGTGTCCGAATTCTCACTGGACACGCGGTTCGACGCGCCACCTCGCGTCTCGCTTCTCGCTGAGCGCGTTGCTCACCGCAGCGGTGCTCGCCTTCGGCGCGAGCAATGCGGCCGCGCAAGGCTCGGATGACTGCTCGACCGCGCAGAACATCGGCAACGCGTTCGGCGCCTTCCCCTACAACACCGGCGTCGCGACGACCGGTACTCAGGGACAGGCCGAAGCGATCTGCAACTTCTTCAGCTCGACCGCGATCAGCAAGGACGTCTGGTACACGTGGCAGGCGCCCGCGTCCGGCTCCGTCACGCTGACGATCTGCGGCGGCGTCCTCTCCGGCAGCACCGACACGAAGGTCGCCGTGTACGACGGCGCCGGTTGCCCGGGCGCCGCGGCGATCGCCTGCAACGACGACTTCTGCTCGCTCACGAGCCAGCTCTCGTTCACGGCTGTCTCGGGCAACTCGTACACGATCCAGCTCGGTGCCTTCCCCGGTGATCCGGGTGGCACGGGCAACATGACGCTCAGTGGTCCGCCGGTTCCGCCGGTGAACGACGACTGCGCGGCGGCGACGGCCATCTCCGGCACCGGAGCGTTCCCGTTCAACACGACCAACGCGACGACCGGCACTCAAGGCCAGGCACAGGTCTCCTGCGGCGGCGCGAGCGTCTTCAAGGACGTCTGGTTCGCGTGGACCGCGCCCGCGACGCCGGGCATCGCGACGATCAACAACTGCGCGTCCGCGGCCTTCGACTCGAAGATCGCGGTGTACCTCGGCGCGGGCTGCCCCGCCGGTGCCGCGCTCGCATGCAACGACGACTTCTGCGGCACGCAGTCGCAGGTGCAGATCGCGTTCACGCCCGGTGCCGTCTACATGATCCAGGTCGGAGCGTTCAGCTCGACCGGGGGCGGAGCGGGCAACCTCAACATCACCGTCGGTCCCCCGCAGATCAAGATCAGCCAGATCTACGGCGGCGGCGGCAACCAGGCCGCGCCGCTGCTCACGGACTTCATCGAGCTCTACAACGCCGGTCCCGTCGCGCAGCCGCTCGCCGGTTGGGCGGTGCAGTACAACTCGGACACGGGCACGGGCACGTGGCAGGTGACGAACATCGGTCTCATCACGACGACCATCCTGCCCGGCCAGTACTACCTCGTCGCGGAAGCCAACGGCACGACGAACCCGGCCGGACACTCGATCGCGTTGCCGACGCCTGATGCGACCGGCACGATCGCGATGGCCGCCGGTGCGGGACGCGTCGCGGTGACCTTCAACAACACGGCCCTCGTCGGTGCCGCGCCGGCGACGGCCACGATCGTCGACCTCATCGGATTCGGCGCGACGGCGGTGTTCCGCGAGCCGACCGTCGGAGGCACGGTGGCGAACAACACGCCGACGCCCTCGTCGAACAACTCGCTCTACCGCCTCGGTTGCGGCTCGGTCGACACGGACAACAACGCGGCCGACACGAGCGTCGGCTACGTCTGCCCGCGCAACTCGCTCACCGCCCTGAACGGCGGCGCGACTGCGCTCGGCATGGCGTACCCGTACTTCGCCGAGGAGACGCAGACGGTCCGCCTCGTCGTCTACCCGTACCGATGCGGCACGGGTCTGCCGGCGACGGCGACGATCTCGGTCGACTGTTCGTCGATCGGAGCTGGAACGGTTTCGCTGCTCGACACCGGCATCGGTGGCGACGAGCTGGCCGCCGACGGCCTGTACTCGGCCAACGTGACGGTTGCACCGGGCACGCTGGTCGGTTCGAAGCAAATGCCCGTGTCGATCAGCTCCGGCGGCTTCACCGGTGGCGAGTACATCGCCCTCGAAGTGCGCCCGATCGCAACGCCCGACAACGACAACTGCTCGACGGCCTTCGCGCTGTCGGGTGCGTTCCCGCAGTCGGCGGCGAGCGACCTGCTCGGCGCGACGGCGGAGTGGAACGTGTTCCAGATCGGAACAGCACCCACGGGCTTCCAGAACGTCCCGGCCAAGCGCGGGATCTGGTTCTCGTTCACCGGAACGGGCAACACGATGACGCTCGACACGTGCGCGTCTCCCTTGAATGCCAGCGCGGCGATTCCCGACACGCAGGTCAACATCTTCGGTGGTCCGTGCGAGAACCTGACCTGGATCGCGGGCAACGACGACAACGCGACCTTGTGCGGTGTCGGCACCGGCACGGAGCGTCGTTCGCGTGTCTCGATGTGCACGGTCGCAGGCGCGACGTACTACGCGTGCGTCGTTCCGTTCTCGACGGTGACGGTCTCCAACCCGATCGTGTTCACCGCCACCGATGACGGCATCGCTTGCGGCACGGCGGTGCCCTTGGCGACTTGCCCGCCGCCGACCGTTCCGGGCGCGATCGCCGAGACCGAAGCCGGATTCGGCATCGCCAACGACGACGGTTGCGACGCGCTGTTCACGGCCACGATGCCGCCCAGCGCCGCCCACCGCTTCTTCGCGGCGACCGCGACGTTCCCGGCGACGTCCTACCGCGGCACTTCGCGCGGCTGGCACTCCAACCGCGACGTGGACTGGTACCGCTTCCAGGCGGCGAGCACGGGCTTGCTCAACGTAAGCTACACGGCGCAATACCTCGGCGTCTGCGGCATCTACCAGCTGTCGGCGACCGGTGAATGCACGCTCAACATCCTCGGGCTCGCGCCCCTCGCGCAGTCGCCCGTGAACAATCGCTGCGGCACCGTGACGGCTTCGGCCTCGGTCACGGCGGGCAACTGGTACGCGGTGCGCGTGATCCCGCTCAACACGGGATTGGGCGGGCTGTTCGGCGGCGTCGCTCCCAGCGCGTCGGCCTACAACTACCTGCTCTCGCTCGAGCTCGGCGGTGCACCGGGCAACGACGCCTGCGCCTCCGCGACGTCCGTGGCGGTCCCGTCCTCGACGTCGGGAACGACGACCGGAGCCACGAACGACGGCACCTCGACGTGCGACGGCACAGGCCGCGACGTGTGGTACCAGTTCACGCTGGCCAGCGCGACGGCGGTCGTGATCGACACGGCTGGCTCGACGAGCGACACCGTCATCAGCCTCTACGGAGCGTGCGGCTCGGCGGCGCTCGATTGCAATGACAACGCGATCGGGACCTGCTTCGCCACCTCTCCGGCGTCGGCGATCGGGCCGACGACCCTCGCGGCCGGCACGTACCGCGTGCGCGTGTCCGACAAGAACGCCGGCAGCGGCATCGCGTTCACGCTGAACATCCGCAACCAGTTCAACGACAACTGCTGCGGCGCGCTCAGCATCGCGATCCCGTCCGTGACGAACGGCACGACGGTCGGAGCGACGCTCGATGCGCCGCTGCCGCCCGTCTGCGACGGTCCGGGTGTGGCTGACGCCGGTGGCAACACCGCCATCACAGCCCCGAGCGTCTGGTACTCGGTCGTTTCGCCGATCAACCAGACGATCTACGCCGACACCGTGACGGCTGGCTACGACTCGAAGATCTCGGTCTACACCGGGACCTGCGGTGCGTTGACTTGCGTCACGATGAACGACGACATCCTCGCCAACTTCCACTCCAAGGTCGGTTGGCAGGCGGTCGCGGGTCAGCAGTACCTGGTCATGGTGCACGGTTTCGGTACCGCGACCGGCACGTTCTCGCTGAACGTGACGGCGAGCCCGACGCCGAGCAACGACCTGTGCGGCAGCGCGTCGGTCGTCAGCGGCGCGACCGGCAACTCGGCCGGCACGCTCGTCGGCGCGACGGGTGACAACTCGACGATCACGTCCGACGTGCTCGCCGGAATCTGCGCCCCCGACTTCACCTACTGGGACGTCTGGTACAGCTGGACCGCTCCGTGCACCGGAACGGCGAACTTCGACACCTGTGGCACGTGGGACACGGTCCTGTCGATCCACAGCGCATGCCCGACGCCGTCGGCAGGGAACGCGATCAGCGGTGCCTGCAACAACGACGGTCCGGTCGGCTGCACGCCGGGCTCGTCGCTCTCCTTCGCCGCGACCGCGGGCACGAACTACCTCGTGCGCGTGGCCACGTCGGGGGCTCAGGCGGCGGCGGCGGGCGGCGGACAGCCGTTCACGCTGACGTGGTCGATGTCGGGACTCGTCGACACGGACGGCGACTTGACGCCGGACTGCTTCGACGGCTGCCCGCTCAATGCGGCTCTGACGGCTCCGACGACGTTCTTCGCGGACCTCGACGGTGACACGTTCGGCGCTGGCGCGGGCGTGCTCTCGTGCGGTGGTCCGGGCCTCGTGCTCAACAACACCGACTGCGACGACACGAACGCGGCGGTCAACCCGGGCGCGACGGAAGTCTGCAACACGATCGACGACGACTGCGACACCTTCATCGACGAAGGCGTCCAGCTGACGTTCTATCAAGACTCGGACGGTGACGGCTTCGGCAACGCCGGCGTGACCACGCTGGCCTGCTCGGCGCCGTCGGGCTTCGTGTCCGACAACACCGACTGCAACGATGGCAACGCGGCCATCAATCCCGGCGCGTCGGAAGTCTGCGACCTGATCGACAACGACTGCGACACCTTCATCGACGAAGGCGTGCAGCTGACGTTCTTCCAGGACGCCGACGGCGACGGCTTCGGCAATCCGGGTGTCACGACGCTCGCCTGCACCGCTCCCTCGGGCTTCGTCTCGAACAGCGGTGACTGCAACGACGGCAACGCGGCCGTGAACCCGACCGCCGCGGAAGTCTGCGACGGCATCGACAACAACTGCGCGGCGGGCATCGACGAAGGCTTCGACGCCGACGCCGACGCAGTCGCCGATTGCTTCGACAACTGCCCGACGATCGCGAACCCGACGCAGGCCGACCTCGACGCCGACAACGTCGGCGACGCGTGCGACAACTGCCCGGCGATCTCCAACCCGACGCAGGCCGACTGCGACCTGAACGGCATCGGCGATGCTTGCGAAGGACAGCCGGACTGCAACATGAACGGCATCCCCGACAACTGCGACATCGCAGGTGGCGGCAGCCAGGACATCAACACCAACGGCGTGCCCGACGAATGCGAGAGCCTCGTGCCCTTCTGCTTCGGCGACGGCTCGATCAACGGTGGTCCGGACTGCCCGTGCGGCAACAACGTCGCGCCGGGCGTGCAGCGCGGTTGCGTCAACTCGACGGGCAACGGTGCCCGCCTCCTCGGCTCGGGCACGGCTTCGATCTCGGGCGACAGCCTGAATCTGACCGCCTCGAGCATGACCGCCACGACGACGGCCATCTTCATCCAGGGCACGGCCCCGGAAAACGCTGGCCTGGGCTCGGCGCCGCTGTTCGACGGCTTGCGCTGCGTCACGGGCTCGGTGACGCGTCTCTCGACGCGCATCGCGTCGGGTGGAACGGCCGCGATCGGCTTCCCGGGCACGCCCGTGAGCCTGCTCGGCGGAGTCGGTGCCCCGGGCACGTACTACTACCAGGTCATCTACCGCAACGCGGTCGGTCCGTGCGGCGCGTTGGCCAACACCACGAACGGCCTGCAGGTCCTCTGGACGCCGTGATGTGAGTCGCAGGCACGGAGCGTCACGCGACGCTCCGTGACGAACACGAGCGGCGCTGCTCTCGAGCAGCGCCGCTCTCTTTCTTTTGGTGGGTGCGCGACGGAGCGTGCGCGCTCCCGATCGCGCGCCGGTACCTTCTCGCGAGTGCGCTATACTCCGAGTCGTGCGGACGCGACCTCTCGCGTGTCCGCGCGTCGAGAACAACGAACGCCCGGTCGCTCGCCGGGCAGGTGTCTTGCGGAGGCTCCCTCATGGTTTTGCGCGGCGTTTGGCGTTCGTTTCCCGTCCTCGTCCTGGCGCTGGGAGCGCAGGCACGAGGAATCAGTGCCGAGGTTCCGTGTGCGTTACGCGAGGTCGCACAGCGCTTCTTCGACGCCAAGGCTCGCTCGGCGAGCCGCGCCGAAGCCGCAGCGCTGTACTTCGAATTCGACAGCGCGGCGCGCAGCCTGGGCAGCGACGCAGAGCACGTGCTCGCCGCGTTGCTGCACGAGCGCTTCCCCGAGCCCGCCTCGCCTCCGCGCCAGCGCATCAGCGCCGCGCCGTGCAACGGCGAGATGCTCACCACGGTCACGTTCGACAATCCGTCGAGCGTGACGATCCCCGACGCGACGTCACCCGCGCAGTCGGGCTGGGGCACGATCGAATCGCCGATCTTCGTCGCCGGAACCAGCGGAGCGATCTGGGACGTCGACGTGCGCACGAACCTGCAGCACCAGCGCTGCAACAACCTGCGCGTCTTCGTGATCTCGCCGAGCGGCCGATCGGAGACGTTGACGACCGACAACAACATCTTCGGCTACGCCGACCTGTTCAACGGAACGCTGTGGGACGATTCGGCGATCGTGCCCGCGACGGACTACCCGTACGTGAACGGCGTCGCGGCGACGGCGGTCGTGCCCGAAGGCGCGCTGGGCGCGTTCGTCGGCGAGGACCCGACCGGCGCGTGGGTGCTGCTCATGCGCGACGACACGCCGGGGTTCACCGGCAATCTGAACGGCTGGTCGCTCGACATCACGACGATCTCGGCCATGCCGCCGGTCGCGACGCAGAGCTACTTCACGTTCGTCAACCAGGGCGTGCCCGACGCGCCGAATCCCGGATTGACCTCGTCGGTCACGGCGAGCGCGCTCCCGCCCTCGATCTTCGACGTCAACGTGTCGATCGCGGTGACGCACAGCTTCCCTTCGGATCTCGCGGTGTTCCTCACGTCGCCGTCGGGCACGACGGTCACGCTCACGACGTACAACGGCGGCAATCGCGACGACGTCTTCAACGGCACGGTCTTCGACGACTCCGCTCCGACTCCGGCCACCGACTACGCGTACGTGCCCAACACCCCGGCGCCGTTCGTCATCCCCGATGGCGCGCTCTCGGCCTTCATGGGCGAGAATCCCAACGGCGTGTGGACGCTGCGCGTGCGCGACGACCTCGCCGGTGACACGGGCTTCTTCATCGCCTGGGGCCTGGAGATCACGACCTGCACACCGGCCGCGACGGGGACGCCGTTCTGCTTCGGCGACGGTCTCGATCCGAACGTGACCACGCCTTGCCCGTGCGCGAACAACGGCGCAGCGGGACACGGCTGCGGCAACTCGGCCGTGGCGGGCGGCGCCCTGCTGACGGCGACGGGCACGACGAGCCCGGATACGGTCGTGCTCACGGCGAGCGGCATGCCCGCGACCTCGACGTCGATCTTCCTCAAGGGCGACCTGCTCGACGACGCGGTCTACGGCGACGGTGTGCGTTGCGTCGCCGGCAACCTGATCCGCTTGCGCACGCGCATCAACGTCGGCGGCGCGGCGCAGTTCCCCGACACGGGTGATCCCTTGCTCTCGGTGCGTGGACAGACGCCGCCGGGGAGCGGGCTCACGGGGCTCTACCAGACGTACTACCGCAATGCCGCGGCGTTCTGCACGCCGGCGACGTTCAACATCTCGAGCGGGTTGCGGATCGTCTGGTAGGCGCCACGCGGCGCGCGAACGAGCTCGCTACTTCGGCGGGGTGCCTTGGGGCGCCCCGCCTTCGTCATCGCCGCCGACGTAGCCGTAGTGCTTCAGGCCGTGCTCGACGTCGCCGGGGATCTGCGACGTCACCGCGGTCGGCGGGTGGAGCTTGAACCACGCGTCGAGGCCCTCGACCTCCGCGAGATACGCCTGCGAGCTGCGCTTGCCGAGCTCGCTCGCGAGATCGAAGAGCGGATGCTGCTCCTTCGGATCGGCGGCGAGATCGAAGTAGAACGGCTTGTCGCTGCCGATCACGTCGACGAACTTCCACTTCGCCGTGCGCACCGCGCGCAGGTGCACGCCGACGCTGTCGAGCTCGAGCACAGCGCGCGGCGGCTTGATGCCAGGTTCGTGGCGCACGCTCGGCATCAAGCTCGTGCCGGCGGTGTCGACGGGCACGGGGAGACCGCAGAGCTCGAGCACGGTCGGTGCGACGTCGACCGAGCGCGTGACTCAGGCGTGCCGGGAAACGCATGACCAGCGGCACGCGCACGACCTCGTCGTAGAGCGACTGGCGGTGACCCTTCAATCCGTGCTCGAAGAACTCCGTGCCGTGGTCGGAGGTGATCACGACGAGCGTGTTCTCGAGCAGGCCCAGACGCTCGAGCTCCGCGCGGATCTTCGCGACGTGCTCGTCGGTCCAGGCGATCTCGCCGTCGTAGAGCGCGATCAGGTGATCGAGGTCCCGCCGGTCCATGTCCTTGTTGATGCGCGGATCGAAGAAGAAGCCTTGGCCCTCGTAGCCGCGCCCGGTGATCTGGCCCTTGTAGTCGGGGTCGAAGCGCGTGTCGTAGGGCGGCGGCGGGACGAAGTCGAAGTGCGCGTCCCACAGGTGCACGAACGCGAAGAACGGGCGCTCGGAGCGCGAGTCGATCCACTTCGTGAAGCGCTCGAGCACGCGCGGGTTCGTGACGTCGGCGTGGGACTCGCGCATCACGGACTTGTCCATGCTCCAGGAGGAGCTCGGGGACTGGTCGAGCTTGTCGGCGTAGGACGTGCAGTTGACGTAGCGCTCGAAACCTTGGCCGAAGCCGAAGGCGGGGTGGAGGTACGGGCCGGCGAAGAAGCCGGCGGTCTCGTAGCCGGCGGCTTGGAAGCGCTCGGCGAGAGTGGTGGCGTCGGGGCCGAGGGCGAGGGCGGTGTCGACGACGCCGTGTTGCGCGTCGTGGAGGGAGGTGAAGAGCGCGGCGTGGGAGGGAAGCGTCCACGAGCTCGAGCTGGTGTGTTGTTCGAAGGTGGTGCCTTCGGCGGCGAGGCGGTCGATCGCGGGGGTCGTGGCGCGCGCGTAGCCGAGGTGGTGGACGTGGTCGGCGCGCAGCATGTCGATCGAGATGAGGAGGACGTTGGGGCGCGGGGGGGTGCGGGAGCAGCTCCCGTGGAGGAGCGGGAGGAGGAGTGCCGTGAGGAGGATGGGCTTCGAGGACATGCGGGAAGTCAGTGTACGCAGCGGTCGGGGTCGGAGGGGAGCGGCGGAGGAGCGGGGGCAGCGCGTGCGCGGTGTGGGGTCGGTGCGTCGGCACGGAGGTGCGGCGCGGAAGGGAGATGAGGAGCAACGGAGGAAGAGAGGAGGCAACGCGCCACACAAGCGTGCTTCCATGAGAGGGCCACCCCCGTCAAGGCCTCCGTCCGAGTCTCCGGCACACACCCCATCCCGCCACGCTTCCATTCGCAGTCTCGAGGGCTCCATGTTGGAGCCGCTGCATGTTGGAGTCCGTCCAGTCGGGCCCTGCAATCTCCGCATCGGCTTCGACCGCGTTTCCGCGGTTCGAGGATCAAGCACGCTGGCGCAGTGACCCGGACTGGGCGGTTGTGGGTGTGTTGACTTCGATCGTTCGGCGCCCTTCGCGGGTTCGGTCCGTCGTTCCTTGGTTCCTTGTTCCTTGTTCCTGGCCCCTCAGCTCGCCTTGCGCTTCGCGCTGTTGCGCAGCGGCTCGTACACCTCGCCGTTGCGCAGCAGCGCGAAGAGCAAGACGCTCAGCTTGCGCGCGGTCGCGACCACGGCGCGCTTCTTCGCGTTCTTCCCGCCGCGCTCGGCGAGCTTCAAGCCGAAGCGTCTCAGGTCGCTGTCGACGCCGAATGGCCCCAGGATGTGATGGCTGCACTGCACCATCAGCGTCCTGGCCATCCGATCGCCTGTCTTGTTGATGTGCAGCTGCGGATCGTGGCTGCCGGACTGGTCGCGGCGCGGCACGAGGCCGAAGTACGCGCCGACGTCGCGCGGGTCCTTGAAGCGCGAAGGATCGCCGATCGCGAGCACGAAGTAGAGCGCGCTGATCGGTCCCACGCCCTTCACCTTCCGCAGGAGCTTCGTCTGCGGGTAGCGCGTCTTGCTCAGCAGCACGATCTCCCGGTCGTAGCCGCGGATCGTCTTCGTCAGCTGCTCGAGAGTTTGCCGCAGCGGCTCGAGGGCCGGCTTCAGCACGGGATCGACGGCGTGCTTGTGCAGCGACGCCGCGCTGCACTTGGGCAGCCTGAAGCCCAAGGACTTGGCGAGTCCGCGCATGCTGTTCACCAGCTCCGTTCGAGCCACGACGACGGCTTCCCGAGCTCGAAGCAAGGTCAAGTCTTGGCGCGCCTGCTCGGGACGCACGCTGACAGCCTCGAGCAGCGTCACGTCCGCACGTCCAAGCTTCGCCAGCAGCCGCGCGTCGACCTTGTCGCTCTTGCGCTCGTTGGCGGAGATCGCGCGCACCTTGCGCGCGTTGGCGACGATGACCTCGTGGCCGCACTCCTTCACCAGGTCGTGCACCCAGTTGGCGTGCGTGCCGGTCTCGATCACGACCCGCGAGGCCGGCATCGACTTGAAGCGGCGTTCGAAGCCCGGCTTCGTAGTCACGACGCTGCCCTCGTCGACGATCTGACCCTCCGCATCGAGCACGCAGAGCTGGCTGCGCTTGTCGCCCAGATCCACACCCACCGTCCAAGACTTGCTGACGCTATCCTTGACCATGTCATCCTCCTGCGGGTTTGCACCTCGAGTGCGCTGAGCGCCTTCGGGCGCGATCTTGTTTCAATCGCGGTCAACCTACCGACCGCACCCCGCAGGGGGGTGGCCCTCTCATTCCATCTCCGCATCGCTGGCCCCGCACAGCGTCGGGCCGCCGCAGCGGCGGCCCAACGCTGCACGGGGCTTGTTTTCCGGAGGCGCGAGGCAGATGAGATGCGCGAGGCACCGGAGGTGGCGCGTCGAGGGCGGCGCGCAAGGGACTTCCGCGTCGCGCCTGCCGTAGCCGTGCTCGCGCGAGACTCGACTACTCCCTCAATCCCGCCACGCCCTCGACCTCCACTCCGTTGCGCTTCAGCAACTCCGCCGTCACGCCTGGACCATCGACGAGCTTTCCCGCCACATGCGTCTGGCACACTCCGCACGAGGGCGACTTCTCCTTCAGGAACGCTCGACGGATTCCACTTCGAAGGCACAGATCCAACGCGCCGCGCGCTCCCGCGATGAACTCCGCCGTCACGTCCGCTCCCGTCTCCGCGACGACGCGCGCGTGGCCGTCGAGCACGTCACCCGCACTCTTCGATTCGAGCCACGACGAGGGTCTCGGCGTCCCCAGACCTCCATGCTCTTCGGGACAGAACGGCACGGCGACGAAACCACGTTGGTCGAGCTCGCGCTCCAGCACGCGATCGAGCTTGTGGCGCGCGTCGTGGCGGCACTCGCGGCCGAGCAGGCACGCGCTGACGAGCACGCGCTCGACGGCCTTCTCCAAGTCCTTCGCTCCCGAGTTCTTCATCGACGCCCGCGTGCTCCGCCGAAGTCCGGCTCCGCTCGCTTCGTGATCCGCGACGCCGCGTTCACGTGTACTCCTCGAACACGCCCGACCCGCGATTCTTGCGCACGTGGTCCCACGGGAACCAGCGCCCGTTCATCGCCACGTACGTCCCGGCCGGCAGCGCTTGCGCGAACGCGAGCGCGCTCCCGAGATTGAAGAGCCCGTCCGAGCTGCCAAAGGTGTACGGCACCATCGCTCCCGTGAGCACGATCGTCTTCGCGAGACCCGCCGCGCCGACGGTGCGCGCCGTGTGCTCCATCGTGTCCGTGCCATGCGTGATCACGATGTGATCCTCGGGCGCGTTGCGGCAGCTCGCGAGGATGCGCTCGCGGTCCGCATCCGTCATGTCCAGGCTGTCGATGAGCATCAGCGTCTCGACCTGCACCGACAGCCGGCTGCGCCCCAGGCGCAGCATCTCCTGCACGTGCGTCTCGCGGAAGAAGAGCCGGCCCTCGAGCTCGTGGTAGTCCTTGTCGAAGGTTCCGCCGGTCACCAGGATGCGCAGCGTCGCGGGGTTCATGCGGGTATCCTCTCATCCTTGTTCCTTGCGCCATAGGGTCCGCGAGACACACGGTCTGCCTCGACGAACTCTCTCGCGCTCGTTGTTCGGACTCTCCAGTTGCGCGGAGCCCCGCGTCGGATGCGTGCAAGGTCCACGGCAGTGCCAGCGGCGACGTGCGGGAGCAGCACTCACGCGATACGCTCTCGATCCGATCGACGATCGGCGATCACGGAGGAGGATCGATGACCACGGACGGCGGAGACGTCTCGCAACGGACCGATGCACCGAGGTCCAGCGGAGAAGACAGGGAGTTCGAGGCTCGCTGCAGGGTGCTCGAAGCGCGCGCGAAGTGGCTCGAACTCCGGGCGGAATCGGGGCGACGCTCGAAGCGACCCTTCTGGTTGACGCCTGTGAACGGGACACTGGCAGTGGCCGCGTTCGGGCTGCTCGGCACGCTGTGGCAATGGAATAGAGACGTCCAGCGTCAGCGACTCGCGGACAAGACACAGTTCGCCCTGAAGCTGCTCGAGACCGGTAACTGGAAGGAAGCCAAAGAGAACCTGCGCTTCCTCGTCCGATCACGCCTGGTCGACGACCCTGATGGCGCGATCGCGTCGGCTCTCGAGAGCACGAATCCGGTGCTGCCCGCCCAACGGCCGGATTCCGAGTCGACATTGAAGGCTCGACCCCCGTCGGTGTTGCCCAATTCGCCCGAGGGAGCGAGCCTGTTGTCGAAGGCCCTCGACAAAGATACCGCATCCATTGCCATCGTTTTCGGAACGTCTGCAGTGGCTCAAGAAGTGGCCGACATGCTCGCGCGCGTTTCGGCACAAAAGCCCTGGCAAAGGACGTTCTTGGTCGCTGCGACGATCGAGAAGCAAGTCGTGCTCGATTCGGCTCATCTGCCGGCGTCCAAGGAAACGGGAGACTGCTACGTGATCCTTGGCGGTCGCGACAAGGTCGTTGCCGTGCGCGGCCCCGTGCAGGATCTGTTGACCACGGGTGGAGATCCCTCAGCCATCGAGTGTCGATTCGTGTTCAATCAAGCGGACCTGCTTCCGTGACGAGCGTCCCGTTCTCCGTGGCGGTGATCCGAGCTACGGATCTGGCCCGGATCGGCCCGCGACCGCGTGCACGCGCGTAGACTGACCGTCGTCCGAGTCGGGTGCGCACTGCCGCGGCGCATTCGCCCCGACTCACGGTTCGAAGAGGGAGATCGGCATGCTCCGCGCCTTGGCCACACTCGTTCTCGCGTTCCTTCTCGTCGCGCGCAGTGCGCAGGCCGGCGTGCTCGTCGTCGGTCCGGGGCAGCCATACACGCAGCTCCAGGCGGCCGTCGACGCCGCAACCGACGGCGATGTGGTGCTCGTGAAGAGCGGCGACTACGCCGAGGGCTTCATCCTGGGGCACAAGTCGCTCTCCATCGTTGCCGACACGAACGCGGATGTGGTCCTGCGCACGCGCGTGTCGATCGCCAGCATCGACGCGGCGCACGAGGTGATTCTCGCCGGCATCCGCGTGGAGATTCCGCCCAACACGGCCAATGGCTGGGGCAGCGCACTGCAGGTGTTCTCGTGCACGGGCAGCGTTCGCGTGCTCGAGTGCGAGCTCCACGCGAACTACGGTGGCGCCGACCTGTGCAACCCCGCGGACGGAGCGTACGTGCTCAATTCGACCGACGTCGCGTTCACCCGTTGCCAGATCTTCGGTGCGACACGATTGGGACCTCAGAGCAATTGGGCCGGCATCGGACTGCACTCGGCCGGCTCGCGCGTCGCGCTCTACGATTCCGAGATCGTCGGCGGCGCGGGCGGCACGGATCAGGTCTGCTCCAACTACGCCTACGGCGATGGCGGCGACGGTGGCTGGGGAGCCTGGATCGTGAACGGGACCCTGTTCGCTTCCGGTTCGACGTTCCGCGGTGGAGATGGTGGCGATGCCTCGGCGATGACGACCTTGTTCGTCTTTGGCGGAGACGGCGGGACCGCCATCGTCGCGCATGCGAGCGCTCCCAATGCGACCGCGGTGCACCTTCTCGACAGCAGGCTCATCCCGGGCGCGGGTGGCGCCCTTCTCCCTCCCGTCCCTCCGGGCAGCATCCCGGGCCAACCGGGCCTGCCGGTCTACACCAGCGGGAACGTCACCGTGACGAACTACCCGGGACCTGCCCACCTCTTGAGCGCGCCGCGCATCGTGCGCGAGGGATCGATGCTCGATCTCACGCTCGCCGGACCGCCCGGCGACGCGCTCGGTTGGTTCGTGTCGGGCCGAGCGAATTGGATGCTCGACGCACCGTTCGCCGGTGTGCGCTTGTACCAGCAGATGCCGCCCGGGCGCTTCGCGCGCATCGGCATGATCCCCGGGAGCGGCGTGCTCCACCACGCCGTGCCGCTGGGCATGCTTCCGCAGGGGAGCGACGCTCGCGTGCATCACGTCCAATCGGTGAGCTCGCTCGGCGGCGTCTTGCGCCTGGGCACGGGCCAGCCGTTCGTCGTCATCGATTCGAGCTACTGAGCTGCTGCGCGCGTCTGGCGACTTGATGGTGGAAATCCCACCGCCGGTTGCGTCCACAGCTCGCGTTCGTGGAGCGCGCGGCACCCGCCGACGCCCCGCATTGCGCGCATCGCGCGGCGCGCGTACAACGAAACTCTGCCGGCGCTCCCCTCGCCGCGCGAGACGTGCTCGACGAACACGAACTGCGCATCGCCCATCTCCATCGCCGCGCGGGTTTCGGCCTGTCGCGCGCCGAGCTGGCCGAGGCGACGAAACGCGGGTTCGACGCCTGCGTCGACGAGCTGCTGCATCCCGAGCGCGTCGACGATCCGCTCGAAGCGCGCCTGAAGGAGCTCGAAGGCGAGCTCTTCGACCTGACCGTGCTCGAGGACGCGCAGGCCTGGTGGCTCTACCGCATGCGCCACACGCGCCGGCCGCTGCTCGAGAAGCTGACGCTCTTCTGGCACGGGCACTTCGCCACCGGTGCCTCGAAGGTCGATCGCGCGGCCTGGATGGTGGCGCAGAACCGCATGCTGCGCGAGCGCGCGTTCGGACGCTTCGAGGACCTCGTCACGGCCGTCGCGCGCGATCCGGCGATGCTCATCTGGCTCGACAACACGCAGTCGACCAAGGCGCAGCCCAACGAGAACTGGGCGCGCGAGCTGCTCGAGCTCTTCACGCTCGGCATCGGGAACTATGCCGAATCGGACGTGCCGGAGATCGCGCGCGCGTTCACGGGCTGGAAGCAGCGCGACGGCAGCTTCTTCTTCGACGAGAAGGACCACGACGGCGGCAGGAAGACGATCCTGGGCCAGAGCTTCGACTGGAACGGCGACGACGTGCTGCGCGCGCTCGCGCACCATCCCGCGACGGCCAAGCGCCTCGCGCACAAGCTCGTGGCCTTCTTCGTCACCGATCGCGGGCACGCGGAGCTCGAAGAGCGGCTCGCGCGGCGCTACCTCGAGTCCGGCGGCGACCTGCGCGCCGTGATGGAGACATTGTTGCGCTCGAGCGAGTTCGTCTCCGACGACGCGTTGCGTGCCAAGGTCAAGAGCCCGGCGGAGTTCGTCGTCGGCGCGATGCGCGAGCTCGACGCGGGCGTGCCGCTGCGCTCGCTCACGCCGTTGATGACGCGCATGGGGCAGGCGCTCTTCAATCCGCCCGCGGTCGACGGCTGGGCCGGCGGGCTCGCGTGGATCACGACGGCCACGCTCTTCGAGCGCGCGAACTTCGCCAACACGCTCGCGACGCAGCGCGGCATCCGCGGCGATGGCCGCTTCGAGCCCGGCGCGTGGGTCGGTAAGAGCGATGCGGGCCGCGCGGTGGTCGAGCGCTTCTGCGACGCGCTGCTCGATGGACGCGCGAGCGAGGTCCTGCGCGCGGAGCTCGAGCTCTACCTGCAATCGAAGGACAAGGACGGCAAGGTCGTGGCCTTCAAGGCGACGCCCGCCGCTCTCGACGAGAAGGTGCGCGGCGTCGTGCGCCTGATCGTCGCCAGCCCGGAGTACCAGCTCGCATGATCACGCGCAGGCGCTTCCTGGGTTCCTCGGTCGCGCTCGGCGCGGGAGCGCTGCTCGCGCGCGATCTGGCGCGTGCGCAGGAGCTGCAGGATGCGCAACCGGCGGCGCCGGCGAGCGACGCAGCGCGCGTGCTCGTCGTCGTTCAGCTCTCGGGCGGCAACGACGGGCTGAACACGGTCGTGCCCTATGCCGACGACATCTATCAGAAGGCGCGGCCGAAGCTGCGCATCGATGCGAAAGACGTGCTCGCCCTGGATGACCACACGGGTCTGCACCCGTCGATGACGGCGCTGCGCAAGCGCTACGACGCGGGCCAGGTCGCGATCGTGCAGGCCGTCGGCTACCCCAAGCAGGATCGCTCCCACTTCCATTCGATGGCGATCTGGCATCGCGGCGATCCGCAGGATCACGCGCAGCGCGCGGGCTGGCTCGGTCGCGCGCTCGATTCCATGGAGGCGAACGGTGCGCGCGCACCGGAGGGCGGCGAGCGCGGTCTGAGCATGTCGAACGCCGTGCCGTTCGCGCTCGCGCGCGAACACGCGCCGGTCCTCGCCTTCGACGGCGGGGAGAGCCTGACGCTCGCCGCCGATCGACGCTTCCAGCAGGGTCGAGCGGCGCAGCTCGACACGTTCCGGCGCCTCTGCCAGCCGTCGACGTCCCCGCCGTCGACGTCGGGCGGCGCGAGCGCGTACGTCGATCTCGTGCGCGCGACGGCCGCGGCCGGTTTGCAGGCCGCCGAGCGAGTGCGCGACTGCCTCGACGCCGGTCGCAACCAGGTCGAATACCCGCGCGGCTTCGGCGCGAAGCTCGCGCAGGTCGCGCGGTTGATCGACGGCTGTCTGGGAGCGCGCGTCTACTACGCGAACCACTCCGGCTTCGACACGCACGCCCGCCAGAAGGACGCGCACGCGAACCTCCTGCGAGCCTTCTCCGACGGCATCGACGCGTTCTACTCGGACCTCGAGAAGAGCGGTCGCGCGCGCGAGGTCGTCGTGCTCGCCTTCAGCGAGTTCGGCCGGCGTCTCGCGGAGAACGGGAGCCAGGGGACGGATCACGGCACGTGCGCGCCTGTCTTCCTCATCGGTCCGGGCGTCAAGGGCGGCTTGCACGGCGAGGCTCCCGATCTCGCGCAGCTCCAGGATCGCGATCCGTTGCATCGCGTCGACTTCCGCTCCGTGTACGCCAGCGTGCTCGAGCGCGTGCTCGGGGTGGCGCCGGAGCGCATCCTCGCGCCAGCCGCGCCGGCGCTCGAGCTCTTCAGCTGAACGAACGGCGCCGCGCGCCGCGCCATCGCATGCCCAGCAAGCACAAGATCCTCGTTCCGCTCGCCGAAGGCTTCGAGGAGATCGAGGCCGTGACGATCATCGACGTGCTGCGGCGAGCGGATCTCGACGTCACCGTCGCCGCCTTGAAGGGGCGCGAGGTGCGCGGATCGCACGCGATCGCGATCGTGGCCGACGCGGAGCTCGGCGCGCTCGATCTCGAGCTCTTCGACGTGCTCGTGCTGCCCGGCGGCATGCCCGGGACGCGCAACCTCGCGGCCGACGAGCGCGTCCTCGGCCTCGTGCGGCGCCTGCACGAGCGCGGACGGCGCACGGCGGCCATCTGCGCCGCGCCGATCGTCCTGCAAGCGGCGGGCGTGATCCGCGGCATCGAGGTCACCTCGCATCCCTCCGTGCGCAAGGAACTCGTCGACGCCTTCGTGCGCACCGATGCGCGCGTCGTGCGCTCGGGAGCGATCACCACCAGCCAGGGTGCCGGCACGGCCATGGAGTTCGCGCTGGCGCTGGTGAGCGACCTGTGCGGGCCGGAGGCGGCCGCGCGGCTCGCCCACGCGATGATCGTCGCGCTCTGAGCCCGAGAACGCGAGCCTTGCTCGGCTCGAACCGGTCCGTGAGCGCGCGGCTTCCGCTGCGTGCGAAAGCGCGGAATGCGCGGCGTGGCGTGGCCCCGCGACGCGCCTGCGGGCGTGCGAGCGACGCCGGACGCCGCCTGCGCGCGACCTGCGCGCTCTCGATGCGCCGCGCTCCCCGATCCGCGTCGCGGCGGCTCGCGCTCGTCGCGGCCGGCGGGAGTTGTGGAACGCCATCGCGGAGCCGCGTGCGCGTCTCCTGGTCGCGCACCGAGCGCTGAGCGCGTCGCGAGCCGTCTCGCAGCGCCACGCAGGGCGACTCTCGAGGAATCTTGGCGATGAACGAGCAATCGACCTGTGCGTGGGTCGGGCTGGACGAGCTCCAGCCCCTGGTGCGCAGCTACCTGCGCCCCAGGCTGTACGACGAGAACGACGTCGAGGACGTCGTGCAGGAAGCGTTGCTGCGAGCCGCGCGCTTCCGCAGGGTGGAGCGCGAGCCGCAGAGCCTTCGCGCGTGGATGTTGCGGATCGCCGAGAACGCGCTCACGGATCATCGGCGGCGCAAGCGGCGGCGGCGCACGCAAGAGGTCGACGACGAGCTGCTCGACAAGCTCGAGGGCCGCGAGGCCGCGCCCGGCGAGACGTTCGACGACGAGCGCGTGCGGGTCGACGACCGCGTCGTCGAGCGGCGCCAGCTCCTGGGTTGGATGGCGGACGCCCTGTCGGAGCTCGACGGCGACGACCAGTTCGTGCTCGACAGCTTCTACGCCGGCGCCGAGGCCTGTCCGGCGATCGCGGAGTCGCTCGAGGTCGATCCCGCGCTGGTGAAGACGCGCCTCTTTCGCGCGCGAGAGAGGCTGCGCGAGCACGTGAAACGTTGCCTCGTCCACGGCAACGGGCCGGCGCGCGAGCCGCACGTGGCGCCGGCGACCTGCTCCGCGATGACGCGCGCGGGCGCGGGCGAGATCCACGGCGCGGGAGCGAGGGGCTTCCGCGCCGAGTCCGAGACCCGTGTGCGGCGCGCGTGCGCCGCGGAAGGAAGGTCGAGATGAGTTCGTCGACGGCGCGCAGGCTGAGGCCTGCGCTCGGTGTCGTGTGCCTGTTGGTCCAGGTCCTCGTTCCGTCGGTCGCGAGCGCGGCGGTCGCTGGGCGTGGAGTCGCGGAGGTTCCGCAGCCCCGCGCAG